>JALOQF010000381.1 GCA_025459425.1 Myxococcaceae bacterium | reverse complement strand
GGTGGAGGGGCACGTTGCGCGAGGCCATCGACGGCGTGCCCGCTCGTCGAGCGCTTCCAGCGCGGGCCAGGCTCGCGGGGACCTTCACCGCGGCGCCGTCGCCGCCAGCACGTCCACCGCGTGGGCGAGCTCACGCTCGGTGAAGCGCGCGAAGACGAGCCGCAGTGCGCCCGGCTCGCGGCCATCGAAGCGGTACGAGGCACCAGGGTTCACCGCCACGCCGCGTTGGCGGGCGCGCTGGAGCCACGTGTCGAGCGCGAGGGGCCTGCAGACGGTCGCCCAGATCGAGATGCCACCCGACGGCAACTCGAACGTCAGCGTGTCGGAGAGCCGGCGCTTCAGGCTGGCGGCGAGGGCGTCGCGACGTGTCTGGCAGACGACGCGCATCTTCCGCACGTGGCGCTGCAGCTCACCCTCCTCGATGAGCTCGGCCACCGTCGCCTCCATCGGGTGGTCTCCTTGCCGGTCCATCACGGCGCGCAGGCGCGTGAGGCGCTCGGCGAGCGCGACGGGCGCGACGACGAAGCCCAGGCGCAGCCCCGGCGCGAGCACCTTCGAGAGCGTGCCGAGGCTGGCCACCACGCCGCTGTCGTCCGACGCGAGGAGCGGCAGCACCGGGCGCCCCTGGTAGTGAAACTCGTGGTCGTAGTCGTCTTCGATGATGAGCAGCCCGTGTCGCCGCGCCAACGCGAGGAGCGCGAGCCGGCGCGCGGCCGACATCGTCACCGTCGTCGGGTACTGGTGGTGCGGGGTCACGTAGACCGCGCGCACGCGACGTCGTCGAACCAGTCGCGAGAGCGCCTCGACGTCGAGCCCTTCGGCGTCGACTGGCAGGGGCACGAGGCGTGCTCCGTTGAGCCGGAGCGCGTCCCACGCGGGCCGGTAGCCCAGCGCTTCGACCGCCACGGTGTCGCCGGGCGTCACGATGGCCTTCGCGACGAGGTCGAGCGCCATCTGGCTGCCGCGGGTGACGACGACGTGCTCCATGGCCGCGGGAACGCCGCGGAGCTCCGAGACCATCGTGGCGAGGGCCCGCCGGAGCGACGGGTGACCGGCCGGGTCTCCGTAGGCGAGCAGGTGCTGCCCCTTCCGACGCACGACGCGCCGCCAGGTGCGCGCGATGAGCTCGACGGGAAACAGGCGGGGGTCGGGCGTCCCTGCCGAGAGCTGCATCACGTCCGTCGTCGGAGCGCCGCGAGGTGGCGAGAGGAACGTCGGCGCTGCCGGCAGCGTGACGCCCAGCTCGGGAAGACCTGGCCGGTGCCCGAGTCGTGGCTCCACCGGCAGCGTCGCTTCGACCCACGTCCCCCGGGTCGGCGAGGTGCGGACCCACCCCTGCGCTTCCACCTCGGCGATGGCCGCGACGACGGTGTTGCGATTGACGCCGAGCAGCTTCGCCCACGCGCGCGTTCCCGGCAGCCGCTGCCCCGGCGTGAGCCGGCCCCGGCGAATGTCGTCGATGACGGCGTGCGCGATGCGGAGGAAGACTGGCGAGTCCGATGCGCCGCGCTCCAACAACGGCAGGTCCCACGTGCTCATCTGGCATGGACTAGCAGAAATCTCGAAACTGGACCTTCTCGCTGGTCCATGACTTCGACACCCTGCACGGCATGCGACGACGCGAGTACGAGGCGCCCATCGAGTTGGCCCACGAGCTGTTCCGGGACGTCGAGGCGATGCAGGTGGCAGGAACGAGCGCCGACGGTGAGGTGCTCCTCAAGACGGTGCATGGCGTCGTCGACGACGGGTGGGTCTGCTTCCATTCGGCGCCCGCCGGAGAGAAGACGTCGATGTTGGGGCGGACCGTCGTCGTCTCGGTGGAAGAGACCATCACCCGCCTTCCGAGCTGGTTCTTCGACGCCGAGCGGGCCTGTCCCGCCACCACCCTCTTCCGAGGCGCCCAGGCGCGAGGGGTGCTCACCGAGGTCGTCGACCCCACACGAAAGGCCCGGGTCCTCCAGCGCCTCATGGAGAAGCTGCAGCCCGACGGAGGGTACGTGCCCATCGAAGCCGGGGCTCCCCTCTACCGGGTTGCGGTGAAGGGCCTGCTCATCGCCGGGGTGCCGCTCGCGGGCGCCACCGCGAAGGCGAAGCTCGCCCAGAATCGCAGTGACGAGGCGCGCGTGAAGGTGCTCGAGCTGCTCTGGCGACGCGGGCTGGCGGGCGATGCGCGCGCCATCGAGCTGCTGCGTGAAGCCAACCCGACGACGCCCACGCCAGGCTTCTTGCGGCATGCGCACGGCGTGACGCTCGTCGCCTCGCTCGACCGACGCGCGCTCGCCGAGGTGGTCGAGTTGTTGCGCGGCACGTCGTGGAACGCCGGTGTGTCCGAGTCGGCGCTCCGGCGCGCGCACCTCGAGAGCCAGGCGTGGGTTGGCGCGAGGAGCGCGGACGGCCAGCTCATCGGAACGGCGCGCGCCCTGTCGGATGGTGGAAAGACGGCGTGGATCTTCGACGTGTGCGTTCGGGAGGACTGGCGGCGCCGAGGGGTGGGGCAGGCGTTGATGCGCCTCGTGCTCGACCACCCATCGGTGCGCTCGTGCCGTCGGGTGCGCCTGGGCACGCGTGACGCGCAGGCACTGTACGAGCGGTTCGGCTTCGTCGACCTCGGCCGCGTCGTCAGGCCGTACCCGACGACCGAGATGCTGCTGGAGCGATGACACCCGCGCTGGCGAACTCGGGCCTGCTCGGGGAACACGGCCGGGCGCGACGAGCACGGTGTACCGCGACGGGCGCGGCGGGTGAGGTCGGCCAGCGCCTCGAGGCGCCACATCACGCACGATGCGTCGACGCCGGGTGGGCGAGCGCCCAGAAAGAGGAGCGGTGCTCGCAAGTGCGTCGACGCATCGGGCTTCGCTGAACCATGCCTGTCCGCAGGCATGCGAGGGCGAGCCGGGAGCGGGCTCACCCGTGCCAGGGACGACTGGCCGGTCGTGGGACATGGCTCGACGAAGGGTGCGGCTGGCGTCAGGCCGCAGTGGTGCCGTACACCTCACTTTCGTCGTTGGCTGGGCTGATCCGCTTCATGCGGACCCGGGCCTTCGCAAGGTACGTGCCGGGCTCCAACCAGATGAAAAGACGACGGGCCGCCGCCGCGTCGCACGAGGCGACCTGACGCGATGACAACAAACTTCCGGCGCGCTGACACCGCGGTGTCAGCTACACCGCGACGGCGATGGCTGACGGCATTCAGGCGGTGGTGTCGCTGGCGCGCGCGACCGGCAACTGGCAGCTCGTGCTCGACGCGGTGCCGTACTTTCGTTTCCTGGGCCTGACGCTCGAGCGCATCGACGGCCGGCTGCGCGCGCGCATGGCCTTCTCGGAGCACCTCGTCGGCAACCCGACGCTCCCGGCGCTCCATGGCGGTACCCTGGGGGCCCTGCTCGAGATGGTCGCGCAGTGCGAGGTGCTCGACCGCGCCGCCTCCGAGGTGCTGCCGAAGACCATCACCCTGACCGTCGACTACCTCCGCTCCGGCGCGCCGGTCGACACCTTCGCGGTCGCCGAGGTCGTGCGCCGCGGCCGACGGGTGGCCACCGTAAAGGCTCGCGCCTTTCAGCAGGACCCACAGAGCCCCATCGCGCTGGCGACGGTGCACCTGCTGGTCCGCGGTCGCGCCGAGTGATTCGTGCGTCACGAGCACCGCTGGTGGTCGTGGAGCGCTGGCACGGGCGGTGGCACGCGACACCGACGTGGTTCCCCTTTGCGAGTGGCGTGCTCCTGCGCGAACGCCGCAACGACTCGGGCCGCCCCGCCAGTCGACTCGCTCGTCGGCGGTCATTCGGGTCGCCCGGTATTCGACTGACTCGTCGGCGGGCCAGACTCGCAACGACTCGGATCGCCCCGCCAGTCGACTCACTCGTCGGCGGGCCCAGACCGCAACGAGTCGGATCGCCCCGGCAGTCGCCTGACTCGTCAGCGGTCATGCAGAACGCTTCGGCAGACCGATGGTCGACGCGCTCCGAGAGTTGCGCGCGCCGCTCCACGTCGACATCTTCCGGCGCCATGGGCCGTCCCACCCTCACCATTTGCCGGCGCTGCGAGCCAGACGACGCCGATGACGAGACGCAGACTGGCGAGGCGCTGTTTCAGGCCGTCAAGGCGTTGCGCAAGGCGCGCGGGCTCAAGCCGCTCTTCAAGGTCGAGGGCATCAAGTGTCTGCGCCTCTGTCGGCAGGCCTGCAACCTCGTGCTCGAGGGGAAGAAGCGGTCGACCTACACGCGCTCGCAGGTCGACGCGGTCAGAGACGTCGAAGCCGTCGTCGCAGCCGCGGTGGCGTACGCGAAGCTGTCGCCTGGTGAGGAGCTTTCGGAGCGGCGGCTCCCGGGCGTGAGCGCCGACTGACCGCGACCCACTGAAGTCGGGCGTCCGCCTGCTCGTCGAGAAGACGCTCGGGGAAGTCGGCTGTGGTGGTCGCGCCGGCGCGACGCTCCTCGCAGACCTCGACGGTCCGCGGTGCGCTTCCCCGCTGCGCCACGCGCGCCTGCGTCGGTGGTTGCCTGTCGCGCTGGCACCAGGCGCCTCGTTCGCGGCCCTGCCGTGTCACACATCACGTGTAACCGGTCCTGGCCCCGCCAGGTACGAGCCGCATGCGGACCCTCATCTCGTTGACCACGTTCGTCGCGCTCGCGGCATGTGGCACCCCTGAATCGGCGACTGCCAACGACACAGGAGGCGGATCAGCCGGAGGCGTCGTCACCGGTCAGGCCGGAGGCGCAGCGGGCGGCTCAGCGAGCAGCACCGTGGACGCCGGCGCCGAACCGCTGCCCACCACGCGCGACGCCATCGTCTCCTTCGCGCAGCGCCGCGCGTACGCCCCCTGGCCCGCCGAAGCCGCGCCGCACCTCTCGACGGGTCCACACGGTGGCCGGGTGCGCACGTGGGTCAACCCCGTGCTCGCGGAGTCGCTCGAGGCGGGCAACACGTCGCACCCCATCGGCAGCATCGCGGTGAAGGAACTCTACGGCAGCGGCACCGGCACCACCATCACCGGCTGGGCCGTCGACGTGAAGGACGTCGATGGAACCTGGGTCTTCTTCGAAGGCTTCACGCCGGCCCTGAACCAGTTCTTCTTCCGCGGCACGGGCAACCTCTGCAGCAACTGTCACCGGGCCGGTGTCGACCAGGTGCTCACACCGCCCTCGGCGTTGCCGTGAACGTCACACCGCCGGCGCCAGGGCGTTGAAGAGGGCGTCACATTCCCCCGCCAGGCGCGTGTCGAGCTCGGTGATTCGGTTTCCGGCGTCGTGCGTGACGAACCGGAGCGTCACCTTTCGCCAGCGAATGTCGATGTCCGGGTGGTGGTCGGCGGCCTCGGCGAGCTTCGCCAGCCGGTCCACGAAGGCGATGCCGTCGAGAAACGCTGGAGCCTCGTACGTCCTGACGAGCGCGCCCTGCTCGACGCGCCAGGCCGTGTGACGGGCGAGGAACGCGTCGAGGTCGGCCTGCGGAAGGGGCGTGCGATGGGGCATGACGCGGGGTGTATCGCAGCCGCAGAGAGGGGCGAAGCGACGAGCAGGGCGGCGCGCCTGGTGAGGTCCCGAAGCCAGCTGCGGCGCTCGCGCGAGGCCGCTACCTCTGCCCGCATGTGGCACCAGGTCCTCAACGTGGCTGGCGCAGGGCAGCTCGCGCCGTTGCCAGCAGCGCAGGCGGCGCTCGAGGCGGTGCGTGGTGGGACCGATGACGAGGCCCAGGCGGCCGTCGACCGGCTCGCGCGCGTCGAGCCCCCGGCGCTCGGCGACGCTCCTTCGCACCTGGCCTTCTGGCTCAACGCGTACAACGCGCTGTTGCTGCACGGCCGTCGCCGGCTGCGGCCGACCGGCAGCGTGCTGACGAACCTGCTCCTCTTCGAGCGGCCCGTCTGGTGGGTGGGCGGTCACCGCGTTTCGCTCAACGACATCGAGCATGGCGTGCTCCGCGGCAACCGGCGCGCCTTCCCGTTCTTCTGGCGAAGGCCGTTCTCGGCCGACGACGCGCGCGTGCGGTTGATGGCGACGCCGCTCGACCCACGAATCCACTTCGCGCTCAACTGCGGAGCGGTGTCGTGCCCGCCCATCCGCTCCTACCGGGCCGAGGGCCTCGACGCGCAGCTCGAGCTCGCCACCCGGAGCTTCCTCGGCCAGGCGACCCGGGTCGACCGGTCGCGGCGCGAGGTGACGTTGAGCGCGCTGCTTCGGCTCTATGCCGGTGACTTCGGTCGCCGCGCCGACGCGGTGCGCTTCACGGCTCGTCATCTCGATGGTGATGACGCGGGCTGGCTGCACGAGCATGCCGACGTCGTGCGGGTCCGGTTCGGCGCGTACGACTGGACGCTCACGCGCGACGCTCGCAGCGGGCGGTGAGGTCCGCTCTTCTGCGTGAGGCGCTGCGCCTTCAGGTGAGCAGAATCCACACGGCGACGATGGCGCTCACCGCCAGCAGCACCACGCCCACCACCATCAGCCCCCCCAGCCCGGCCGGCTCGTGCGCGGGCGTCACGTCGGTGCCCACCGGCGCCGTGGTGCGCGCAGGCTCGGTGGCGCGAGGCATGGGCCCGGTGTCGTCGAGCACCACCGTGCGTACGGCCGAGGCCCGCGCGCGCGCTGGCTCGGTGCGCACCGGCGCGGTGACGACGGCAGGCTCGGCCGGTGGAGGCTCGGTCAGACGCACCCGCTGTGGGTCGGTCTGCTCGTTCATCTCGATGGGGGCCCGCGGCGCCGCAGCCGAGACGCGCACCCGCTCGGGGTCGGTGCGCTCGTCGCTGAAGGGCACCTGCGGCGCCGAGGGCTCTTCCCACACCGCGACCTTCTCGGTCAGCAGCGCCGCCGAGGGCCGGTCGGGCAACGTCTCGCGC
>JALOQF010000380.1 GCA_025459425.1 Myxococcaceae bacterium | reverse complement strand
AGGATTTCGAGATGAGAAAATCGCGTAATGCTAGATCCCGTTTTAGAGTTTGGTTAAGGCGGCCACTGAGAAGCGCGTGGTGGTTCATCAAGCAAGAGTCATGGTGGAAGTGCCTGTGAAGGTGAGCACTGGTCCTGATGGAGTCAAGACTGCTGCGCCTGACCTGGTTGTCGTGCCTGGAATGAATCCGCGGATTCACATTGAAACGGATAGAATCCTGAATCCCGAGGCAAGTCGCGACGCTTGGACTGCGCCACGGCCGGAGACTGACCCGGTTCCCTTGTTCCCCGAGAGCGAAGAACCTGTCAAGGTAAGTAAGTGACTGAGGTGCGCGGTGGCATCGAATAGCGGTCATTCTTCTCGGCGTTGGTTAGCGCCGACGCCAGTGAGTGCTCAGGAATTTCGGGACTTCTTGGCGAGCGAAGTGGCGCCGGACAAGGCTTTTAGCGCACTTCTGGGTAGGAAGGTCTACGCCGTTGGGAAGAGTATTTTGGCTATTGATCCCGATGGCGTTGGAGGTACTCGGTGGAAGCGCGTCGAGTTTCTCAAGTACGTTCGTTGGCTTCGGTCGCGTCGGCCCGAGTTTGACCCCCTCAAACTGCTACGAGGTGATGCTAAGTTTCTGACTTTGGTCAAGTGTCGTATTTCAGAACTGGCTTCGGTGGCTAGTGCGCCGTGGTGGGATGGGTTGCGCGTGTCCTTTGAGAGCCTTAGTCCTGTGACTCGCGCGGTCCGCAGAAGTCCTCGCGATAGCCGCGACCCCGAGTTCTACGCGCAGTTGGTTGCGTTCGTCGGCGAGGTTGTTCGGAGGGTTCATGGTGGAAGTTGGCGCCTAGTCGTCATGGGTTCAGGAGGGAGGCAGTGGGTAGTGGAGCTTCCGAGTCGTCGCGACGATCGCAAGATGATCAGTCCGCTTACGGTAGTTCTCGAGTCTCTTGGGGAGTTCGACAATCGACCCATAGATCTGGACATTGGCGTTGAGCTTGCGGTCGAGAAGGCAACAGACCTTCGGCGCTCCAAACGACAGCCTTCCCCGTTGAAGGTCGTGTCAGTGAAGACGTGACGGTGAGTGTGCGGCTGTAGCCCTGAACCCGTTTGCGGCGGATCCCGTGATGTGATCTTCGCCGTGCATGGCAGCCGAGCAACGCACGCCGTAGTGATCGGGCAATTGAAGACGAAGGTTCCGCCTTCGGCGGTGGCCGGAACAAGCTCCGCCGCCGATGTCGAGGTCTCTTACGAGCACACCTTTCCCATGTGGTTCGGTCGGTCGCGGTAGTGTCAAAGAGCAGCACAGACCTACGTGCAGCGGTACGCCAGCAGCTGGCCTTCGAAGAGGGACTCGCGTCGAAGCACAGGTTGCCAGATCTTGCCAGAGTCGCGCTCGTCGGGCGTCAAAGCCCAGTGGGCGGTGTGCGGCCTGCAGTGGTTGTAGAAGGTCATCGCGTCCCGGCAGAACGCGCGCACATGAGCGAGGGAGACGAGCACGGGCGCATAGAAGCGCTGCAACTCCTTCACCGTCCGGAAGACGCGTTCCGTCTTGCCGTTCGTCCACGGATGCCCGGGCCGAATGCGGAGGTGCCGGACTCCAGCCCGTCGGAGTGCGTCCCGAAACTGCCTGGCGACGAACTGCCCGCCGTTGTCCGTCATCACGCTCTGGGGCCGGCTCGAACAGGTGCCCAAGCACCTCGATGACCCCAGCGCTCGTCGGCGCCACAGGCCGAAGGGTGAGCAGCCGACTCGAATGCAGGTCGACGACGGCGATGAGCCACACCGGGACCACTCGCATGACCCACACGAGGGTGATGTCGAGCCCCCAGCGCAGCATCCGCGACGGCACGACGATGGTTCTCGGCCGGGTCCTCCGGAGTGCCTCGAGGTCGGCGAGCTCCTTGCGCCGTCGACGCAGGATGGCGTGGACCGTCGAGGGGCTGAGAGCGATGCCCTCCACCCGCGCGAGCATGGTGGCGAGCCCACGCAGGCCCAGGTGCGGGTAGTCAACGTGGAGCCGAAGAATGGCCCACTCGGTGGCGCTCGATGTTCGATTGTGGCTACCGCGGCGTGCGCCTGCTGGGCCGCGCCGCACGCCTCCCAGGTGACGGAGGATGGGAGCCACCGTCTGGCGCCATCTCAGTCGCGCTCCAGCGAAGCGCCGTCGGGTGGCCTGGACCTGGTGGAGGCGGGCGAGAACCCACTGGCAGCTCCACCACAGCCGCGTTTCGATCGATACCGACTTCCGACGAGTCTCGCGACGGTCCGGCAGCCCTGCCAAACGTGCGGAGCCCTCACACCACCAACATCGCGGCGGCGCCTTCCACCGAGTCCAGGCCCTGCTCCTTCAGGTACGCCTCACACAACGCCATGAACGCCGGCACGTGCTCCACGTTCTTCGCGATGATCTGAAACGCCTCGACCGCCAGCTCGTCGAGCTCCGCGTCCTGGGTCTCTTCCCCGAACCGCGCGTCCATCAGCAGCACGAAGCGCGACAATGCCAGCCGCACGATCAGCCGCCGCAGCGATGACGCGAGCGTCTCCTGCTGCGTGTACCAGTCCTTCACCACGCTGTTCACCGCCGCGCGCTGGAGGAACTGCTCCACCCGCGGCCCGAACCGGCGCACCAGCAGCTCACTGCGCCGCTCGGCCACCGCGCGCAGCACCTCGGGATCCTTCGCCACCTCGGGCCGCCCCTGAAAGTACGCCGCCACCACGTCCTTCGGCGCCGCGACGTCCTTCAACAACATCGGCCGCACCAGCCCGTTGAACCGCACGTTGTCACACGCGCCCGTCCGCGCCAGGAGCATCTCGGCCAGCGCCTTCACCGCCTTCAGGCTCGACCGCGGCGTCCGCGCCACCAGCCCCTGCACTTGCTCGATCCGCGCGCCCAGGCCATCCACCGCCGCCTGGAGCGCCTCGCCCGAGAACGTCGTCGTCCCCCGATGGAAGAACGGCTCCACCTGCACCGCGAGCTCGAGCAGCACCACCAGCTTCGTCACCATCGGCAGGCCCTCGAGGAACAACACGTCGAGGCACACCTGCCGCACGTCATCGAGCAGCGCCACGTATGGATCCGCCGAGCCCACCTCGTGCGACCGCACGACGATCTCGCGCGCCACCAGCCCCGGCGCCCACTCCACCGAGTCCACCGCGCCCTCGCTCGTCAAACACAGCCGCGCCGCCTCGGGACACGCCAGCGTCGCTGACAACTCCAGCCGGTTCCCCACCTGCGCGATCGTTCGCGGGAACAACGAGCACGGGTCAGCCAGCGCGTCTTCCCCCGCGTGCGTGTGGATGTGACAGAGCCGCGCCTCGTCGAGGAACGGACACTCGGGCCCCGATGCCGCGATGCGCGCGTACCGCCGCTCGGAGCGCTCCGCCTCGGGCTCGAGCTTCACCGTCTCGTCGAACAACACCTTCAGCTGCGGCAGCTTCGCGCTCCGCTCCGCGAGCCGCCGGTGGTTCTCTTCCGACAGCTGCACCTTGAGCCCCGTGCAGCAGTTCTCCCGGCACGCGCCCCCGACACACTTGAACTGCGTGAAGTAGCGAAGGGTGATCCGCTCGGGCGAACTCATCAGGACGCGGGACGGTAGCTGGAATCGTTCGCGGAATGTCGCACCGCGAACGCGTACGCCACCTTCAGCGTGAAGAGCGCCGAGACCACCTGCATCACCGTCGGCATCGGCCACCCCAGCGGCGCGAGGAGCGACGTCGCGAACAGCCCGCCCGCCACCACCCGCTGCGACGGGCTCCCCGCGAGCCGGTTCACCACCGACGCGGACACGATCGTCCACGCCCACACCGCCACCGCCGGAGCCATCGGCCAGCCGAGCGCCCACGCCACCACCAGCAGGTGCACGTGCGCCGCGATGAACCGCCAGCGCAAAGCCGGCCGCTCCGCGTAGTAGGCGTTCGTCGACGCGGTGAAGTTCGACAGACACCCGGCGCCGATGTCGGCGATGAGCGCGCCGCCGAGCGCCAGCCGCCACGCCGCCACCTCTCCCGTCCCCGGGAGCGTCACCGCCGCCAGCACCACGCCGAACCCCACCATCGCCACCACCTGCGCCGGCTCGAAGGTCAGGCCCAACACCTCGCGGAGCATCACCGGCGTCGGTCGGCTCATCGGCGGCTCCACAGACCTTCCAGCAACGTTCGGCCCTGCGCCTCGTCCACCGCGCGGCCGGCCTGCAACGCCTCCACCGCGAGCCCATCGAGCGTCGAGAGCACCGCCCGCGTCACCTGCGCCATCACGAGTGGAGCAACGTCCGTCCGGATGACGCCCACCGCGCGCCCGTTCTCCAGCATCGCGTCGAGCCACGCTTCGGCCTGGGGCCACTCGTTCGGTTCGAGCGCCGCGACGATCGCGAGTTCCTCGGCGTTCGAGGCCAGGTGGGCCCGCAGCGCCGCGCTCTGCGCCTCGAGCTGCGCCCAGAACGCTCGCGCCGAGTCCACGGGCGCCCACCGCCCCAACACCGCCTCGAGCCGCGCCACCACGCGCGCCACCACCGCCCGCACCAGGTCCTCCCGACCGTCGAAGTACAGGTACGCCGACGTCTTCGAGAGCCCCGCCTCGGCGATGATCTGGTTGTACGACGCGCCGCTCCGCCCCTCGCGCGCCAGGTGCCGCTGCGCCACCGCGAGGATGGCTGAACGGCGCTCGTCGGGGAGTCGCTCGAAGCGCGGCAGTGGCATGGTGTATCAGTGGTACACCATGGTGGTCTGTCTCGTCCATTCGGGCCGTCATTGGTGTGTCAACCTGCTGAAATTTCGAAGCCTCTGCGGGTTGACTGAAAAGTAGACGCTCGCTAGTGTCAATCCAACATGACGCCCACTGCACCCGACACCCTCGTCGCGCCGATCGACTCCGCCGCCGCTGCCACCGAGCGGGCGAACGCCGCCACCGTGTTGTCTCCGCAGTTCTACAAGACCGACTACGACGCGATGGACCGCATCGACGTGTCTCCGGTTCGCGCCGAGTGGGACGTGATGATGAAGGAGTACGAGGGCGACAACAACGTCGACCACTTCAAGCGCCCCGAGGACTTCGCGTCCGAGATCAAAGAGCTCGACCCGGTGCTCAAGCAGGAGTTCCTCGACTTCCTCGTGACCTCGGTCACCAGCGAGTACTCGGGCTGTGTGCTGTACAATGAAATTCGCCAGCGGGTGAACAACCCAGACATCAAACAATTGATGACGTACCTGACGCGCGATGAGTCGCGGCACGCGAACTTCATCAACATGTCGCTGAAGGACTACGGGCTCGCGGTCGACTTGAAGGGCCTGCAGAAGACGAAGCCGTACAAGTACTTCAGCCCCAAGTTCATCTTCTACGCGGTCTACCTGTCCGAGAAGATCGGCTACGCGCGGTACATCTCGATCTACCGGCAGCTCGAGAAGCACCCCGAGAAGCGCTTCCACCCGATCTTCAAGTGGTTCGAGCGGTGGTGCAACGACGAGTTCCGCCACGGAGAGTCGTTCGCGCTCATCATGCGCGCCAACCCGCACCTGCTGCGGGGGATGAACACGTGGTGGATCCGCTTCTTCCTCACCGCCGTGTACGCGACGATGTTCGTGCGCGATCACACCCGGCCGCTGCTCCACCAGGCCATGGGCCTCGACTCGGACGAGTACGACTACCAGGTGTTCCGCATCACCACCGAGATCAGCAAGCAGGTCTTCCCGGTGCTGCTCGACACCGACTCGCCGCGGTATCGCGCCGGGCTCTCCCGCATGCACCGACTCGCCGAGAAGGCGATGCGCGCGAAGAAAGAGGGCGGGCTCGTCAACACGCTCAAGCGCGGAGCGTACGCCGTGGGCATCGCCGCGACCTTCGTGCAGCTCATGCTGCTGCCGACGATTCCGAACGTGCTGCCCGAGAAGACCCGCGTCGCGCCGGCCTGGTGAAGCCGAGCGCTGCGGCTCGGACCTCCCGGGAGCGTGACGCAGCGTCGGTTGAAATCCTCCTCGTGACGGTTCGTTGGTCGACCTCAACCTCGAGGAGGTCTGCCATGCGTCACGTCGTGCTCCCGCCGTGCCTCGCAGTCGTCACCGGCTGCGCCACCATTCACGATGAAGCCAGTGTGCCGGTGTTCGGCCGTTCGGTGGCCGAAGCGCCGCCCTGTGACGTCCGAATCCTCCGCGGGTCGACGCCGCCGGGCCAGGCCCTCGGCACGCGCCAACTCGAAGGAAGCGTGTTTCTCGACGCCGTCGAGGCCGAGCGGCTGCTCCGCCAGGAAGCGTGCGCGGTCGGCGCTGATGTCATTCACGTCGCCCACGAGACGTACGGCGTGCCGTTCTTCGGCACCCAGGTGGTGGCGACGCTCCTCCGCCAGCGCTGAGCGATCGCCGGCTGCACCTCAGGCGTGAGACGCCGTGCGCCTGAAGAGGTACGGCCACGTCCTGCGGCCGGTGCCGCTCAGACCGGCTCTGACTCGGACAACCCGTAGCGCCGCAGCTTCGAGTACAGCCCCTGGCGCGACAGGCCCAGCAGCTGCGCCGCCGACGCGCGGTTGTTGCCGCTCACGTCGAGCGCCGCCTCGATACACATCTTCTCGATGAGATCCGCCGACTCGCGGACGATCTCCTTCAGCGACACCCGGCCGACGAGTTCCCGCAGCTGCTCCACCGAGCGGGGCAGGGCGGGCTGGCCCGAGAAGAGCCGCGACGTCACCTGCCGAATCACGAACCCCAGGATCGGCGTCTTGCCCTCGTTCGACTGCACCGCCGACACCAGCGCCTCGGTGGGCGGCCCCACGTCGGAGCGGACGATCGTCGAGAAGTTCCGGATCGAGCCGTGCTCGCGCAGGTTCGCCAGCATGATGTTGACGTCGACGCCGGCGCGGCC
>JALOQF010000379.1 GCA_025459425.1 Myxococcaceae bacterium | reverse complement strand
AGGAGCCAGGACAGGCCCTCGATGAGGCTGATGGCGCGGAAGAGCTTCATGTCGCCCTTCCCATGTCGCCCGGCCACGACGCGCGCAACGCCAACTGCAGGCGTCACTCGCTGACGTACAGAATGCCCAGGCACATCTCGTCGCCCGTGCCCTCGCCCCAGTTGGCGTCGCGGGGCGGGCTCCGCTGGCCATTCACCACCGGCTGGAACTCGGCCGAGTTGTTCCACGAGCACGACAGCTTGAGCTGGTCGCCCACCCGCAGCGTCTTCGGCGCCGAGAAGCCGTACGAGCGCTGCCAGTGGAAGTCCCACCGCGGGATGTCCAGCATGCACTCGTTGGTGCCGTCGCCCCGCAGCAGCTCGATGCGGCCACCCGTGCCCAGCATGTGCTGGTGGAAGCCAGCAGCATGAATGCGAATGGCCTGGTTGTTCTGCAGCACGCCGCCCGAGATGTTCCGCAGAAAGCCCGTGGGGTCGAACTGGAACGCGTGCCGCACGTCGGCCTCGCCCGCGGGAATGGGCATCTTCTGGTTGCGCACCCACTCGGGGTTCGCCCACGGCATGATGAAGGCCTTGCGCTTCACCGTGTCGGCGACCGCCAGCTCGAGCGAGGTGAGGTCGGCGCGGTCAGCGGCGTTGGGCGCCGCGGCGGTGTTGTAGTGCATCTGGAGGACGATCTTGCTGCCCGGGCGAATCAAGAGGCCCGTGTCGGCCGGGTACATGGTGGGCCGCACCCCGGGCGCCCAGGAGCCGACCCACGCGACCGACGAGGCGTTGCCGCCGGGGCCGCCGTAGCAGGTGTAGCCGGGCCCCGCCTCGGCCGCGTCGAGGTCGGTGACCGTCTTCACGCGCTCCGGCGGGACGAGAAAGGCGATGGCGTGGTGCACCACGCGCGCGTTGCCCGGCTTCACGTTGAAGCCGACGACGTACTTCTCGGTCTGCTCGGGCCAGTCGATGACGAAGCAATGGTAGTCGTCGGGCTCCTTCGTCGGCGTCCACGTGCCGGGCATGCCCAGCGTGAGGTCGACGCGCGGGAGCGAGGCCTCGAGCGCGGTGCTCGTCGTGGGCTTCTGGCCCGTGGCAGTGCCGCGCGTCGCCCCTTCCTTCGCCCAGGCCTCGAGCATCGCAATCTGCGCGTCGGTGAGGTTCTGGTCGTCGGCGTACTCGGTGCAGCCGGGGGCCGCGAGGTAGGGCGGCATGGTGCGGTTCTTCACCGAGACGGCGATGGCGTCTTTCACGGCCGCGACCTGCTCGTACGTGGTGAGCGAGAACGGCGCGATGCCACCTTCGACGTGGCACGAGGTGCAGCGCGCCTCCATGAGCGGCCGCACGTCTTTTTCGTACGTGACCTGCGTCGAGGCCCCACAGGCGCTGACGACGACCATCGCTGCCAGCCACGAGACGCGAACCACCGAGGACGAGCGCATGGTCTTCACCTTCCTGCGCTCCTGTTGAGCGGCTGTGGAGCGCAAGGGTTTCTCCTCGCTTACCTGCCGACCGTCAGCCCAGCAAGGTGCGCGCGCCTCGCACCTGCGGCGGTTTCAGCGGCTGCTCACGAACGTCATGGCGAGGAGGAACAACACCACGGGGCCGAGCAGGGTGACGGCCACGAGTCCAACCCAGCGCCGGCCGAACCACTCCCGCCGTTGCCGCTCGGTCGCCTCCACGAAGGCCGCGGGCACCGGCCCCGAGGCCTCTGGCGCGGGCCACAGCTCGGCGGAGCCATCGCACGCCGGGCACCGCGTCTTCGGAAAGCCAGCGAGCGCCTGCTGCAGCGCGATGGCGAAGCCGATGACGCACAGGAAGACTGGCGCGAGAATGACGGTGAACCACTCGGCGCCCTCGGGCGGCCCTGCCTTGTCGAAGCGTGGGCCCAGGTAGCCGCAGGCCTCGCAGCGCACCCACGGCGAGCGGCGCACCGCGTTGAGCCGGCGCTCCTCGCGCTCCTCGCGGGTCCGTCTGGGCCGGCACGTCGAACACCGGTCTTCGGTGCCGTGCAGCGTGCAGGGCTCGCACATGAAGCCGCCGCAGCGCTTGCAGGTGGTGACGGCCTCGACGGCCTGGTGGGTCGCACAGCGCGGCCCCGTGGCGTCACGAACCGCATCATCACCAGCAGGAGCCGGGTCGCCCACGACGACACGCTACCGGGCGCAGGCGCGGCCGTCTCGGGGAAGCCTGCGCGGCTTGCGTCACGGGGATTTCGTTCGTTAGGCTAACTATTCGATGCGCCCCGCCACGACACGCCGGCTCGACACGCTACTGGTGACGCGCCTGTGGGCGTTCCAGCTCGTCTTCCAGGGCTGGCTCGACGAGGCGCTCGCGCGCTCTGGTCTCGGGCTCACGAGCGCGGGGTTCCGGCTCGTCGGAGAGCTGATGAACGCTCCCATGGGCCTCAAGCAGCGGGAGCTCGCCCAGCGCCTCGGAGTGAAGGCGCCGACGGTGTCGGTCGCGGTCTCGAAGCTCGAGGCGGCGGGCGTCGTCGAGCGCGTCGACGACGAGACCGACCCGCGGGCCTGGCGCATTCGCCTGACGCGCGCCGCGCCCATCAGGCCGGGCCTCGAGGTGCTCGCCCGGCTCGACCGGCAGCTCTCCGCGGGTCTCTCGCCAAAGGACCGCCGAGCCCTCACCGCCCTGCTCGAGCGCCTCACCAACCGCATGACTGGAGCCTCGCGATGACCGCCCTGCCCGAGCGCCTCACCAACCGCATGACCGGAGCTTCGCGATGACCGCCCTGCCCGAGGCCCGCACCCTCGCCTGGAACGCCGTGATGTCGGCCAGCCCCGGCCCGCTCGACCTCGTCGTCGAGGCCTCGCGCATCGACGGAGCGGTGCCCCACGCCCTGCGCGGCGGGCGGCTGCTCTCGAATGGCCCCGGGTGGACCCACATCGGCGGGCGGCTCGCACACCCCTTCGACGGCCACGGGTACGTCCGCGCGTTCGAGTTCCAGGCCGATGGCTCGCTGCGGCTGCGCGCGCGCTTCGTACGGACGCCGGCGTACGTGAGCGAAGCTGCGGCCCAGCGCCTCACGCACCGCGGGCTGGGCACCAACGTCGGAGACCACTTCTGGCAGAACCTCTTCCCCCGCACCGGCCCCCGGAACGTCGCCAACACCACCATCGTGCGGTGGAACGGGCGGCTGCTCGCGGGCTGGGAAGGGGGCGCTCCGTACGGCGTCGACGCCGACTCGCTCGAGACGCTCGGCGAAGAGACGTTTTCGGGCGCGCTCGCAGGCCAGGCCACGCTCGCCCACTTCAAGCACGACGTCGCGCTCGGCCGGCTCGTGTCGTGCAGCGTGGCGATGGGCCCCGCCACGACGCTCACCTTCCGCGAGTTCGACGCTGGCGGGCGCCTCGTGCACACGCGGGTGGCGAAGCTGCCCTCGACGCTCTTCGCGCACGACTTCGTGCTCACGCCCAACTGGTACGTGCTCGCGAGCAACCCGCTGACGCTCAAGTGGGGCACGCTGGCGAAGTCGATGCTGGGCGGCGCCACCCTGATGGACGCGATTGCCAGCGACGGGAGCGCGCCCGGGGCCGTGTACCTGGTGCCGCGCACGAGTGACGCGCCGGTGCGCACCGTCGCGCTGCCGGGCCGTGCGTTCGTCGTGCACTACGGCAACGCGTTCGAGCGCGATGGCGCGGTGCACCTCGACGCCTGCCTGTTCCACGACTTCGCCTTCGGGGCCGAGTTCGGCTTCCAGGGCCCGCACGCGCCGCTCGACCCGCGGCTGCCCGACGCCCGCGCGCCCCAGCGGCTGTTCCGCATCGAGGTGCCGGCCAACGCCACCAGCGCCACCTGGCGCCAGCTCGCGCCCCACGGCGTCGACTTTCCCCGCGTGCACCCGGACCACGAGGGCCGGCCCACGCCCGTGCTCTTCGGCGCCACGCGGGCCGACACCCGCTTCAGCGACCCGTTCGACTCGGTGCTGCGCGTCGACCTCACCGACTTCGGGCGCCAGCCCAAGGTGTGGACACCCGGCGGCGGCGCCTTCGTCGGAGAGCCCATCTTCGTGCCCTCACCCGAGCGCGACGAGGCAGGCCACGTGCTGGTGGTGGTGTCGGACGGGGCGGTGGGCCGCTCGACGCTCGTGGTGCTCGACGCCGCGCAGGTCGAGGCCGGGCCCGTGGCACAGGTGCCGCTCCCGCTGTTGCCCTATGCGTTCCACGGCGCGTGGGACCGGCCGAACTGAGAGGCACCACGCGCGCCGCGAGCGCCCGGCCCTGGCACACGCAGCGGACAGACGAGGACGACGCTCATCGTGAGCGAGGCTCCGACGGGCGCCAGCGCGTCACCACACGACGCGCACCACGGCGGTTCCTGCGGGGTCGCTCGTCACCACCGCGATTCGCCCCTGGGGCAGCGCCGCGATGGAGAGCGGGCGCGAGATGCCGGTGCTCAGCGCCGGGCTCCAGTCAGCGGACTCGGTCTGGCCATTGCCAAGGAAGGGGCTCGCCGTGCGCGTCACCGGGTCGATGCGCAACAGGCGCCGGTCGTTGCCAGAGACGGGGTTCGTCATGAGGAGGCCTCCCGACGGCTCGAGGAGCAGGTCGAAGAGGCCGGAGCTGTCGAACCCGGACGGGAGGCTCGCCCACACACCGGGCGCACCCGCCGGCGGCACCTCGATGATGGCTGAGCTGCTCGACCCCGACGGTGACGCGCAGAAGAAGGCCGGCACGTAGGCCGTCCCGCTCGCATTGAAGACGATGAACCGCCTCGGAATGGGAGAGAACGTTCGGTACGGCGAGGGCGACGAGCTGCAATTGTTGCCCGTGACGTCCATCTGGAAACGGCTCCACGCCGTGATGAGTCCGGTGCCGAGGTCGACGACACGAATTCGATTCGTGCCGGGGTCCCAGATGAAGAGCGTGCCATTCGGCCCTTCTGCCAGGCGCGCGCCGATGCCGATGAACGCGCTGGTGGCGTTCGACCCATCTCCGTTCAGCGGTGGCGAGGCGACGCCACCCCCGGCCACCAGGGTCGACTGACGGGTCGCGGGGTCCCACTCGAAGATGCTCGTGCCCGGCGCCGTGCTCGCGGCCGTCGCGAAGTAGAGCTTGTCTCGGCCGCGGTGGTAGGCGACGGCCCCGCCCCGGCCCTGGAACACCGGCAGGGGAATGAGCGTCACGACGCCGTCGAGGTCGATGCGCGCGATGAACGCCGTGTCTGCGGTGCCACCGCCCTGACCGATGGACAGATACAAAACGCCCTGCGCGTCACTGTCCATGTTGTCGCCGCGGAAGTTGCCGAAGAGCGCGGCAGGCCCGGGGTCCAGCGTGTTCCGGGTCGCGACGCGCAGCACGTTGCCGATGGTCGAGACGAGGCCCGCGTCTGGCGTCGTCACCTGCGTGGGGAAGGCCGCCGTCGTCACCACGTCACCGGTGAAGCCGACGAGGCGCGCCTCGACGTCGAGCGCCTGTGGCCGTCGCGGCATCCACGGCGACTCGGACACCGTGCCGGCTGGGCCCGAGAAGGTGACACCGGTGCCGAAGGCGACGCCAGCCTGCAGAGAACCCCACTCGACGCGAGCGAGCGGCACCGCCCCGCCGTCGGGCGAGGTGACGATGGCGGTCATCGGCTGCGCCTGGTCGCTGGCACGCACCTGCTGATTCGTTCCCGCCACGGCCGTGAGCCTGACGGGCGTCGGCTGCGCACGACCAACGCCGTATACCGCGACGAGGCTGGGAAACGCCGCGATGTAGAGCGTACCCTCGGCGTCGAGCGCGAACGTACTGACGCTGCCGAGGTTGAAGGACGTCGCGGGGGCGACGACGGCTCCAGTCAGCGCTCCGCCGCCAGCCACGCGCACCGCGACGGAGCTTCGGCCATCGACGCGATGAACGACGTTGGTGAAGTCGCGCGAGTAGAAGAAGTTGCCAGCGCCGTCGAAGGCCGTGGGCCCCGGGGCGACCCGGCTCGCCCGCGCGTTGGCCCCTTCGACGAGGTCGACACTGCCCGTGCTGAGCACGCGAGCCTCGGCCCCGGCCTGCGCCCAGACCTGGAAGCTGCTCGCCACCACCGTGCAGTTGGTTCCGTCGATGGTGGGCTCGGCGAAGAACGCGAGCGCACCCGACGGTGACACCGCCAGGAAGTCGTCGGCGATGGCGCGGTAGGCCGGCGGAGGCGACGCGCTCGACGCACACGGCGTCGTGACCGAGCTGACGACCGCCGTCGGAGCGCCGAGGTCGACCCGCCGAACCCGGTTCGCCCCGTCGTCGCCGAAGTAGAGCCAGGCCCCATCGGGGCTGATGGCGAGGCCGCCCGCGCCACCGATGGCCGCCTGCACGCCCGGGCCGTTGTCGCCGAAACCAGGCGGTGTCGCGATGCTGGTGGGCTGGCCGCCTGCGAGCGTCGTCACGGGGCTGGTGCCGTCGAGCGGAACGGAGCGGATGCGGCGGGTCGTCGTCGTGTCGATGCGCACGTAGAGCCGCTGCCGAAGCTCGTCGAGCGCGAGGGCCGTGACACCACCGAACGTCGCGCTGCTCACCGGGAGCCCGTCTCCGCTCGACGAGAGACAGTCAGACGACGGGGCGCTCAGCCGCGTCACGACCCCTGCGCGCGAGAGCCGGAGCAGCTCGCACGACGCGTTCGCCAGGTAGAGCGTGCTGTCGCGCGCCACCGCGAGGCCCCGCAGCGCACCGGTGGTGAGCTCATGGACCCGAGCCGAGAAGGTGACGTCGGACCGCCCCAGATAGTTCGTCACCGGAACGAGCGTGCCCTCGGCGGGCCGCGTGGTCGTGAGCTGCGCCGTGAGGGACTCTCCCGACGCTGCGGTGGCCGTCACTCCCGCGGGCCCGACCAGTCGGTTCGCCCGCACCAGCACCGAGGCGCGCCCCTGCGCGTCCGTCATCACCGAAGCCGGCTCGAGCACCACGCC
>JALOQF010000378.1 GCA_025459425.1 Myxococcaceae bacterium | reverse complement strand
CGCGGCGCCGACGTGCGCGCCTTCGCACCTCGTCGCGGCCGGGTGGTGTGGAGCGAGCTCACGTCCAGCGCTTCTCCGTGGCCGGACCTCGGCGCCGACGTGCGCGCCGCACCTCGTCGCGGCCGGGTGGTGTCGAGCGAGCTCACGTCCAGCGCTTCTCCGTGGCCGGACCGCGGCGCGGACGTGCGCGCCTTCGCACCTCGTCGAGGCCGGGTGGTGTGGAGCGAGCTCACGTCCAGCGCTTCTCCGTGGCCGGACCTCGGCGCCGACGCGCGCGCCTTCGCACCTCGTCGCGGCCGGGCGGTGTCGAGCGAGCTCATGTCCCTGGCTTCTCCGTGACGGGGCGCAGGGCCGACGGCGTCTTCAGCTGAAACGTGAGCGCCTTCGTCGGGCAGGCCGCGATGCACCGACCACAGCGCTCACACCCGCCGTCGAGTTGGTCCGTCATGGGCCGCTGACCGAGGTTGCAGACGACGTCGCAGATGGTGCAGTCGGTGCACTTCGCCGGTTCCCGGTGGACCCGTACCGGCGACAGCGCGCCCAGCGTCGAGAACATCGCGCCGCCCGGGCACAACGAGCGGCAGAAGCCAGCCCGCGAGACAAAGGTGTCGAAGAGGAACGCGCCGAGCACGACGAAGGCCCCGGCGCCCAGGGATCCGTAGAACAGCCCACGGAAGACCTCGCGGCCGATGACGGCTGGCGGGTAGACGAGCGGGAGCAGCTGCACGCCCACCAGCGACGTCCCGAGCAGCACCCCCACCAGCACCACCCGCGCCGTCACCCGCGGCAGCTTCACGTCCCGAAGGGGAACGCCGAGCCGTCCGAGGAACCAGCGCACGGCGTTGCTCGCCGCGAGGATCGGCAGGTACGGGCAGGCCCAGCCGCAAAAAAAGCGCCCCAGCAGCAAGACCAGCAACAGCCCGGGGAGGACTGTCCACACCATCGAGAGGCTCACACCCCGCTGAATGGCGACGCCCAGCCACGCGAGCGGGTCGACCAGCTCGATGCCGAAGAGCGCGATGCTGGTGGGGGCTCCGACGATGGGCGGTGCGCCGAGGGGAAGCACACGCGTCGCCGGGGCCCATGGCGAGCCCCCCGCCAGGCCCGCGCCCTCGACGATCGCCACCCGCAGGTGCCACAGCGGCAGGCCAAAGGTGAGGGCGACCGAGAGGCCGAGGAACAGCCGACGTATCAGTTGGTACGTCCGCCCGTGGCGCAGCGTGATGTCCAGCGGCTGGAGAGTTCGTCGCGCCATGTGCATCGGCTCGCTCCGTGTGCGAACCCGAGGCCAGCGCCGCTTCGTGTGCGGCGCCTGCCGTCGCGCAACCGCTTCGCGGGCCAGCCGGGTGGGCCGCGTCTCGCGCAGGTTCTGCGTGTCGACGCCGAGGGCCCTGGAATGACTGGGTTCTTCGATTCGCGTCAGGGGGCTGTGCTAGGGCCCGTGCCGTGAGGGACATCACGGCGCCGCTGACGTGGGTTTGGCCCGAGGCCGACGTGGAAGGTGTGGCGGCCTCGGTGCTGTCGAGGGAACTCGGGCTCCACCCGGTGGCTGCGCGGGTGATGGCGAACCGGGGCTACCGAACGCCCGACGCGGCGAAGTCGTTCCTCGACGATGCCCTCACGGGGCTGCCCGACCCGTTTCGCATGAAGGGCCTGCCCGCGGCCGTCGAGCGGCTCGTGCGCGCGATTCGGGAGGAGGAGCGGGTGACGCTCTGGGGCGACTACGACGTCGACGGGGTGTGCTCGACCGCATTGCTCACGACGTTCCTGCGCGACGTCGGGCTCGAGGCACGCACGTACATTCCGCACCGGCTGGGCGAAGGCTACGGGCTCAACGTCGGCGCCATCGAGAAGCTGGCGGCCGAGGGCACCCGGCTGCTCGTCACGCTCGACTGTGGCATCACCTCGCACGCCGAGATCGCGAAGGCGAACGCGCTGGGGCTCGAGGTGATCGTCGTCGATCACCACGCGGTGCCCGAGACGATGCCGCCGGCGGTGGCGGTGCTGAACCCGCTCCAACCCGGGTGCGAGTACCCGACGAAGTGGCTCTGCGCCGGCGGCGTGACGTTCAACCTCTGCATGGCCCTGCGCAAGTCGCTGCGCGAGGGTGGCTGGTTCTCGGTGGTGAAGCGCGCCGAGCCGAACCTGAAGCAGCTGCTCGACCTCGTGGCGCTGGCGACGGTGGCCGACGTGGTGCCGCTCACGGGCGCCAACCGCATTCTGGTGCGGCACGGCCTCGAGATCCTCACGGCGGGCGTGCGGCCCGGGGTGCGGGCGTTGAAAGAGGTGGCGCAGCTGTCGGGCGCGCGCATCACCGCGGGCCACGTGGGGTTCCGCCTGGGGCCGCGCATCAACGCCGCGGGCCGCCTCGACGACGCGTCGGTGGGGCTCCAGCTGCTGCTCTCGAAGGACGTGGAGCGCGCCCGCCCGCTCGCGCAGAAGCTCGACGCGGCGAACGCCGAACGGCAGCAGATCGAGCGCGCGATGCTCCAGGGCGCCATCGACCAGGCCCAGGGCTTCGTCGACCAGGGCGCGCGCGGGCTGGTGCTGGCCCAGGAAGGCTGGCACCCCGGCGTCGTGGGCATCGTCGCCTCTCGGGTGGTGGAGCGCTTCCACCGGCCCACCGTGTTGATCGGCTCGCACGACGGCGTCTGGCGCGGCTCGGCGCGCAGCATCGAGGGCTTTCACCTGTATGACGCCCTGAAGAGCTGTGAGCACCACCTGTCGAAGTTCGGCGGCCACAAGGCGGCCGCGGGCCTGTCGATCGACCCCGCCCGGCTCGATGCGTTCCGCGAGTCGTTCCACGCGGTGACGGGCGCGCGGCTCTCCGACGAGCAGTTGATTCCACGGCAGCGCATCGACGCGGTGGTGCAGCCGAAGGAGCTCGACGTGAAGGCCGTCGAGGCGCTCCAGACGCTGGCGCCCTTCGGCATGGGAAACCCGGAGCCGGTGCTGGGCTCTCGCCGCGTGGTGACGTCACCGCGGGTGCTCGAGAACAAGCAGCCGGGGCTGGCCGGGCACCTCAAGCTGACGCTCGAGCCGGCACCGCAGCTCGACTGCATCGGCTTCGGCTTCGCGCCCCTGGCCGGGGTGACCGAGGCGCCGGTCGATCTCGCCTACCAGGTGTCGGTCGACGAGTTCATGGGCAACCAGCGCGTGGGCCTCAAGCTCAAGGCCCTCCGCGCCGGGTGACGGCGGCGCTACCGCAAGAGCTGGTAGAGGAAGGCGCTGTTGGGGGCGATTCCCGGGGCCGTCGGCGTGTTGACGTTGATCGACGCTGCCGCTGGACCGATGTCAATCCACGTCGTGGCAGATGAACCGAGCGCGCGATTCGGCGCGGCGGTCGTCCCGGTTCCACCCGTTCCGGACATCGTCCCGTAGCGGAACTCGACCTCGCCGTTCACACGCAACACGACCTGGAAGTTGAGGTCCGTCACGAAGCCCGTGGTTGCTGTCCACACCGCCCAGTTCTCCCACGACACGGTGACGTCTCCGTTGGGGTCGATTCGGTAGTACGTCTCGCTCGCGGCGTTCTGGTCGCCGTCCAGGTCGTCCCAGAACGGGGCGATCAGGAAGGCCGGCGCCGTCGCCGAGGGGGTCGACTTGTTCCCGCCGTGGAACGACGACGAGAAGGTACCGGGCGTGACGAAGCCGTTGCTGCTGATGGTGAGCTGATTGGCTTCGAAGAGTCCAAAGAACCGGATCGGCGTCGTCAGGTTGAGGGTGAAGAGGCCCTCGTCTTCGGCAGGGTCGAAGGTGCTGCTCGCCACGTACGTCACGGCCGTTCCGCTGCCGCTGAGCGACTGGAACGGTTGCGAGGTCGGTGCTGGAGCCCGGTAGGGGAAACACGACGGGTTCGTGATGCCGGGCGTGCCGGTCTGGCCACGCGTGCCGTAGGGCGGCCGCAACGCAGGACACAGGAAGCGCGTCGTGGTGGCCTGGTAGGTGACCCAGGGCAGGCGCTCGTCTTCGAACTGGTACGAGCGCCCTGCTTCCCACTCGGCGCTTGGCGTCAAGACACCCGCGGTGGTGGGCGGGAACCGAACGTATTCGTTCCCGGCGATGGACAGCCTGACGAAGGCGCCCGTCGTGGGGGGGACGAAGGTCGACGGGTACAACACGTCGGCTGGCCGTCGCGGCACGATTCCGCCATCGGTCAATCGCAGCCCACCATCGGATGGATCGTCAGGGTCGCCGAGATCCGCTGCCTGGCCGAGGAGCAGCCGCCCGAGCGGCGGCACCACCGTCGACGCTGGAATCTGGAACGTCGCCACGCCACCGAAATCGATGTCCCACCCGCCGAGATCGAGCCCGGCGTCGGTGTTGTTGGACAACTCGATCCACTGGCCGTTGGTGACACCCGACGCGGGGACGTAGTTGATCTCCGACACGTTGAAGAGGCCAGGCGCGATACCGGCCGCGCCTTCCACCTCCATGCGCTCACCATTGACCGTCGCCGTGCCCGCGAACGGCGCCGCTTCGATGCGAAACGAAGCCGGAGGCGCCTGGTCGCCGAAGAAGCGCCACGTGTCACCAGACGCCACGGCCATCGTCGGTGACAACTCGTCCGTCTCGCTGGTGTTGACGAGCCCAACGGTCGGGCTCCCGGTCACCTTGAAGAAGTCGCGGTACGCGAAGACCACCTTACCGCTCGAGTAGACTTGCGCCTGGAACGTGAGGCGGGCGTCGATGGGCCCGACGGTGGGCCGCACGTTGGTCCACTGCACGATGACTCGCCGGGCCGTCGGCAGGGTGTCGACTCGGAAGTGGCGCGGGCCCAGCTTGCGCGAGGGTCGACGTCGTCAGGTTGAACCAGCCGAACCTCGAGATGTTGAGCCGGCTGCGGCTCAGGCGGGTTCCGTACAGCGTCGTCTCGAAGGCCGCTGGGAGCGCGAGGTTGGTGGCGTCGCTGGTGGCCGCGAACGAGACCGGGGTACCCGTTCGACGAATGTCGATGAACCCCTCGCCAGGTGGGTTCCGCTCGACTGTCTTGAAGCCCGCAACCGTGCTGGTCCCCGTCGCGGTCGTGCCCACGACGGTCGTGAGCGCGCGCGTCGGCAGCTGCCGCGAGAACGTGAACGAGGCAGGCGTCGTCACGTCGACGTCGACCGTCCGAACGATGGGAGAGCTCCCGGTGCCGTTGGTGGCCTCGAGGCGGTAGGTGATCCGGTTCAAGCCCGGGCGACCGTTCGGGAGCACCACGAGCGTGCCGAAGTCGACGTTGCCCGTGAACTCGCGAAAGAAACCTGCGCCCGTGTTGCTCGTGATTCGCACGTTCCTCGCATTGAAGATGCTCCACCGGAGCGTCACGGGTTCGCCCCCAGCCGCGATGACCGAACGGTCGGCCTCGAAGAAGTTGTAGGCTAGGGGGCCGACGCCCTGAACGGTGCGGCCTTCCCGCGCTTCGGCGCCGCGGGCATTGCGAACGACGAGCTCGATGCGCGTGCTCTGCGTCGGCGCACTGAGGCTGTACGTCCCTGCACTGACTTCCATTCGGCTCGTGGCGAGGTAGGCCCGACGGCCATCGACGAGGAGCTCTGCGCTCTCGGCTCCGCTGGTCGCCCAGCTCACGTTGTACGACGAGCCGCTCAGCGCGTAGTCAGGCGCAGAGAAGGTCGTGATCTGAACCCCACCGCCGACGCTGACTTCGAGCGCCTGCGAAACGCGGGTCGCCCCGTCGCTGGCTTCGAGAATGTAGGTGAGCACCGCATCTGGTGGCAGCCCTGCAGGCACGGTGTCGACGTAACTCCCTGTGACGACCTGGTCCGCCGGTACGGGAAGCGCGCTGGCGAGGCCCACGCGCGTCAGCGAGATCGCAGTGGCCGACGCGGTTTCCCACCGAAGTGTCAGCGGCTCTCCCGCGGCCGGCGACGCGCCCACCGAGACGAAGGACACGATGGTTGGCGCAACACGCACGGTCGTCGTGGCCGTCTTGTCGTCTGCCTGCAACCGGTACGAGGTCGTCTTCTTCGGTGAGATCCGCAGGGACCCGGACTCGAGCTGCTGCCCGAGTTCGAGCGAACCGCCGCCCACCTCTTCGAGCCGCACGGTGCGTGCGCCGGGGGCGTTCCAGACCAGCGTCGCCGTTCCTCCCGCTTCCACCGTCGCAGGGACCGCGCTGAAGAGAATCGACCGCGCCCGCGAGGTTACCGTCACCGACGCGGCGCGCAGGTCGCTGCCTCCGGGCCCTTGCGCCGTGATGAGGAAAACCGTGTCGTCATCGACCGTCACGTTCACCTTGCCCGCTGCAGGCGAATCTCCAACCTCGATGGGCCCCTTTCCAACCTGCTCGACGAAGACCGACGTGGCGTTCGCGGTGCCCCACTCGAGGGTGACCGTCTCACCAGGCGACACCATCGCGTTCGGTTCGACCCGGAAGAGCGTGACCGTCGCAGGTGGTGGCGCCGGCAGCGGAGCCTGAGGCCTGGATTGGCAGCCGCTCGCCGCGAGCAGCGCCAACGAGCCAACGAGCAACATTCGGAGGAGTCGGTTCGTCATGGTGGTTCCTCAGGGAACGCGCGTGAAACGAATCGCCGTGTTCGAGCGAATCGATGGCCGGTTGACGCTGAAGACGAGCGCGCGCGGCGCCTGCGGAACGTTCTGCTCGAGCCAGATGGTGGCGCTGTTTCCGTCACCCCGATTTGCAGTCGAACCGCTCATCATCGTTGCGTAGTGGTACTCGAGGTCACCCGAGTCGAAGATCTTCACCTGGAAGGTGAGATCGTCGACGGTGGTCGCGAACACCGCGACCTTGTTCCACTGGATGATCCAGTGGCCCCTCGGCTCCATCGGGTCTTCGTTGGGCGCGAATCGCTGGAAGAGGAGCGCGGACCCCGGCCGCGTCGAGAGGAACCAGAGGTCGTCCCAGAAGACCGCGATGGTTCCACCCACATCGGGCTCGTCGACACTGGGGGCCGTCTTGTTGAAGTTCGTCGACGACCCCGAGTACGCCCTCGGAACCAGCCAGCCGTTGGTCGACACGGTCAAGGTGTTCGTCGACGTGCCAAAGACGGTGACCGGGTTCGAAGAGACGTCGACGGAGGCGATGGAATCGTCCAGCGTCGGAATGGGAACGAGTCGCCCCGTCGGGGCGATGTCACGGAACCTCACCGGAATCGAACTCATGACGTACCCGATGCAGGCGCCATCGTTGCCGACTCCTGGGCTCCCCCGCTGACTCGGCGACAGGTTGCCGAACGTTCGTCCGGGGTTCGTCGGGCAGAGGCCCGTACTGAAGGCTGCCCCAGCTGGCGCGCCGCGGTTCACGAAGGGCCCCGGGTCGACCGCGAGCGAGATGCCCGGCGCGGCCGGCGGGCCTCCGTCGGGGCTCGCGAAGCGCAGCGGGAGCGTCGACACGAAGCCCTGGCTGTTGGCGATTCGAATCGTGTCGCCGAAGGCGGGCAGGGTGAGGCCGGGCGCGGCGACCGTGCCCATGGGCAGGTTGTCGTTCTCGAGCGGGTCGCCGCTCTGCGCGACGACGACGAAGCTCCGGGGCGCCAGGGGAATGCTGCCGGGCAGGTTGATGGTGGTGCCCGCGTCGCCCGAGGTGTCGCCGACGCTCCATCCACCGAGGTCGACGGTGGCGTTCGAGAAGTTGGTGAACTCGAGCCACTGCCCGCGTGGGAGCGCCGCGTTCGGCCGGTTCATCACCTCACTCACGATGATGTCCGTCGGCTTGACGATCTGGTCGAACTCGAGACGCAGCCCGCCCATGCCGATGCGCACCAGCCCTGCGGCGGGCGCGGCGAGGGTGGTCACTTCGGCCGGCGACGTCACCGCGGCGCCCCAGGCGATACGGCTCAGGGCGGCGGGGGTGGCGACGCTGGTGCCTCCGTCGGTCGCAGCGGGCGCTGCCGAGGCATACCCAAGCCCGAGCGGCCCCTGGTAGCCGATGCTGAACGCCGAGAGCGGCATGGGGAGCGTCATCGTCTGGTACTCGAAGGTGATGGCCCCCGCCTGGTGAATGCGCGCCTGGAACGTCAGCTCGGACGTCGGCTGCCCAACCACCCGCATGCGCGTCCACTGCACGACGAGCTCACGATTGGGGGCCGTACCGACGACCTGCCACGACACGCCGCCCATCGGCCCCAGCTCGAGGTTCGCCCACAGCGGCGCGACGAGGTCTTCGGGCACGGTGGCTGCCGAGGTCCCTGGAATGGCCGCCGGTACCGGCCGGCTGTTCGTCTGACTGGTCGAGCTGAAGATGAGGAAGCCGTTCGTCGAGACCCACACCGGGTCCTCCTCCCGGCGCCCGCCGAGGAACGTCTCGAAGTCCACCGGCGTGAACGACAGAATCGCGTCATTGGCCGACGCCGGGAACCGCACCTGCGTGCCCGTCATCGAGATGTCGGTGAAGCCCGTCGAGTTGGCCGTCACCACTGGCGCCGGCGAGCCGAAGCCCACCAGGGTCGAGCCCGCTCCGCCCACCGTCCAGGCCACGGCACCGGCGCCCTGCGTCTGGAAGATGGTGCCGCCGTCGGCCACCGTCATCACCGCCGGCGCCGTCACCGTCACGGTTGCCGCCGCGGTCACCGCCGGCTCGAGCGTGTTGCTGGCGCTGAGTTGGTAGGTCGAGTTCGGGCGGTTCGGGTACACGGTGGCCGTTCCCATCGCGGCCTGCGCGCCCTGCACCGCGACGACCGTCATCGTCTCGTTCTCGATGATGCGGGTCCGCACGGCGCCCGGGGCGTTCCAGGTCAGGGTCACCGGAGTGCCGCCCGTCGGAATCGTGGTGGGCGATGCGGTGAAGGTCGGTGTGCCCACGTCGGTGACGGTGGTGACCTCGACCGACTCGGTGTCTTCGGCGCGGCTGCCCGAGGCGATGGCCGCCACCACGTAGCGTTGCGTGCCGGTGGGCGCGGGCAGCTCGACGAAGCCGGAGCCGACGGCCGTGCCCGCGGGCGTGCGGTACACGACCGCCTGGCCCTGCCGCACCTCGACCCGGTCGGCGCCCACCGTGGTCCACTCGAGGCGGAAGGTCAGGTTCTCCTTCACGAACGTCGGCGCCGTGACGCTGAGGACTTCAGGCGCGGTGCCGTAGACCAGCGTGAGCGTCTGGCGCTCGACGGGGCCACGGCCCTCGACCTCGAGCACGTAGTTGACCGACGAACCATCGAGCTGGGGCCCCAGGGTGTCCATGAACGAGCCCATCGCGACCTGCGCGGCGTCCATCGTCTCGGTGATGGTGCCGCGGCCGGCGCCGGTGAGCCGCACCCGGGTGGCGTTGACCGTCTTCCACGACAGCGTCACCTGGTCGCCCGCCTTCACCTGGAGCTTCGAGCTCGTGAACTCGGTGATGCCCTGCGCGCGGGCCACCACGGCCGTTCGGCGCTCGCCATCGGCGGTGAGCACGTAGGTCGTCTCGGTGGCCGTCGGGTTCACCTCGACGCTGCCCGAGGCGACCTGGCCGCCGAGGTTCAAGGCCGCTCCGCCCATCGGCGCGATCTCGACCCTTCGCGCGTTCGGGGCGTTCCACACCAGCACGCCAGGCTGGCCAGCGCGCAGCACCGGCGGGTAGGCCGCGAACACGATGCCCGCAGCGTCGACGCCATCGACCTGCACGCTCGCCACCGCGCTGACGCGCACTCCGCGGCTGTTCTTGGCTGACACCACGAACACCGTCGGCTGGTTCACGGCCACGGTGACCTCACCCGTCTGCACGTCGGCCACGGCCGCGATGGAGCCTCGGTTGAGGTCGACCACCTCGGTGTTCAGCGCGTTCGCGGTTTCCCACTTCAGCGTCACCGTCTCACCGCGGGCCACGTTCGTGGGGCTGGCGAAGAAACGAACGATGCGCGGCGGCTCGGGCAACGGGTCGGGCGCCGGAGACGGCGGGCAGGCCGCGAACGTGAGAACGGCGAGCAACGAGGGAACGAACTGACGGCGAATCATGGCGTGCTCCCGGGGGCGGCGCGGGGCGTGAAGCGGAAGGCCGTGTTGGGTACAGCGAGCGGGCCAACGGTCTCTGACGCACTGAAGGTGCGGACCGAGATGGCGAGGGCTGCGGTGCCGTCGAGGTTGTCAATCCACCGCGTCGCGCTGTTGCCGTCGGCGCGGGGGCCGACCATCGATCCGTAGTGGTACTCGATGACCCCGTTGTCGAAGAGCTTGATCTCGAAGTTCAGATTGTCCCCAGTGGCGCCAAAGCCCTCGAAGTTCTTGTACTGGATGATTGTCTTGCCGGCCGTTCGAGCCACGTAGGCCCCTGTGGTCGACGTATTGCGAATAATCAGGTCGTCCCAGAACACGGCGAGCGTCTGAATCGGCGCCGATGCGCTCGGCAACCCCTTGTTCGAGAGCGAGCTCGACGAGGTGTCGACGAAGCTGATCCACCCGTTGGTGCACACCCGGATCTGCGAAAACGTCTGCCCGAAGTACGAGAACGGCGCCGGCAACGGCACCTGGGTCGCTGAGTCATCGTTGCCCGGGAAGGCCACGCTCGGCCCGCTCGACACGTCTTCGAAGTCGACCGGAATCTCGCTCAGAATGTACGGGAAGCACTGCTCGTTGGCCGCTCCCGGAGTTCCGAACTGGGTCGGCGGTCCAAACGTTCCCGTTCGAGGGCACGAGAACGGTGGAGCCCCGGAGCGAACCAGCACGTTCTCGGGCGGCTGCACGGACGTTCCTTCGGCGACCCCTGCGTCGGGCGCCGCGCCACCGTCGGGCAACAGGCCAGCCTTCGCGCCCCACGCGAGCCGCGACACCACGAGCGTTCCACCGTCGGCCTGAACCGTCGGCACCACGAGGCGCACGGCATCAGGCGTCGACAGGTTCACCGTGCCCATGCTCCAGGCGAGCCGAACACCGGCGTCGCCATTCGCGACCGGGTCGGTCGACTGCCCGAGCACGAAGAAGGCGCCGGCGTCGATGACCGTGTCGGCCGGCAGCACGAAGGGCATCGTGGCCCCAGAGACCGTCTCGAGGCGCAGGCCCGAGACGTCGAGCTCGGTCGGCTGCGGGTTCTCGAGCTCGACCCACTGGCCCTCGGTGATCGCCGGGAGCGGCGCGGGCATTGCCTCGGAGACGATGACGTCGTTGGCTCCGAACGCGCGCGCCCGGCCGTAGACGGGCACGTACTCGCCCTGCAGCTCGAGCACGAAGCCCAACGACGAGAACCCGCGCAGCCGGTACTGGCGGGTGCTCGCCAGCTCGGGCTGGTTGTTGAACCACGACCGGTCGGTGTCGACCGCCAACTCGGCCGAGGTCGCGCTGTTGAACGACACCTGCCCCTGGTACGCGTCGACACCGTCGACCGCGCCAATCGTCGCCTCGGAGCCATCACCACCGGGACCGTCGAGCTTCTTCCACGCGAACAGGAACTCGCCCGTCTCGTACAGCTGCACCTGGAAGGTGAGCTCCGAGCCCATGGCGCCGGCCTTGCGAACCTTGTCCCACTGAATGGTGAGCCGCCGCGGGTAGAGGGCCTCGTCGAGGTTCCACAGCACGCGCCCCTGGGCGCCGAGGTCGAGGTCGTCCCAGAAGGGCGCGATCAACGCCGGGCCCGCGTAGGTCGGGTCCGAGAGATCGAGGTTCGTCGCCGCAGCCCCCGCGCCGGTGCCGACCGCCACGAAGCCGTTCGTCGACACTGACAGCTGCGTCGCCAGGCGCGTCACGAAGGGGAAGGTGAAGCCGTTCGGCAGATTGATCACCGCCACGTCGTTGTCCCGGT
>JALOQF010000377.1 GCA_025459425.1 Myxococcaceae bacterium | reverse complement strand
GAGGAGAGGTCGGCCTCGGTCGGAGCAACGCCGAACGCCTCCTCGCCAGGTCCCTCACACTGCACGCCGCGATGCGTGCCGACCTGCCAGAGAACGAGTCGCTTCGGCTGAGCGAGTCGGGAACAGACGGCCCAGTCATCGGGCGTCGGCGCCACTGGACTTGCGCCCCACTTCCCGAAGGCCTCTGAAGTCGGCCGCACCCCGGCGCTCCAATGGCCCGGGTTCACCGAGAAGAAGCCACTCAGACACCACACCACCGCCACGCCGCCGGCGGCGAGCCCCCAGCGGTGGTGCTGACGCAGGGCGGGTCTTCGATACGGGCTCGACAGGCCGCGCCGAAACACCACGCGCAGCCCGTTCCAGAGCCCCGTCGCCACGGCCAGAAGCGCCAACGCCGACGTCGCCATGACGACCCAGCGCCACGGGTCGCGATGCCGACGCAGGGGCGTGACGTAGAGCCAGTGCGGAATCGGGCCGAGCCAGGCCAGGAGGCGTCCCCGCGTGTCCGTCGCCTGCATCACTTCGCCAGTGAGGAGCGAGACGTCGACGGCGAGCCCCGACTCGAAGTGCGCGCGCAACGCCGGCAGCCGCGCCTGGAGCGCGTTGGGCAGCGTCCACACGTCGGCGACGTCGAGCACCTCGGTCGAGCGCAGCGCGCCGTCGGCGTGCGCGTAGTCAGTGGCGATGCGCCGGGCTTCGTCCAGGCCGAGGCGTGCGTTCGAGGTGACCCACGGCTCCTCGAGACATCGGGCGACGAGGCCCGTCTGGGGCAGTCGCTCCACCACGAGGCCGCCAGCGCAAACTGCCGGCCCAGCCACCGGCGCGTGGGGGCCGAGCGCCGGCAGCGCCTCGAGCCTCCGGGCCGAATCGACCGCGGGATAGTGAACGAAGGGCATCGCCAGCGCCGACACGAGCCACACCGCCAGCGGCAACGCCCCGAGCATCGCGAGGCGCCGATGCCAGCGCGTGAGCCAGGGCCCGACGGTCATCTCAGGCGTCGAAGCCGAGCGTGAACAGGAGCTCGCGACCCGGGCCGGGCGTCACCTGCGAGCCATTGATGCTCGAGGTGAAGTAGCGGCGCGTGTCGAGCAGGTTGCGCACCGTCAGGCCGAGGCTCAGCCCCGACTTGAGCCGATACGAAGCCGCCGTCTCGAGCAGCACGTACGCGGGCAACGGCGTGGTGTTGGCGTTGTCGCCGAACGCCTCGCCCTGCCAGCGACCTCCGAGCGAGAGGCGGAGCCGCTCGAGGGGAAGCGCCGTGAGGAAGAACGAGCCACTGTGCGGCGCGACGATGCGTGGCCGCTTGCCAGTCAGGTCGGCGCCGCTCGAGGTGGTGAACGAGGTGAAGCGGGCATCGGTGAACGCATAGCTGGCAGTGCCGACGAACCACCGCCCCACGCGGGCGTTGAGCTCGACGTCGAAGCCGAGGCTGCGAATGCCTCCGGCCTGGTCGAAGCGGTCCTGGCCGAGGGCGACGACGACGTTCGACTTCTGAACGTGAAAGGCGCTCACGTGGGCCGTGAAGACGTCCGACACCGTCACCGACTGGCCCAGCTCGAACTGCAGCGCCTGCTGGGGCGCGAAGCCCTGGTTCGCGGCGTTGAGAATCTCGTTGGGCCGATAGCCGTTGCCCACGGTGAAATACGTGCTCGACGCCGAGACCGGCTTGAAGATGAGCGAGCCGCGCCCCGTGACGGCCACCGTGCGGAACACGTTCGGCGTGCCAGGCATGGTGACGGTCTGGCTCGCCGGGTCGATGACGTCGCGACGGCGAACACGCTCCCAGCTGTCCACGCGCAGCGAGCCGTCGACGATGAACCCGAAGGGCATCGAGAGCCGCTCCTGCAGATAGGCCCCGTGCGCCACCTGCGTCATCGTGTCTTCGGCGTCACGACGCACGAGAATCGCCGGCTGTGGGTCGACCCCGGTGTCTTCGAACGGGAGCGGCACGATGGGCTGGTTGAAGACGGCGCTCCGCGGGTGCGTCGAGTTCATCAGGCTCAACTCGTACCCAACCAGGGTGCGCGAGTTGAACGGCCCGACGTCGAGGTTCGCCGAGAGCTCGAGCTGGTTGAAGAGCGGCTTCCAGTGGCGCTCGAGGAAGAAGTACTCGCGGTCGACCCGCCCACCCTCTGGCGGAATGGTGAGCACCTCGGTCGACAGATAGCGGTAGTCATCGGTGGCGATGCGGAAGCGGTCGACGACCTGCAGCCACGACGTCACCTTCCCCTCGTAGTCGAGGTCGAGCGACAGCTTGCTGTACGTCATCAGGTCCTGAGGGCTGTTGAACCGGCGGGTGAGCGAAAGGCCGTCGGGAACGCGCCCACCCACCGTGGGGAGGCCGGTGTCGGTGGTGTACTCGTCGAAGTGCCCCGAGACCCGGGCGCCGACGTGGTGGTTGCGGGTGATGGCGAAGTCGGCGGTGACCGAGCCGCCCGTTCGCCGGGTCATCGCCTGACGAAGGTCACGGCGGTACTCGGTGCCGACGTCGGCGCGAACGAGCAGTCGGTCGAAGAAGGCCTGATTCACGCTCGCATAGGCCCGGTACTGCTCGGGCGCACCGCCCTGCATCGTCACGCTCACGCTGTTCACCCGACTCGGCCGCTTGCGAATGATGTTCACGACGCCACCGATGGACGAGTAGCCGGTGCTCGCTGACGTGGGCCCCCGCAGCACCTCGATGCGCTCGACGTCCCACAGCCCCGAGAGCGGCGCGCTCGTCACGAAGGTGTTCCGGTCGTCGCGCCGGAAGTCGTCGAGCACGGTGTATTCCTCGAAGCCACGAATCGTCATGAACTGAAACCCGCCGTACTCGAAGACCGGCGTGACACCGGGGATGAGCTGGAGCGCGCCCGTGGTGTCCATGATGCCGCGCTCCACGAGCTGCGCCTGGTCGACGCTCGAGAGCGACGCCCCGAGCACGTCACGGTCGACGTCGAAGCGAGAGCCGGTCGCCCCGACGGGCCGCTCACCAGCCGCACGGCGGGTGTTGACGACGGTGGTGGTGAACCGGCCAGGCACCACTCCCGCATCGTCCAACTCGAACCCGCCATCGCCCGCGCTCGGCGACGAAAGCGGCGCCGCCCCTGCGTCCACGGCGTCGTCGGCTGGAGGGAGTTGGGCAAGCAGAAGGGGGACGACCAGCAGGAGCGACATGGAACCTCCGGAGAAGGAGGCGTCCAGCTATCGCCACAGGATTCCTTTTGCAACTAAATTACAACAACATCTCGACGGCCTTCGTGGTGAGGGCGGGCGCATCGAGTCGCACGCCAATCAGCACGGCGCAGGGCTCGACGGCCGGAGCGTTCGACAGGACCGAGAACGACACGTCGAAACCTGCCGGCCCGGCGACCCGCTGAAAGACGACGAAGCCGCCATCATCGGCCGACAGGAAGAGCCCTTTGGCGCGGGTGACGTCGTCGGGCAGAGCGCGCAGCCAGGCCTCGACCTCGCCACGCGTCACGGGGCTGGCAGGCAGCGGGACTCGGAGCGACACGTAGGCATGACCGACCGCGTGCGCTCCCCGGGGAGCCTGCGGAACGGGCACACGCCCACCGGCACTGCCCGACCGCGTGAGCGTCGAGACCTCGGCGGCCAGCGCTTCGGGCGTGACGAGCTCGGCGCGTGGAGCCACCAGCCGCAGCGTGTCACGAACGAACGTCGCCCTCGCCGCGTCGACGGCCTCGAGACGGTTCAGCACGACGTGACTGGCGGTGTGCACCTGGAGCAGCTCGAGCTCGTCGTCGAACCCCCGCTGCTGCCAGCGCCACGCGTCGACCACCGAGACCTGGAGCACCGGGCCGTAGCGCTCCCGCAGCGCCGGGCGAATGGTGAGGTGCTCGAGCAGCGGGTACGGGTCGGTGGTGCCGTTCGCCTCGACCAGCGCCAGCCCTCGCCGCGACTCGAGCGCCTCGAACATCGCCTCTCGCGAGTCGCAGCAGATGCAGCTGCCAGACACCGGCGTGACGTCGAACCCTTCGCCCTGGAGCGCCGCCGCGTCGACGCGGGCGTTCGCGTGGTCGTTCAGGATGACGAAGGGCTCGACCCCGCCGTCCCGCAGCCGACGCGAGAGCGCCGAGAGGAGCGTCGTCTTTCCTGCTCCGAGGAAGCCGACGATGAGCACCAGAGGCGAGGGCGTCATGAATTGTTGCGACTTGCACTCATTTGCCATCGCGTTGCAAGTAATGCTACGGGCGCCGCCCATGCGAACGCTCCGACTCGCCGGCCTGACCTTCGTCGTCGCGGCCTGTGGCCCGCTCCCCACGATGCCCGACGGTGGCGTCGAGTGCTCCGGCAACGGGCATCTCCACGGCGACACCTGCCACTGCGACCGGGGCTACGCGAGCCCGGCCGGTGACCCGAAGTCCTGCGTGCCAACCGGTGGCTCCGGGGGCGGTACGGCTGCGGCCGGTGGGAGCGCGATGGGCGGCGGAGCTGGAGGCGGCGCGACGGGCGGGGGTGCCGCAGGCGGAACGAGCTCGGGGCCCGAGTCGGTCACGCTGACGGCGACGATGGAGCAGGGCCAGTACGCCACCACCCACGGCGGCGGCGAGGTGTGGCGCTACGGGGCCCGGAGCGGCGCCTTCGTCGTCGACCTCGAGAGCTACACCGAATACGGCGGCCCCGCGGCGCCGGGCTCGTACACCCTCCGCGCGGAGGACTCGAGCTACGCCAGCTGCGCCTTCTGCCTCGTCCTCCGCCGGGGCAGCGAGCGCTACATGCCCGTCTTCGCCGCGGGGAAGACGGTGACGTTCTCGGCCATGGGCAAGCGCGCCGGCGAGCGCTTCACGGGCACGGTGAACCAGGCGCTCGAGTTCCGCGAGGTCACCATCAACACCCAGACCTTCGCCACCACCGACGTGCCGAACGGCAAGCGCTTGTCGGTGGCGGGCTTCACCTTCGACGTCGCCCTCCAGCCCCCCGAGTGTGGCGGCCATGGACACCTGCATGGCTCCACCTGCCACTGTGACCCGGGGTACCGGCTCGACCCGACGAACCCGCGCAACTGCGTTCCGCAGTGACGAAGCCGTGAGGCGGCGCCAACACGAGGTGGTACCGACGTGACCATGCAGCTTCATCGCAGCCCCTTCGGCCCGATGCTGGCGGCCCTGGCGGGCGCCGTCTCGGCGTGTGCGCCGACCGCGCTCGAGCCCGACGACGTCACCCACCTCGTCCCGCTCGCCGAGGCCAGGAGGTTCCCGGCCGGCGTCGTGATGGGGCGTGAGGTCTTCGACCAGCTCCACCCGCTCACCGTCGTCGACGAGCCCGACGCGCTGTGGAGTGCCCTCTCGGTCGTCGGCGTTCGCGCCGACCCGTGCTTCGTGGAGGGAGCCTCGGGCGCGCCGTGCCGGCCTCAGCTCCGCCTCGTGTTGCAGCCGGTGATGGAGGGCCCGGGCGGCCTCACCACCCGTGACGCCGCGGTGCACCTGTTCTTCGAGGTGCGCAGCGACGAGCTGCTCGAAGCGGTCGAGACCCTGGCGACGGCCCGTCAGCGCTCCGGTGTCGAAAGCGCCGCGTGGCGGTCGACGCTGCGCAGCACCATCGAGCGGCTCGTGGCGAAGGGCCAGCGCAGCAAGGTGACGCAGATGAGCGTGCACGCCAGCAACGAAGCGTGGATCTTCGGAGGCTTCTCCCTCGACGGCAGCACCCTGACGGCGGTGCCGATTCCCACCCTCGGCAAGCTCGAGCACCACGTCACGAGTACGGGCGGCACCACCCGACTTGCGGCCACGCTCATTCCCGGCTCGATGATGGAGCCTGCCTTCTCGAACGCCACCGCCGGCAAGGGCCCCGTCGAGGGCGCGCGGGCGTCGCTCGACCGCCTCGAGTCTCCCGACGCCCACAACCCGGGCACGGTCGACTGCGGCGGCTGCCACCTCGCCTCGACCGCACGCTGGCACTGGTCGACGCCCGAGGCGCGCGCCGGCATCGACCCGAGCTTCGCCGACACGCGCAACCTGCGCGCGCTGGGCTACTTCTTCGACCAACCCGCCGTCAGCCCACGCACCCGTCTCGAGACGGCCGCTTCGCTCCGCACCTTCGAGCGCCTCCAACGAGGGTCGACCCCATGATGCGCACCGCGCTCCTCTTCTTCTGTCTCGCCGCTCCAGCCGTCTTCGCGTGCGACGCCTCGACGCGTGGCGACGGCGTCTGTGACTGTGGCTGCGGCACCGTCGACCCCGACTGCGGTGCCGGCTTCGGTGCCTGTGTGCGCAACCACTGTCCCGCAGGACAGGTGCCCTGGGAGCACCAGCCCGAGACCTGCATGTCGTCGGCGTGCGGCGATGGCTGGCGTGACGAGCGCACGAACGAAGCGTGCGACGACGGTGACGCGCTCCCTCGCGGTGGCTGCTCGGCAGACTGCAAGCAGGTGAACCCCGGGTTTTCCTGCGGAGAGCGAGCCGCCGGCTGCACGCGGACGGGTGACGCGGGGCTGCCCCAGGCACCCGACGCCGGGAACGGGATGGCTCCCGACGCCGGCCCCGCGATGGACTCGCCGATGCCGCGGGGTGGCTGCACCAGCGCGCCGGCCTGGCTCACCGCCGGGGCGCTCGTCGTCTGGGCCGGCCGACGCCGGGCTTTGAAGCGCTGAAGCCTTCTCTTCCAAACTCTCACGCTCCAGCGCCTCGCGCTCTTGCAACCTGATTGCTAGAGCATCATCATGCGCATCGTCTCCGCGGTGGTGCTGATCAGCCTGACGGCCTGCGGGCCCACCACGGCGCTCGACATCGAAGACGAGCTCGACGCCGTCTCGGTGCTTCCGGTGCAGTCGACGGGGGGCGGGAGCGGAAGCACGGCGCCGGTGACGATGCGCTTCCCCAGCCTGCCCGTCTCGTGCTGGGCCAGCCCCGACAGCACCTGCCACCCGGTGACGAACGAGGGCTGCGCGCCGAATCAGCTG
>JALOQF010000376.1 GCA_025459425.1 Myxococcaceae bacterium | reverse complement strand
CCCAGGCCCCTGCGCACGGAGCTGTCGGCCTCGGTGCGGCCGGCGAGCTTCAGCGCGTACACCGTCTGCCCGGTGGCGAAGGCATCGGAAGTGCCATGGAAGCCCCAGCCTCCATCCTTGAGCTGCCGCGACTCGAGGTGCTTCACCAGCCGCGCGACGTGCGGCTCGCTGGGTGAGGCGCCGGCGATGAGCAGGCCCATCGTCACGTAGTTGAGGTCTTGCAGGTACACGTTCGCCGGGTGCTCGCCCCACGCGCGCGCCTGGGCGTTCATGTACTTCTCGGCCTGCCGCAGCGGGGGCAACCACGCGTCGTCGGCGGTGCGCGCGAAGGCCTGTCGCCACGTCTGCGCTGCCTGAAAGGTGGCCTGCATCGGGCCGGTCGTCACGGGGTACGACTGGTGGTCGCCGCGCACCTCACCAGAGGGCTCCTGGAAGACCAGGAGGTCTTTCGCGAGCTTCAGCAGGTCGTCGGTGAGCTTGCCGTTGACGAGGGCGTCGTAGCGGGCGAAGGCTGAGGCGCCGAACGTCTTGGCAGTGCGCGGGAAGCCCGAGTGGGTGAGGCCGCCGGGGGTGCGCGAGCCGCCCGGCGTGTGGAGAATGCCGCGCAGCACCTCGTCCATCACCGGCTGGGGCACGCGGTACTGGTTGTGGGTGCCGACCGCGAGGCCCTCGAGCGTCACCGCCTGCACGTGACACCCGTAGCAGTTGTTCGACTTCTGCCAGCGAGCGGTGTCCTGGCCGAGGAAGTCCAGCGCCTTCTGGGCCGAGTCGCGGAAGGCGACGTCAGGCGCTGCGAAGGCGAGTGAGGGCAGGGCGACGGCGGCGAGGGCGAGGCGGCGGACGGGCATGGGGGCTCCGGAGCAAAGCGTGTGGGAGCCCCTTCAACGGACGGCCTTCGGGTTCGATCTGTCGGGCCTGTCGAAGTCCGTGACGCCCGCGTTGGTGACGCACCGGGGGCGGCGGTCTGCTGTCGCGCGAAGGGTTCAGCGGGCGCGGAAGACGCCCTGGTAGAGTCAGCGGGCGCGGAAGACGCCCTGGTAGAGCTCGACGCAGTCCCTCGCGGCCGTGGTGCTCGAGAAGTCCAGCGCGGCGCCCGGGTAGTAGAACCGGGTGCGGCCGGCGGTCGTGCAGGCGCCCAGCTGCCGGCTCGTGGGGCACCGCGCCGGGCCCCACACGCCCTTCGCGTCGTCGCAGCCGGCCTTGAGCCGCGCCTCGCCCAGCGCGAAGGCCTCGTCGCCGTACTCGGTGCACACCCCGAGGGCCACCGTCGCGCAGCTCGCGCGGAAGCGGTTGTCGGTGCGCAGCGAGGCCACCATGTCGGGCGGCTGCGCTTCGCACGCGGCGAGGGTCAGGCAGACGAAGGGCGTCCAGAGCGAGCGCATGGCGTCACGGGCTGCGTCGGCGGCAGCCTTCACCGTCGAGACGGTTTCGCAGCGGGTGGTTTTGCGCGCCGTCGTTCCAGCCCCAGCGAAAACGTCTGACGTGGGTCTGACGCGGGCCGTTTCCTCGTCGAAGTGCAGGGCCCGCGCTCCGTACTGTGTCCGCGTCGCGTCACTTCTCGAGGCGACCTCGTTCGGGAGATTTTCAACATGCGTGCAGTGCTGGTCAGCAGTCTCGTTCTCGTCGCGTGCGGTCCGATGATGGAGAGCCCCCAGGCCGATGGCGGCGCTGGTGGAGGCACCTCGGCAACAGCCGGTGGCTCCGCGGCCATGGGTGGTGGCGCTGGAGGTGCCACCTCGGGTGGCGGTTCGGCAGGGGGCACGACGGGCGGCGGGACGAGCGGCGGAGGCAGCTCCGGGGGCGGCTCCGCCGGTGGCGGAACGGCGGGTGGAGCGATGGGCGGAGGAACAGCCGGCGGCGGAACGGCCGGTGGCGGAACGGCCGGTGGCGGAACGGCCGGCGGCGGCACCTCGGGCAACACCTGCATGGGGAACAACCCCGCCATCTCGTACAGCGACGCTCGCTTCGTGAACAAGATGCAGAACGGCCAGTGCCCCAACGGGAGCGTGCCGCTCCTCGACCCCTGCACCTCGAAGTGCATCCTCACGGCCGAGTGCCCCGACCCCGATGGGACCTCGGCGGCCTGCCGTGGGTACTGCGCGAACCGGAACTTCTACGGCCTGCAGCCGAAGGGCGCGGCCGACTTCGAGTGCATCTCGTCGGTCGCCAACACGCAGCTGGCGAGCAGCTACTGGGGCAACAGCTGCCCGCTCCAGCAGGAGCTCGGGCTGCCGACGGCGCTCCAGGTCGACTGCCGGTGCACCACCCAGAAGGGGCGCATGAACGCCGACCCGCGCTTCCAGCTCTGCCGCGGCCCGCAGACCTTCACCGGCACCAACGTGCGCTACGGCTCGGGGCCCTCGTGGGTCGAGCTGCGCGGCGACAAGGCCTACACCGGAGGCTTCATCGACCAGGCCGCCCGTGAGTTCATCGTGGGCGCGCGCTTCAGCGACTCGGGCTTCACCCTCACCGGGCTCATCTTCGCCATCAACATCGACACCGGCGCCCGCCGCATCATCACCGGCACCTACCCCGACCCGGTCAACGGCACCGTGCGCGTCGGGTGCGCGGCGATGCCGGCCACGCAGTGCGCCAGCGGCATGCGCATCGCCGACGACCTCGGCGGCGTCGAAGACGTGCGGCAGGACCCCAACGACCCGGGCTCGCTCATCGCCTACGTCAACGGCGCCGGCGTCGGCACGCAGCTGTGGCGCGTGAACAAGGCCACCGGTGCGCGGAGCCAGATCTGGGCCGAGGTCATCAACGCGCAGCAGGCGGCCATCGAGCCGTCGTCCACCATGAACTCGAACCAGTGCTGGAATGGGGTGCCCACCGCGGGGACGATGGTGGGCGGCATCAAGGTGGTGCAGGTGAACCCGATGGGCTGGGCGATGGACCCCCAGGGCAACCACCACTTCGGCGTCATTCCCAGCGGCGCGCCGCTCGGCCCCAACGGCATCATTCGCATCAACGCCGCGGGCACGGCCTGCACCTGGGTGACGCGCTACTTCCGCGACCCGCCCTCGTCGTCGGGCGTGCAGAACGGCTGGCGCACCATGGACCTCGGCACCGGGCCGACCTCCATCGTCTCGGGGCGCTGGGGCGCGCTGCTGTGGCACGACGGCCAGCTGTGGGGGAACAGCGACTCGGCCATCGCGCGCATCGACGTGTCGAACGGCAACCGCACCGTCGTCACCAACGCGGCCATTCAGGGCGCGGTGGGCACGGGCCCGGCGGTGGGCGACCGCTGGCTCAAGTGGGACGCGACCCGCAACGTCATGTGGTCGAGCGGCTCGTTCAACAGCTCGGTGTTGACCGCCGTCAACATCACCACCGCGAACCGTACCGACTACATGTCGCCGTCGGGGCTCAACAAGCCGATGGACTTCCGGCACGTCAATGGCTCGCTGCAGGAGAACTTCATTCTGCGCGGCGGCTTCGACTTCGACGACCGCGGCGAGAAGGACGTCATCTTCGTGCACAACTTCCGCGCGCTGGTGCGGTGGGAGCCGCGCACCGGCAACTCGCACGTCATCTCGTATTGACGGCCGAACATGGCGCCTGTCATGGCCCGCACGACGATGCTCGCGCGCGCCATCATCCGGGTGCAGGACGGCTCGGTGGTGGAGCTGGGTCCCGGCTCCATCATCGGGCGCATGCCCCGGTGCGACCTCACCATCGACGATGGGCGGCTGAGTGAGGCGCACGCCCTCGTCAGCCTGCGCGGCGGGGCGCTCGTCCTGTTGCCGCTGCGGGGGCGGCTGTCGCTGAGGGACCAGTCGGTCACCAGCATCGAGCTCGAGGCCGGCCAGCACGTGGAGCTGGCGCCGGGCGTCGTGCTCGAGGTGCTCGAGGTGGTGCTCCCCGACGAGCTGCTGGCGGTGACATGGGGCTCGTTGCCCGAGCAGGTGCTCCTCGGCACCACGTCGCTGCTCGTGAGCCCGGTGCCAGCCTTCCGGCCGGGCTGGGTGCCCGACGCGGCGGCGTGGGTGTGGAGCGACGGAACCGGCTTCAGGTTGCAGGTGGGCACCCTTCGGCCCCGGCCGTTGCGGGCCGGAGACTGCGCCGACGTGGCCGGCGCGACGCTGACGGCCACCGCGAGGCCCTTGTCGACGGCCACCTCGGCCGAGACGTCGGGGGTGCTCGAGGGGCCGCTGCGGCTGGTGGCGCGACTGCAGGCGGTGCACCTGGTGCGCGCCGGCCAGCCGGTGGTGGTGCTCGATGGAGCCCCCGCGCAGTGCATCAGCGAGCTGGTGGCCTTCGGTGGGCCCGTGTCGTGGGAAGTCTGCGCCCGCGAGCTGTGGGGCGATGGCATCGACACCACGCTCCTGCGCGGCCGGTGGGACGCGATGCTGCTGCGGCTGCGCAAGCGCTTGCGCGCGGTGCGCGTGCGAGACGACCTCGTGCGGTGCGACCGGATGGGGTTCGTCGAGCTGGTGCTTCACCCGGGCGACGAGGTCGTCGACGAGACGTGACCGTCACCGTTCCGACGAGGAGGGTGGCTTGTCGAAGTCCAGAAAGCTTGCGACGGTGTGTCGATGCGTGAGCGCGCCGTGCTGGTGATGGCAGTCTGCCTCGTTGGGCTCTTCGTCGCGTCCTGTCGGCAGTGTACCCAGCGAGGGTGCAAGAGTTTCCTCTTCCTTGAGGTGCGCTCACCTGACGGAGGACTCGTCGAGGCCTTTCGCGGCACCGTCACCATCGACGGGAAGGAGGCCACGTTCGAGTGTCCCCCGAGGGCTCCCGACGACCCGACGCGAACCTGTGGCGATGCTGGGAGTATCGAGCTGGACCTCAACCTGATCGACCGCGCGGAAACCAGCCGGTCGCTCGGGAGCATCTCCGTCAGCGTGAACGCGCTCGATGGGGGCTTGTCGTGGTCGAGCACCGTCATGCCGATGGGCCAGTACGTCAACGGCGAAGCGTGCGGACCCGGCTGTGTCGCTCACGCAGAGCGAGTCGTCCTGGAGCCGCGATAGCATCCTCGCCCGTCGTGACTGAAGGCGGCTGACGAACTGCATCGGCACGTGAACAGGCCGAGCCGTCGCAGGGCCGCGACGTACTCACGTTGCTGCTCGTAAGGCGCGGCCGTCGCGCGTGACGCCTCACCGCGCGTCGAGGAGCGGCTCCAGGCTCCAGCGTCGCACGGTGCGGTCCCAACTGCCGCTCACCAGCTCGTCCTGCGAGAACGCCAGCGCGCTGACGCGTTCGTCGTGCAGCACCGCCTTCGCCAGCAGCTCGGTCGTGCGGGCGTCGTAGACGAAGAGCGCCCCGTCGATGGTGCCGACGGCCACCCAGCGGCCGCCGCCATCGACTGCGAGCGCGGTGACCTCGGCTCCAGGCACCAGCGCGTGCCCGTCGGGCAGGTGCACCCGCTGGGCGTCGGCGACGAAGAGCGGCGCTTCGCGTGACGCCGCCACCGCGCGCCGGGCGCCGCGCACCGTCACCTCGTCGACGACGCCGCCCTCGGCGTCGCGCCGCTGCACCAGCCCGTCTTCCCGCACCACGACGAAGCCCTCGGCGTTCGCCAGCGTCGAGCCGTGCAGCCACACGGGCACGCCTGGGCGCTCCAGGGTGCCGCCGTCGTCCGGGCCCAGCAGCCCCCCGTCGCCCTCGACGAGCCAGGGCCCGCCGCCGTACCCGATGAGCCACAGCCGCTCGCCCTCGAGCACACCCGCGCCACGCATCGTCATGTCCCGGTGCGCCAGGCCGCGCTGTACCTGGCCCGTGGTGGGGTCGGCCCAGGTGACGCCCAGGAGCGCCACGCCCGCCGCCAGCGCCCGCGTACCAGCGAGCCCGACGCCCTTGATGGCGCCTCGCGTTCCCGGCTCGAGCGTCGTGACTTGCCGCGCGCCCGGCCGCCAGTCGAGCCACAGCCCAGCGCCGCCACCCACCACCACGCGGTCGTCGCCGGCGGCGAGGTCGACGACGCCTTCGGCCGTGCGCAGGACCGGCGCCGAGACGTCGTCGAGGCCCAGGACGACGAGCCCGCTGCGGCCCGCCGAGACGAGCGCTCCAGCGCGAACGCCCAACGTTCCAGCTGTGGCCCGTTCGAGCGTCGCGAGCGGCTGGCCCGAGCGCGGCTCGACGAGCGTCACCACGCCGCGGTCGGTGGTGACGGCCACCAGCAGGCCCGCCCGCGTCGGCACCGTGGTGAGGCCGCGCACCGAGCCCGACAGCCGCAGCGGCGCGAGGTGACGCCCGCTCGGAAACTCGACGAGCGAGCCGTTCGCCGTCGCCACCAGCACCGCGCCCGCCTCGAGCGGGCTGAAGGCCGCCAGGCCCCGCAGCGGCACCGTCAGCACGGGCGCGGTCGAGGCCGCCGGCTCGGCGCCTGGGCCGACGAGGCGATGGCTCCCGTCGGCGCAGAAGACCGACAGCCGGTCGCCCGCCGGCACCGCCGCCGCCAGCTCGAGGGCACCGCACAGGGAAGCCGTGGCCGTGCGGGCGCCGCGTGCGTCGACGAAGACGAGCAGCCCCGGGTTGTAGGCCCAGGTGAGCGCGGCCGACGCCCCGACGGCGACGGCGTAGTTGGCTCCGTCGACGTCGAGCTCTGGCTCGAGCGCTGGGAGCCGGTACCGCTGCAGCCGGCCGCTCGTCGTCTGCAGCACCAGCACGTCGTCGGTCACCGTGGCCACCGCGGCCTCGACGTTCACCCGCGCGCCGGTGCTCGCGTCGTCGTCGGGCTCGAAGCGCACGCCCTCGGGGCCCAGACAGAGGGTTCCCGTGCGCGCCACGAGCCGGCGTGGGCACTCGGGGCGCGCGAGCCGCTGCTGCACCCGGGGCTGGCGGCCAGCGAGGAGCGCCATCGCCAGCCCTCGCCGCTCGGGCCCGTCGCTACACCCCGCGAGCGCCTCGAGGGCCTCGGGCACGGCGCCCTCGAGGGCGAGGGCGTGCGCGCGCTGGAGGAGGAGCTCCGAGGTGCGCGCGGTCGCGGTGGCCTCGGCGGCCGCGGCGCGGTCGCGCTCACCGACGAGCTGCACCGTCCTCCACACGATGCCCACGAGTCCGAGCAGCAGCGCCGCGCCCGCGGCCACCAGGGGCGTGCGCCAGGCGCGGACGAAGTGCGTGAGGAGCTCGACTGGCGCGTAGCGATGGTCGGGCACCAGCTTGCCGTCGAGGTAGTCGGCGAGGGCCTGGGCGAAAGCGGCGGCGTCGCGGTAGCGACGCGAGGGCTCGGTCGCAATCGCCCGGGCGATGATGCTGCCCAGCGCCGGCGGCACCGAGGGGCCCAGCGCCGCGAGCTCGAGGGGCGCGCCCGCAGGTAACAGCAGCTCGAGCAGGGTGAGTCCCAGCGCGTACACGTCTGAGGCGCGGCTGGCCCTGGCGCCGGCGAGCAGCTCGGGAGCGGCGTAGCGGCGCGTTCCCGAGAAGCCCGCCTCGTGTGCCAGGTCGGCCTCGCGCACGGCGATGCCCCAGTCGGCCACCTGCGTCTCGCCCAGCGCGCCGACGAGCATGTTCTCGGGCTTGAGGTCCCGGTGGATGATGCCCCGCTCGTGCGCAAAGGCGACGGCCCGCGCTGCCTCGAGCACGTGCCGCAGGCGCTGCGCCGGCCCGACGTCTGCCGCGCCCACCAGGCTGCGCAGCGGCGCGCCGCGAATGAGTCGCATCGTGTAGAAGAAGCGGCCCTCGGCCGTCCGCCCCGCGTCGTAGACGGGCACGATGCCGGGGTGCTCGAGCTCGGCGTTGAGCCTCGCTTCTCGCAGCAGCCGCGCCTCGTGCGCCGCGTCGACGTCGAGCAGCTCCTTGAGCGCGACTTCACGGCCCAGCGTCGCGTCGTAGACCGAGAAGACACGCCCCATGCCGCCCTGGCCGAGCAACCCGATGACGCGGTAGCGGTCTCCCTGGAAGCGGGGCTGGTCGTCGGGGCCCGGTTCGCCCGGGTGTGCTTCGGACACGTGCGGCCCGACGGAGCCGTACACAGCAG
>JALOQF010000069.1 GCA_025459425.1 Myxococcaceae bacterium | reverse complement strand
CGCCTGGAGCCGGTCGACGATGCGCGCGGCCTTGTTCACCGCCGCCGCGCCGCCCCGCTCGAGCACCTCGGCCGTCGCGTCGAGCTCGGCCACGCGCTCTTCGAGACAGCCGAGCCTCGCGCGCCACACCTCGCCGCGCGCCTCATCGCTCGTCCCGAGACAGGCCTCGAGGTGCTGCTGCTTCCACGGCGTCATTCTGGCGTCGAACGCCCGGGTCACCTGCGCGGTCGCCGAGTCGGCGTAGGGAAGGCCCGTGGCCGAGAAGGCCCGCGAGACCGCGCTCTGGCGAGAGGGCCCCCAGACGGCCGTCAGCCGTGTCTGTCCCAACGCGCACGCCTCGGGGAGCCGGGCCCGGGTCGAGAGCACCACGGCGCCCAGGCCGAGGGCCGCGAGTACGCTGGCGCCGACGAGGCGTGAGGTGCGCCGCCGGTCCGTCGGCTCGAGCGCATCGACGAGCGCCACCATCGAGGGCCAGCGCGCGGCCTCCTGCACCGACAAACCGCGCAGCACCGCTCTGCGGACGTGGGGCGGCGCGTCGCTCGTCGGGGGAAACGTGGGCGATGGGCCATCACGCATCGCCCGGCGGAGCTCCTCGACGGAGGTGGCGCTCCACGGGCGCCGGCCCGTCAACGACTCGTACAGCGCCACGCAGAACGAGAACTGGTCCGACGCGGTGGTGGCGGCTTCTCCATCGAGCTGGGCGGGCGCCATGTAGGCGGGCGTGCCCAGGAGCGTGCCGGTGCTGGTGAGCGAGAGGCCGGGCGGCGCGTCGTCGCGCACGCGCTCGAGGGCCTCGGAGGCGAGGCCGAAGTCCGTCACCTGGGCCCGCCCGTCGCCGCGGACGAGCACGTTGTCGGGCTTGAAGTCGCGGTGCACCACGCCGGCCTGATGGGCCGCTGCGAGCCCCCGGCCGGCCTGCACGAAGACGCTCAGCACGTCGTGTACGCCGCGGCTCTGCGCCGAGAGCCACGTGCGCACCGAGCCGCCGTCGACGAACTCGAGCGCGATGAAGCGCTGGCCTTCCCACCGGCCCACGTCGAAGACCGTCACCACGTTCGGGTGGGAAAGGCGCGCCAGCGTCTGGGCTTCCCGGAGCAGGCGCGCCTGGTGCTCGTCGGAGGACGCGGCCTGCTTCAGCAGTTTCAGGGCAACCTTGCGGTCGAGTTGGGGGTCCCACGCGGCGAACACCTGCCCCATCGCGCCGGCGCCGATGCGCTCGAGCACGACGTACCGGCCGATGGTGTCTCCGACGGTCAGCGCCGGCGTGCGTTCGCCGTGCTCGAGCCCCAGGGCCGCGGCCTGCCGGCAGGTGGAGCAGGTGTCGAGGTGCCGTTCGGCCGCCTCGAGCGCCGCGCCTGACAGGTGGCCGCCCACGAGCGCCAGGAGCGTGTCGTCATCGAGGCAGGCCATGGACGAGTCCCTTCGAGGCGGCGCGCGTACCACGTTCGTCTGGCTGACGACGGCGTCAGTTCGCGTTGCACTGGCCCGTGGCGTCGTTGCAGGTGAAGCCCGTCGGGCAGTCGGTGTTGAAGCGGCAGGGCAGGCCTGGGCACCGCGCCGACGTGTTCACGCAGCGGTCCGTCTGGTCGTTGCAGGTCCAGCCCGAGGGGCAGTCCGTGTTGAAGCGGCACTGCACGCCGGCGCATTGGGCGGTGTTGACGGTCGCAGCGCACAGCGCGCCCAGCACGACGTCGGCGCCACACGTGTCGTTGGTGTCGGTGCCTCCGAAGGTGCAGGCGAGCATCGCTTGCGAGATGAACTGCGCCTGGCAGGCCTGGGCCTTCGAGAAGGCGGTGGCGCAGAGCGCGACCGAGGTGACGTTCGAGAGCTTCGCACACGCGGCGGTCTTGAGGCCGAGCCAGTTGGCGCTGTCGGGGCAGTTGGCCGAGGCGAACTTGTCCATCGCGGCGTCGCAGGCAGCCGCGGTCCACGTCTGGCCGGCGGCACCCCCACCTCCGCCCCCCGTGCCGCCGCCGACGCTCGACCCGCCGCCAGACGAGCCGCCCGCAGCGCCTCCGCCCGTCCCCGTGGGGCCGCCACCGACTGGTGAGAGGCCTCCCGCAGCACCGCCGCCGGTCGGGGAAGGCAGGGGCATGGGCCCGCAGGCCGAGACGGAAAGAACGAGAACCACGAAAGAAAGACGAGACATGACGCTCCAGCGCGGGCGTGAAGGAGGAAGGGGTGCTGCGTCGCCCGACACGGCCCTGACAGGGCGGCGCGAGCGCAGGTCGCACGAGAATTTTCAGGCGAATTTCGGGACCGTTTTCGGGGGCGGGGTCACGGCTCGCGGAGCGCGCGGCTCAGGGACAGCTCGAAGCCGTTCTGCACGCTGTGGAGCAGCCGGTCGACATCGTCCTCGGGGAGCTCGAGGGCGACGGCGAGACGAGCGCGGGTGATGGCCGACAGCCGGGCCCTGGCGGCGCTGAGCCAGCGGGCGACCGAGGCGCGATGAGCGCCGTACATCGGGGCGATGTCGTCGATGGACAGGCCGTCGAGGAGGCTCAGCCTCAAGAGTGAGCGCTCGCGAGCCGTCAGGGCCTCCACGGCTTCGCGGAATACGGCGCGGAAGCGCTCCTGCTGGTCCTTGCGGACGAGCTTCGACTCCAGCTCGGTCGCGTCGGGGAGCGCGGCGAGCTCGTCTCCGCTCGCGCGGTTCGGGACGGCGGGGCGAAGGTTCGACAGCACGTGGGAGCCGGCGATGCGCAGGAACGCGCCAAGCGGGCCGCGACCCGAGTACTGGACCAGCTTCGGCGCGTCACCGAGGAGCAGCCGCGAGCGCAGGAGCTGCAGCGCCTCGTCGACGTCGTCACCCGCGGCCCGACGACGGAGCGCGGTGGCGACGGCTCCGAGGAGCTCACCGTCGAGCACGCGCAGGGCCGCAGCGTCGTGGCGCAGGCACGCGCGCGCGAGCAGCAGGCCGTCGAGGTCGAGCTCGAGCCAGGTCGAAGGCGGCTGACCCGTCGAGCGCAACGTCGCCACGAGCTCGGCCTCGGAAGCGCCGAACACCCGCGCCGGTCGTCGCGCCAGCAGGCCCGAGGCCAGCGCGGCGTCGGCCCCGAGCGCGGCCGTCAGGCCTTCAGTCGTCCACGGTGGGTCCGTCTCCACGAGAAACGTCTTACCCTCGCGCGGACCGCGAGGGCATCATCGCCGACGACTTCGAGTGGGTGCGTGAGATGACCGTCAGCGCCGCCTGTCGTACGTTTGTCGTACCCATGCCTCGCTCGCGCAAACCACAGCTTTCCCAGCTCCTGACGGTCCGGCTCCATCCCCGGGCGCTCGCCGCGCTCAGGCGCCGCGCACGGTCGCGCGGTGAGACCCCCTCCGACCTGGTGCGTGCGTTGATCGAGCGCGAGGTCGGGCCGAAGCCGCAGGTCAGCGCCTGGGAACTGAGCCGCGAGTGGGTGGGGTCCATCTCGGATGCAACGCTCCCGCCGGGTGCACGAGTTCGAGAGGCGCTCGCAGCGTGGGACCCTGACCGTCGATGAAGGCGGGTCCCTGGCTTCTCGATACCGGGTTCGTGGTGGGGCTGATGAATCAGAAGGACCCCGCTCACGCGAGCTGTGTGTCGGTCTGGAAGGAGGTCAGAGGCCCATTCATCACGACCGAGGGGCTTCTCGTCGAGACCGGTCACCTCCTGAGAAAACACGAAGCCGGTCTCGCCCGGGCATGGCAGATGCTCCGAGCAGTCCAGGTGATCGTCGTTCCGCCTGCTCCGTGGCGAATCGAGCGCTCTCTCGAGTTGATGAGTCGGTGGGCTGATGTGCCGATGGATTACGTCGACGCGTCACTCGTTGGGTTGGCCGAGGAGACCGGTGTGCTCCAGGTGCTGACGCTCGACCAGCGCGGCTTCGACGCGTACCGCGTTGGCTCAAGGCGGTTTCGTCGACTTCCCTGAAGCGCCCGAGCGCGCAACTCGTCGAGGTTGCGCCCTCAGGTCGATGGTGGCACGGCCGACGCCGGCTGCCACCCCAGCCGCGGGGCGAGCGCCGGGTCGTCACGCGTCTTCCAGACGAACCCATCGAGCACGTAGTGCGTCGTCTGCGGCAGCGAGAGCAGCGGCACCAGCAACGTGAGCAGACCTGAGCCCAGGTCGAGCCCGGCGTCGCCGAACAAGGCTGCGCGCTCGTGCCACACCAGCGTGTCCCAGAGGAACTCTTCGGCGAAGGCGAGCAGCAGGAGCGCTCCGAAGAACGCCGGTACGCCGAAGCGCACCAGCATTCCCAGGGGCCCATAGCCGCCCTCGGCGTTGCGGCCCTTCGCGTACGCCCACACGAGCGCGAGGTACGGCACGCCGTGCAGCGTCACGTTCATCACCGTGAAGGCGAAGTCGTCACGCGCGAGCACGATGCCGCCGAACCACGTCACCCACGTCGCGCCCAGGAGCAGCACCTTGCCCACGGGGAACGGGCCGTTCGTTCTTCGCAGCACCAGCCGCCCCACCCACGCCACCAGCACCACCGCGTGCACCGCGAGCGCGACGTCACCGAAGACCGGCGGGAGGCCCGAGATGAAGTCCTGCTCCTTGAACCACCAGAACGGCCGCGGCAGGTGCGCGTGCCACCACACCACCGGCCCCAGCGTCGCCGCCCAGATGGCGACTCGGTCGAGGCGCAGCGTCGCCTCGTCGTCCTTCGCGCGCCGGCCGTACAGCGTCATCCACCCGACCTGTTGGCGAATGAAGTGCCACACCGCCACGTACGCGAGGCAGCGCCAGAAGAAGCCGGCCGACACCGCGTGCGCCGCGACCGACAGGCCGAACGCGACGAGGGGCGCGCCTGCGTAAAGGACCGGCCGCCGCGCGAGCTCCTCCTTGTCGAAGTACACCCGGTACAGCGTCGCCCAGACGTGCGCGACGTCGATGCCCAGCACGAAGACGACCCACGCCCACAGCGGAGTGTCTCCGAAGAGGCCCAAGGCGCGGCCGACGACGACGACGAGCGCCGACACCAGCGCGCTGCCGGCGAAGACGGACACGTCGGTGGCAGGGCCAAAGAGCCAGCGAGACACGGCGGCCCGCACCGTGGAGCACCTTGCGCGCGAAGGCAATCAGCTGTCGGCGGCCCGTTCTGAGAGCGCTCGCCTGCCAACGCATCGCTCAACGTCGTCGGTGAGACGCGTGGAGTGCGACGAGCGTCTCGACTTCGATTGGGCGCACTGCCGCTCGTTTGTTGGCGATCAGGTCCTCGACGCCGATGACCGCGAGTCGAACGCCACACGACGCCATGCCCGCTCGAACGTCACCCCGGACACGCTGGTGAGCAGGTCGATCCGCATGGGTGGGTGACCGAGTGCGACCACCGTTCCCGGGCTGGTGAAGTCTGCGTCAGCGAGGCCCTTCACCGAGCCGAAACCGAAAGCGACGAGCGCCTTCATCACCCGTTCAGCGTTTCGTTTTCCCGGCTGCACCCACACGTCGAGATCGCCGGTGAACCGGGGCGCTCCGTGCGCCGCCATCGCGTGACCGCCGACCAGGAGAAACCGGACCTTCTGGCCCACGAGTAACGACAAGAACTCGCTCCAGTCTCGGGGAAGTTCCATGTCTGAAGACCCGGAGTGTCTCGACCGCGGCGATGCGCTCAGCCATGGGCCGCTTCAACCAGTACGCGAAGTCAGCCGCGTCGGCCTCTGCGAACGACTTGAAGACCCTGGCGACCTTCTTCACACGCGGCAGCCTCCACGAACCTCAGCCTTCGTCGGAGTGCTGGGCGCATTCACCAGCCTCGAGCCGGTCAGGCCCGAGCGCGGCGACGCCACACGGCAAGAAGGAGGAGTGACAGCGCCCCGGCTTCGCTCGAGCTGCACCCACAGCCGCGCGGTGCCTCGACTCCCGCCGGGAGGGGCCGCAGCAGGGGCGCGTCGCCCGCGGGAGCATCACACCTGAGGCGAAACGGCGCTGAAGCAACGAGCGTGCGGTCGGTGCCGGGGAACGACACCGTCAGCTCCGCGACGTGTTCGCCCGGGGCCAGCCCGGAGCCCGTCGTGTCGCAGGCCGCATGCGCCCGCGTCACCGACGGGCTGAGCAGGCCGTACGTCGTCTGCTCCGGCCGACCGGGGACGCTTCGCGCCCACACCTCGCTGTCGATGCGCAGCGTCTTCTCGACGTAGGGCTCCCAGCGGGGGTCGAGCGCGCCCGGCGTCAGGTCGATGGTCACCCACGCCGCGTCGACGACCGCGACGCACGCCGAGCCGCCGGGGACATCGATGTTGCCCCTTCGCGGCTCCGACACCGTCAGGCCACCGAGCCGCTCAGGAAAGGGAACCTCGGGGCCGAAGGTCCATGAGATGGACTTCGTCGCTCCGCCGCAGCCTCGCGAGTGGTCGAGGCGAACCGACTCGCCCTCGGCGAACGCCTCGGCGGACTTCACCCGGGTCCACACCATGGGGCGCTCCATCACGACCTGCTCGGTGATGGTGACCCCGGCGTCCGACGACGAGCGCGTCAGGCGCAGCCCGCCATCGTTCCCGCGGTCCTCGAAGGCGCACCCACCCACCAGGAACGCCGCCAGGTTTCGCGGCACGCCCGTCGCGCCGTTGGCCGGCGAAGACCAATCGTCCGGGAAGCTCGCCGAGCACGGCCACGCCACCAGCGGACAGAACAGCACGAACGCCCCCAGAACGACCTTCATCGCAGCCTCAGTCACTCCGGCCCGCTCGAGCGCGTCGAACCATGCGGGGTCCGAACGAGCCCGTCAAGCGAACGGTCGCCCGCGCAACCCCCGAGACTCCCGGCTGACGCGGTTTCCACACATCGTTGTGGCCGATCGCCCCGGTTGAGGGTCTTCTCCGCTGCCGAGGGCATGAAGACCCCTGGTGAGCAGATAGAAGCAGCGCGGCGAGGAGACGAGGCCGCGTACCGGGCGCTCTACCAGCGCTATCGGCCGGCGGTGGTGCGTCTGCTCGAAGGTTTCGCCACGCTCGACTTCGACGAGCGGGAGGACATCGTGCAAGACACGTTCACCCGCGCCTTCAAGTCCCTCGACAAGCTGCAGGTCGACAAGGCCTTCGAGTCGTGGCTCCTCACCATCGCGCGCAACCGGGCGAAGACGGCCCTGTCGAAGCGCGCCTCGGAGCACGACACCATGGCCACCTTCTCGAAGGAGTCCCTCGACGCGGTTCCGCCGTTCCCCGAGTCGCTCACGCTCGAGGTCGACATCGGCGTGGTGCGCGACCTCATCGGCCGGCTGCCGGAAGGGCCCGAGAAGGACACCGTCACGCTGTTCTATCTCGACGGTCAGCTCTCGGCCCGCGAGATTGCCGACAAGCTCGGCGTGGGGAAGAGCGCCATCACCATGCGCCTCGAGCGCTTCCGCGCGCGGGTGAAGCGTGAGCTGATGCTGCGCGTGCTGGCCGGGAGGGTGGCATGAGCCAGCTCGACCACGCCGCGCTCGACCGGCTGCTCCGGAACCCGAAAGGTGAGCCCGAGCTGCTCGAGCGGCTGAAGGCCGGTGACTTCGACGAGCTGCTCGCCGCGCGCCCCGAGCTCGACGGCGAGACCGACCGGCTGCTGCTCGCGCTCGCTCCGAAAGAAGCGCCGCTCGACGAGCTCGGTTGGCGGCGGCTGCGCTCGAAGCTGCTCCCCCAGCGGCGCGCGCCCGCGGCGATGTTGGCGCTGGCGGCCGGCCTGGCGGCGGTGGTGGGCGCGGGCACCTGGGCCCTCGGCGGACGGGTGGAGCCGGTGACGGAGCCGGGCCTCAAGGGCGCGGGCAAGCTGCTCCTCGGCGTCGAGGCGGCGAAGCAGCGCGCCGATGGCGCCTTCGAGGTGCTGCGCAGCGACGACGAGGTGAAGCCGGGCACCGTGCTGGCCTTCCGCGTGACGTCGCCCCTCGATGGGCCGGCGCGCGTCTTCCTCCAGCGCGCCACCGAGGTGCCCGAAGAGCTCGCGCAGGTGCGGGTGAAGCAGGGCGCCGCGCAGCTCGAGCAGGAGTCGGGCCTCTTCGGCGTCAACCTCGAGGACGAGCAGGGCCCCGTCACCATCTGGGTCGTGGCCGGCGAGGGGCTCTTCGACGTCGAGCAGGCGCTCGCCGCCATCGCGGGCAAGCCGTCGCCCCTCGTCGTCGGAAAAGTCGGAGTGCGCGTCAAGCCGTGAGGCGCGTGCTCGCCATCACCGCGCTCGTGGCGGCCTCGTGCGCCAGCACGTCGCTCGAGAAGGGCGCGTCGGTGGTGCGGCTGTCTCCCGGACAGGTGGACCCGGCCTTCGAGCCGCGGCGCTTCGCGCTCGTGGTTGGCATTCCCGCGTCGACGGACGAGCGCTGGCGCGCCCTCAAGTACGCCACCAAGGACGTCGACGACGTCGCCCGCGTGCTGAAGGAGCCCTTCACCGGACGCTTCACCGTCGTCACCACGCTCACCGCGAAGAAGGACACGACGAAGCAGGCGCTCCTTGCGGCAGTGCAGCAGCTCGCCACACAGGCCACCCGGCCCGACGACATCGTCGTCATCTACGTCTCGGCGCACGGCACGCTCGCGCGCGATGGCCGCGGAGAGCCCGCCCGCTACCTCGTCACCAGCGACGCCGACTTCTCGCGCGTGGCGCAGACGGCCCTGTCCATCGAGCAGCTCCAGCAGGCCTTCGCCCGCGTGCCCTCGAAGCGACGGGTGCTGGTGCTTGCGACGTGTCACTCGGGCGGTGGCAAGTCGCTCTTGTCCGACGAGATGCAGAAGGAGCTCGCGTCACTCAAGGGCGTGCGGCCGCTCGAAGAGGTGAGCCGGGCCTCCATCGTGTTGTCGGCGAGCGACTTCGGCGAGCCCGCCCGCGAGGACGACGGGCTCAAGAATGACGTGTACACGCACTTCCTCGTCGAGGCGCTCCAGGGCCCGGGCGACCGCAACGGCGACGGCGCGGTGACGGCCACCGAGGCGCACGACTTCGCCCGCCGCAAGACCTACGCGCACTCGAAGGGCCGCCAGCGCCCGTCGGCCGAGCTCGTCGAGGTGGGTGCCGACCCCGTCATCCTCGCGGGGCGCATTCAGCGTGAGGGGCGGCCCGAGGTGTTCTCGTACGCGCCCCGGCTCGATGGCTTCGCGCTCAAGGTGAACGGCGAGGAGCGCGCCGAGCTGCCCGGCGGCGTGGCGGTGACGCCCGGCAAACACGTCATCGAGCTGACGAAGGGGCCCGACCTGTTCCTCAAGGAAGAGGTGACGCTCGAGGTGGGGCAGCGGCTCGACCTCGAGGACCTCGTCACGCGCAAGGAGCCCGCCGTCTCACTCTCCGCGCTCTTCGGAGGCTTCGGCTTCTTCGACGAGAAGAGCCGCAACGAGGTGCTCCCGGGTGGCGCGACGCTGGGGGCCGCGCTGCGCGTTGACCGGCTCTTCGGTGGCCGCTTCGCCCTCGAGGTCGACCTGGGCGGCCTCGGCGGCCAGACGACGCTCGATCTCGGCTCGGCGCCGGTGCCGGTGTCGTGGACGAGCGTGCAGGGCGGGGTGTCGCTGGGGTGGACGTTCCGGTGGCGGTTTCTGTCGGTGTACGTGGGGCCGCGTGTGGCCGGTCTGTGGGTGCAGCGGTCCTTCTCGGTGGCGACGTACTCGGGGCGCCAGGCGGCGTTCACCCTGATGCCGGGGGCGTGGGTCGGTGGGGCAGTGGCGTTGGGCAAACGGTGGGAGGTGTCGGCGCACCTGCAGCCGACGCTGTCGGTGCTGACGGTGGACGGCACGCTGCGGGCGATGGGCTTCGTGAGCGGCTGGGCCGCGGTGGGGTTCAAGTTCTAGATGCGCGCGCTCCTCGCCACCGTCGTCGTCTTCGGGCTGCTGGGCTGCGGCGGCTTCGACAATGATCCGCTCCGCCGCGGCACCGTGCGCGGCACGCTCGAGAAGGTGACGCCCGAGTCGGCCGTCGTCATCGAAGAGCTCCCGGAGTTCTTCGTGAAGCCCGACGAGAAGGGCCGCTTCGAGCTGGTCGACGTGCCGCAGGGCCCGGTGACGCTGCTGGTGCTGGCGAGCGAGGTCAACGCAGAACGGTTGCCCGTCGAGGTGAAGGGCGGGCAGGTGACCGAGGTGGGGAGCGTGGGGAACCGGGCGGGCGCGCTGGTGGTGGTGCGGTTGACGGCGCCCGAGAAATACGGCGTCGCGAACGCGAGGGTGGCGGTACGCGGGCTGCGGCTCGAGCGGTCGCTGCGCACGGGCGTGACCGAGGTGACGGTGCCGGCCATCGGGTGCTTCACCTTCGACCTGTCGGTGCCCGGCCTGGGGGCGGACTCGAAGCAGCTGTGTGTCGAGGGCGCGACCCGCTACGCGGTGGACTTCACGGTCGCGGTGCCCGATGGCTCCGAGGGGCGTGAGGGCTGCTCGGTGTCGGGGTGCGCCGAGGGCTTCGTGTGCAAGGCCGACGGCACCTGCGGGTGATGAAGGACTTCATTGCGCAGCCGAGGCGCCGAGAGCGGCGTTCAGGCCTCGACTCCGCGCACCAGCCCGCTCAGGGCTCGCAGGTGTCCCAGCTCAGGCGCAGGCGGTCGGTGGGCATCGGCGTGTGCAGCGGCTCGAAGGCGATGGCCGGCGGGGTCGACTGGTAGCGCCAGCTTCGGGCGCCACGTGCGTCGATGGCAGGGAGGTCTCTGTCATTGATCTCGACCCGCAGAGACGAGGCGTCGCTGACCACTGGGCCCGGGAGCCACACTCGGACCGGAGGTGGATGACCGCGGCCGATGTTTTCGAGTGCCGTCGCCCAGCCCGGGGCACAGAGCGAGTCGCGCATGCCTGAGGTGGCGACCGCCAGCGAGTCGAGCCGCGCATCGACCTCGCCGCGACACGCAGGTGCTCCGAACGGGGGAAGGACGGGATACGGCGCCATAAGTGTGAACGACAGCTGGGGGAGCCCCATGCCTCGCTGGAACGCGGCGACCATCGCCGCGCCCGACGCTGACGACTCATCGGGGCTCATGGTGATGCAGACGATGTCGGGCGGCCAGGTCCGGTCCCAGAAGCCGGCGGGCCTCCGCTCTTCCCGCAGGCGAACGGCGGTCTCGAAGCAGCTCCGAAGGCCCGGCTTTGGTGCCGGCTCCATCGCAGCCACGAAGCGCCGGCGAAAGGCGGGGTCGCTGGTGCGCAGCACGCTGACGCCGTCGGGCGTCTGGAGCGCGCCCGTCAGGTCGCTCACCACCACGTCCGCCCCGAACGGCTCTTCCGAGTAGGACGCTCTGAGGTACTGCGCCATCGCGTCGACCTGCGGCCGTCGCTCCACGGCGCCCTCGTCATCGACGATGAACAGCCTCGAAAAGCGGACCTCGGGGACGGGAATGGCGAGGTCGGCGCTGACACGCCTCGGCGAACTCGCGTTCGCTTCCAGCTCGACCGTCAGCGCCTGCGCGTGCGGCCCCACCCGCGCATTCACCACGATGCGCTCGAAGTACCGGCCTGCCTGACGCGGCACGAACCGGAGCGTCAGCACACCCTCGGCGCCAGGCTCGAGCGAGTCCAGCGACTGCGTCAGGCCGAAGCTCGTCGCTGGTCCCGCGCCCGTCACCTTCACCGCGAAGTCGCACCGGTTCCGCACGCCGAGCGTCGCTGACGACGAACTGCACCCCGCCACGGCCTGGGGGAACTGCACGCGCGGCGCGAGGGCCTCGAGGCAGCGGGTGGCGATGAACGGATTCCGCACCTGCGTCACGACCCCCGCATCGATGGCCGGCACCGGGCGCTCGGGCTCGTCTGGGCGTGGCTCGGGGCCCTGAGCTCCGGCGCACCCGACGACCAGTCCTGCGAGAAGCACCCATCGCACGGGCGCCACCCTACGGGACGCCTGGGTACCGGGCAAACGGGCCCCTGTTCGAGGCTCGACGTTCCACCGCACGGAGCCGCCACCCGCCGCGGTGAGGCACGTCACCTCCGAGGGGTCGAGCGGGCTCGTTGGTGTCGCGGGAGAAAGCGCGGCGCCTTGGGTGCGCGAGTCGTCGTCCCGCCCCTTCGACTCATGGAAGCGCGCCCGCTCGAGGCGCTTCGTGGCCTTGAACTCCCACTCCTTCCCCAGGGCCGATGACGACGGGTCAGACGCGGACGGCTCCCCGTTGGTGAGAGCGCTCCGGGCGTGACCATCGTCGCCATCGAGCCTGGCAGCTCGACTGCGCGCCATGCGCCTTCGCCCTCGATGACGGGGTGCAGCGCACCGGCCGCCGCGCCGTGCTTTACGCCTCGCGCCGGCTGTCGCACGGTGAAGCCGGTGAAGCGCTCATGGCCGCTGGTGCTGACGGTGGTGCTGGGGCTGCCGTCGCTGACGACAGGCTTCGTCCTCGACGACTGGATGCAGCGCGCCGTCGCGCGGGGCCAGCTCACCTTCACCGGTCCTCTCGAGCTCTTCTCGTTCGGCAGCGGCCGCGCCGAAGACCTGGCGCCCCTCATCCACCGCGGTCCGTTTCCCTGGTTCACCCAACCCGACCTCAAGCTGCGCTTCCTGCGCCCGCTCTCGTCGGCGCTCATCTGGTTCGACACCACGGTCTTCGGCGACGCGGGGGTGCCCCAACATCTCCACTCGCTGGCGTGGGCGCTCGCGATGACGGCCGTCGCGATGGCGCTGTACCGGAAGCTGCTGGCGCCCCCGGTGGTGGTGCTCGCCGGTGTCTTCTTCGCTCTCGACGACGCCAGGGTGCTGCCGACCATGTGGTTGGCGAACCGCAACGCGCTCGTGGCCTCGACGTTCTCGTTGCTCGCGCTCGGGTTGCACCTCGAGTGGCGCAGCGGCCGGTCGCGCTGGTTCGCCGTCGGTGCCGTGGTGAGCGCGGCCGTCGGGCTGCTGGCTGGCGAGACGGCGGTGGCCTGCCTTGCCTACGTCGCCGCATACGAGCTGTTTGGCCGCGTGGAGCCCTGGCGCGAGCGACTCGTGGCGCTCGTGCCGATGGCGGCGCTCCTGGCGGCCTATGTCGTGGTCTACAAACTCACCGCGTGCGGGGCGCGGGGCTCGGCGACGTACATCGACCCGGCGAGTGAGCCGCTCGAGTTCCTCGCGCAGGCGCCGGTGCGGTTGCTGGGCAGCATCGGTGCTCAGACGTTCGGCCTGCCCGACCTGTGGCTCACCCTGCCGGCCTTGCGGGTGGTGCTCATCGTCGCGGGCGTGGTGGCCGTGCCGGTGTGGTGGCTCGCGTGGCGGCGCTGGGCTCCGGTGGACGCGGCGCAGCGTCGAACGCTCCGATGGCTCGCGCTCGGGGCGGTTGGCTCGGTGCTGCCGACGTTGGCGACGTTCCCCGCGGCCCGGTTGATGACGGCGGCGGCGCTGGGGCTGGGCGCGGTGGTTGCGGTCTTCGTCGAGGGCGCACGGCGTGAAATCGGCGCGCGCCGCTTCGCTGGCACGGTGTGGCTCGTCGGCTGCTTCGGCGTGAGCGCGGCGCTGGCGTGGGGGCTGATGCCGGTGGCGTTTCGCACCGTCGGAGAGCGAACGCGGTCGGCGGTGTCGGCGCTGAACCTCTCGGGCGGCGAGCGCGTCGTCGTGGTGTCGAGCACCGAGTTCGCGGCTGCCATGTACGGCGTGCCGGTGCTGCTGGAAGAGCGGCGCCCGGAGCCGACCAGCTGGCACGTCTGGTCGATGGCGCAGAAGGCCCTCGAGGTGACGCGCGTGACGGAGCGCCAGGTCGAGCTGCGCGTCGTCGACGGCGTGATGCTCGAGTCGGTCTTCGAGCAGAACTTCCGCAGCCCGGCGAACCCGGTGCGGGAAGGTGACGCGGTGGCGCTCGACGGGCAGCGGCTCACGGTGGTCGAAGCGCGTGGTGGTTTCCCGGTGCGCCTGCGAGTCGACCTCGAGCTGGCTGCCGAGGCCTTCACCTTCGTGTGGTGGAACGGCGAGGGCCTCGAGCGGCTCGAGCTGCCTCCGGTGGGTCAGCAGCGGGTGCTCCCCCGCACGCCCACGGTGTTCGAGCGGCTGCTCACCGGCGCCTGACGTCAGGTGACGTTCAGCACCTGGAAGAGGCGGATGAAGTCGTCGAGCGGCAGGTCGAACACGCCGTCATCGAGGCCATCACCGCGCGGCTCTCCACTCGCCCACGGGTTGCGCAGCGTCACCAGCTTCTGGCCGCCGTCGTCCTTCACGCCCACCACCGAGTAGGCGTGGTTCGCGTAGAGGCCGGTGTTCGTGTACCGCGCGGCCTCGTTGGAGCCGAAGGTGCCGGCGGACATCGCGCGGCGCTCGGCCTGGCCCTTCGTGAGCACCTGGAACACCTCGTCAGGGGAGCGCCCCTGGAGCCAGTGCTCGACGTTCGGGCGGCCCAACACCTCGGCCTGAAGCTGGCCGACGCTCCCGCCGCGGGCCACCACGTCGTAGCTGCCCTTCCAGGTCGCGTAGGCCTTCTCGACGAGGGAGAACCACGCCTCGCCCTGCCCGCGCGCGTCACGCTCCGTCGCGCCGCCGTACCGCGGGCGGCCGCCGACGCCATAGAGCTCGCGGTCGACCACCACCTCGTGTGGGGAAAGCGTGGCCGCGTCGAAGAAGCGCACCGTCACCGTGCCGTCGTCGTTCGGGCGAATGAGGTCGTCGATGGCTGACGGGTCGGCGAAGGCGACGGCCGCGAGGCCGGCGGGCACGTAGCAGTTGCCAATCTGCCCCTGCTTCGGGTCGGTGCCCGAGGCGCCGTTGACGAAGAGGTCTCCTTCGGTGGTGAAGCGCGAGAAGCCCTCGCCCGCCACCGGGTCCGGGTCGGCGACGGCGCCGCGCGGCGGGAGGCCTGGCGCGACGAGCGTTCCCGACACGAAGGCGAAGTCGGTGTTGCCACCGCCGTCGCTCACCGCCACCGCGATGGCGTCTCCGGGCTGGCCGCGGAGCGTCACCGGGGCCGTGAGGGTGGCGTGGTCGCCCATGCGCACGTCGATGGACTCGCCGGTGCGTTGGTTGGTGAAGCGCACGGTGGCGAACGGTTCGGTGAAGGGCAGCGACCGCGAGGCCGGGAGAATCGAGACGGTGCCGTCTGGCGCGCTGCGCAGCAGCACCCGCTTCAGGTTGACGAAGGCCGCCCGGGGGTCGGCGCGGCTGTCGGAGGCGACCTGCGTGAACCAGTCCGTCGCGCGGCCATCGGCTCCACGGGCGCGCACGCGCACCACGTCACCCGGTTGCGCGTCACCCATGAAGACCGAGAAGCGCCCCTGTGCATCGGCCCGGCCGAGCTCGACAGCGTCGGTGACGCGGCCAAAGCCGGTGGGCGCGGTGCTCAGGTTCACCGCCTCGACGACGGCGCCGGGCATCGCCAGCCCCTCGAGGGCACCGGGTGCCACGGTGTCGAGCTGGAGGCCTGGCGCGTGGACGTCCAGATTCGCGCGGCCGACGAGGGCCTCGAGCAGGTTGCGGGCCGCGGGTGACAGCTTCACCGTGACGTTGTCGAGCAGCTCGGCCACGTCACTGCGCTCGTCATCGTCGAGGCCGTCTTGAACGAGGGCGAGCTGGTCGGCGCGGCTCGAGCCCGGCTTCGACAGCGCGGCGAGGAGCGCGGTGGCCTCGGACGGCGTGCGGTCGCCGAGCTCGGCCAGGAGCTCCAGCACATCGCGGTCTGGAACCGTCGTGGCCTTCGCTTCGAAGTGGCGCGCCACCCGCTCGACGCCTGGGTCTCTGATCCGCACCAGCGCCACTGTGCAGAGGTCGAAGTCGCCGCGCAAGCACCCACCGCGCACGCCGGGCATGGGCCGCTGACCAGCCCCGCTCGAGGCGGGACCGCGGTCCTTCGACGACGACACGCGCTGAGCCGTCGACCGAGTCGCCGTGTGCTGTCCGTCGGAGTCAAACGAAAAGCGTCAGGCCGTCCAAACGTCGTCGACGACGACTGCGCTGCCGCAACTCGTCCGTTACAGTGCCCGTCCCGATGGACGCGCTGGTCTTCCCGAGTGACGAGGCCCTGCAGGTGGCGCTGACCTCGGGCCTCATTCCGCCCGAGCTCCAACGCGCCCCGGCGCACGTCGGCCGCACGAGCGATGGAGAACTCCTCGTCGCGCCCAGCGTCCCCGTCGCTGCCAAAGCCAAGAAGGCGCTGCTCGCGTCAGGCGTGCTCGAGCGCGCGCTGCCGGCGCCCCTCGTTGGCCGCGTCTCGTGCTGGGCCGAAGCGCTCCCACCCCGGCGTGTCGGAGAGCCCGAAGGCAACCCCGGCCTCGTCCTCTTCACGGTGACGGGCCAGGGCACGCTGCTCGACCTCGCGGGTGAGCTGCTGCGCCTGGGCTGCGACCGGCAGGAATTGCGCGCCCTCGACGGCGCCCTCGGCCTCGTCGCGCTGGTGAAGGTGGTGGAGCCGCCCTGGTTCGTGCTCTCGCGCGCGCTCGACCACCTCGACGGCCTGCGCGCCTTCGTGCCCACGCCCGCCGGCCAGGACCGGGTGTGGACCGAGGTGGGCTTCGAGCACCCGCTCGACGGTGCGCTGTCGCTGGAGAAAGACCAGCTGCTCTTCGTCACCCGCGAGGGCGCGTGGTGGCGCGTGCCCGTCGGCCCGTGGACCGACGTCGACCAGCTCGTCGAGGCCGATTCGCTCCCGGGGCTCACGCCGCGCACCGCCGAGACGTCGCTGCCGCGCATCCCCGTGCGGCTCTCGCTCGCCCGCGCGCCCCGCGCCGAGGCGCCCAGCCTCTTCGTGTTGCGGCCCACCGAGCACCTCAAGCCTCCGAGGGAGCAGGTCGAGGCCCTCGTTCGTGGCCTGCCCGAGGCCCAGCTCGACCACGTGCTCTTCGCGGTCTCGGGCGACGTGGTGGTGCTGCGCGCGCGCCCCGGCCGTGAAGCCAACGCCGGCGCCTTGCCCGGCCAGCCGTACGCGCGCATGGCCGACCTGCAGAACCTCTTCGTGCCCGTCGGCGCCACCATCGAGCCGCCGCTGCGCCGCGACCGCCTGCGCACCTGGCTCGCGCCCGACCCCGACCTCGTCACCTGGCTCGAGGGCACCGGCCAGGGCTTCACCCGCTGGTCGCTGCCCGAGCGCGCCTTCCAGCCGCTGTCCGACTGGGTCGACTACGTCATCGATGGCGCCGCCGAGACGCTCGAGACGTGGGTGCGCTCCGCGGTGTTCGAGCTCGAGCCCTTCGTCGCTGCCGACGAGGCCGCGCCCTCGGAGCGCCGCGAAGACAAGGCGCGCGACGAGGAGCAGAAGCAGCGCAACCGGCCCCGCGGCCGCAGCGAGGCCCGCACCGAGCGCGCTCCGGCAGCGGCGACCGACGCCCCCCGCACCGCCGCCGTCGTCGCCGTCGAGCTGCCGCGCACACCCAGCGAAGTCGAGGCGCTCGTCACCCGTGAAGAGGCCGCCTTCCTCGAGCTCGAGGCGCGGCCCGACTCCCCCGAGCGGCAACAGGCCTGGGCCCGCCTCGCCGAGCTCTACGCGCGCGCTCAGCGCCCCCGCGACGCCGGCATGGCCTGGGCCCACGCCGTGTGGGAAGCGCCCGCCGACGCCCTGGGCCCCCTCGCGCAGCGCTGGGCCGCCATGACGGGCACCCGCCTCGAGACCGTGATGGCCGAGAAGACGCCCAACGTCGACCAGACGCGCGCGGCCGTGGCCCACCTGCTGGCCCAGGCGAGCGGCGCGACCGCGGCGACGGCGCGGCTCCCCGAGGCCTCGGCCTTCTTCGACCGCTTCGACGATGACCTCGACGTGCGCAGCTTCTGGCTCGGCCGGGTCGCGTTGTCGCGCCTCGCGGGTGGTGACGCGCTGGGCCTGGCGCGCGCGAGAGACCGGGTGCTGTCGCGGCTGCAGCGGGGGCTGTCGCTCGACCGCGACGTACCGCGCGTCATGCGGGTGACGGGCGCGACGGCCGGCGGCGCGGGCACCGAGCGGGCCCTGCGCGTCTCGGCCCAGCTCGAGGGTCTCCTCAAGGCCTTCGACGAGACGCCGCGCAAGCGCTCGCCCGTCGAGGCGCCGCCGCACCTCACCCGCGCGTACGTCGGCTTCGAGTTCGCCTGGGGCTTCGCGCGCCTCGGCGCCGCCGACCGCGCCCGGGTGCTGCGAGACGCCTCGCTCTCGGTGCTGGAGAAGGTGTCGGCCACCACCGACCCGAAGGACCAGAACGCGCCGGTGCACCGCTACCTCATGCGGGCCTTCTCGGCGCGCATCGACCAGGCCCTCGAGGGCGTGTCACCCGAGACGCCGCTGGGCGCCGACATCAACGGGCAGTTGCCGTCGCTCGAGCCCTTCCAGCGCTACAAGGTGGACCGGCTGCGGCAGTTCTCGAACGTGCTCGAGCCGCAGGAGCGCCTCGACGCCACCACCGACTTCTTCCGCGCGCACCAGAACCAGGGCGCCGAGGAGCTCGCGGCGCTGCGTGGCCTCAAGGACCCGGCCGAGCTGCTGCGCGGCATCGAGGAGCGCGCCCGCGTCGCCGGTGACGGCCAACTGCCGCCCGAGGAGCGCGCGCGCCTCATCGACGGGTTGCTCGACTTCCTCCCCTCGGTGCCCGAGTCGCAGGCGCTGCCGCTGCTCCAGCGCTTCGTCTCGCTCGCCGACGGGCTGCCCGTGCGCCTGCGCGCGTTGCTGTACGAAGACGCCCTCAAGGTGGCCGGCCACTTCGGCCGCACCGCGCTGGTGAAGCGGCTCGTCACCTCGCTGGGGCGCCTCTTCTCCGAGCTCGGCGTCGAGGGCATGGCCGAGCTGGGCACGACGCTGGTGGCGGGCGTGCGCTCGCTGCGGCGCGTGGGCCTGCGCGACGAGGCGAGCGAGCTGCTCCAGCGCGCGTCGTCGGTGCTGAAGGGCGAAGACACGAAGACGCTCATCGCGCGCCTGGGCCTCGCGGGCGGCCTCGCGTACCTGGGGCAGACGGCGCAGGCGCAGCCCATCATCGACGACGCCCAGGCGCGCCTGTCGCGCAGCGAGTCGGGCCTCATTCCCGTCGACCGGCTCAAGCTGACGCGCTCCACCGCCCGCGCGCTCGGCCACCTGCCCACCGAGCTGGCGCTGCCGGGCCTGCTGCGGCTCGCGCAGCAACTCCCGTGGGTCACCGACGCCTTCAACACCAACAGCCACTTCTGCCTCTCGCTGGTGGACTTCGCCGACGCGCTGGTGCTCGGCCACGTCGGGGACGACCTGACGCTCAACGAGGCGACCCGCCGCTTCCTCGAAGAAGACGAATACCTTGTGCGCCGCCGCGTGCACCGCGACGTGGGGGCGGTCTCGTGACCCCCGCGAAGGACCTCAAGACACCATGACGACGCTGCCCCCGAAGGACCCGCTCGACGCCATCTCGGACCTCACCCTCGAGCAGCTCTCTGCCGAGGCCCAGGGCCTGCGTGAACGGCTCAACCGCTTCCGCGTCGCGCTCGGCCGTCACTTCGTCGACAAGCAGGCGCTCGTCGACCTGATGCTGGTGGCCGCCGTGGCGCAGGAGCCGCTGCTGCTGGTGGGCCCACCCGGCACCGCGAAGTCCGACCTGGTGCTCAAGTTCAAGGACGCGCTCGGCCTGTCGGGCATCGACTACTTCGAGTACCTGCTGACGCGCTTCACCGAGCCGAGCGAGGTGCTGGGGCCCATCGACATCAACGAGCTGCGCGGCGGCAAGTACCTGCGGCGCGAGAAGGGCAAGCTGCCCACCGCGCGCCTGGTGTTCCTCGACGAGATCTTCAAGGCGAGTTCGGCCATCTTGAACGCGCTGCTCACCGTCATCAACGAGCGCAAGTTCTACCAGGACGGCGTGCCGGTACCGGTGCGCCTCAAGGTGCTGTTCGCCGCCACCAACGAGATTCCAGAGCACAGCGAGCTCGGCGCGCTCAAAGACCGCTTCGCCCTCAAGGCTGCCTGCCGCTCGGTGCAGGAGACGCACTTCGTCGAGCTGCTCGACGCCGGCCTCGAGTCGATGGTGAACAAGGACCTCAACCGCAAGCCGTGGGTCGAGGGCCACGCGTCGCTCGAGGACGTGATGAAGGGCCACCGGTACCTGACGCTCCTCATGTCGCGGAAGGAGCCCCGCGACCGCGAGCTCTTCTTCCGCGAAGAGGTGATGCGCGAGTTCCGCCGCGTCATCCGCACGTTGGTGCGTGAAGACGAGGTCTTCGTGTCCGACCGCAAGCTCATCAAGCTGTACCGGCTCCTGCGCACGCGCGCGTGGATCGTCCATGGCGGCGCGGTGGAGCGCGAGGACCTGCAGCTGCTCGCGTATCTCGGCGAGACGCGCGAAGAGATCGACCTGCTGGAAGAGAAGGTGCCCAGGCTGCTGGGCTTGTCGTGAGCCGCGCATGCACCAGGTGGTGAAGCTGCTGGTGGGGTTGGGCCTGCTCGTGCCGGGAGCGCTGCTCCTCCTGCGGGCCCTGCACCTCGCGCCGCCGGGGCTCGAGGCCATCACCACCTTCGTCTTCGGAGGCCTGCGCCTGTACGCGCCGCTCCCCGCGGCGATGACGGTGGTGGGAGCGATTCTCGTGTTGAGCGTGGCCACGTCGGGTCCGGGCCCCCCGCCGCCATGAGCGCGCTCCGCCGGCCATTGCTCCGAAGAGGAGACCAGACCGGTCCTTCCGTGTCGGCGGTGGTGACCAGCAGCGCCGCTCGACTCGGGGCTTTCTGGTCCGGCGATCCTGCTGGCAGCCGTGGGTCGTCTCCGCTAGCGAAGCGTCATGTCGGCTCCGCTCCTGATTGTTCTGTGGGTCACCTCGGTGGCACCCACCACGGTGGCCGTCCTGCCGCTGACGACGGGTGACACGGCCCTCGCCGAGGGAGCGCGCAGCCTGTCCGACCAGCTCGCCGCCGAGTTGGGCCGTGACAGTCGCCTCAAGGTCATCACCAGCGCCGACGTCGCGACGTTGTTGGGCCTCGAGCGTCAGAAGCAACTGCTTGGCTGCTCGGAAGAGAGCTGCGTTGCGGAGCTGACCGGCGCGCTGGGCGCTGCCTACGTCGTGTCTGGCGCCCTGGCTCGCGTCGACGACGTCGTGCGCCTCGACCTCCAGGTGCTGTCGACCGCGAAGGGGGCCGCAGTCGTCCGCGAGAGCCGTGGCGCTGCGCGCATCTCGTCGCTCTATCCCGAGGTGCCGGGGCTCGCAGAGGCGATGGCGACCGCCATGGTGGGCGAACGACCCGGGCGCCGAGGCGTCGCCTGGGCGCTGCTCATCGGTGGCTCGGCGTTCATGGCGACGGGGGCAGGCATCACGGTGGGGGCCGTCGTCGACTCGAACCGGACCCGCCGGGACATCGACCAGTTCACCGCAGACGAGGCGTTCGACCGCTTCACGTCGGCGAACCAGTGGCGCGCGCTCGGCATCGGCGCGCTCTCGGCTGGAGCGGTTGCGGTGCTGGTCGGTCTGCTCTGGCCGCGGGCCGAGGTGGCGCTGCCCGTCACGCTCTGGCCGACGGCGAACGGCGTCGCGGTCGGAGGGACGTTCTGATGAGGCGTCTGGCCATCGTGCTGGTGCTCGTAGGCGCATGCCAGGTGCCCGACGAAGACCTCGTCGGCAGCCGCTGCAACCCAGATGGCCGCTGTCGAGGCGCTCTGGTGTGCGACGTCGAGACCGGACGCTGCGTGCGCGAGGTCCCACCACGAGACGCAGGGGTTCCCGATGCGGGCCATGACGGGGGAACGCTCGTCGATGCCGGTGTCGACCCGGTCGACGCGCTCGTCGCGGCGCGGTGTGGCCGTGAGGTTCGCTGCGGTCTGGCTCCGGCCGCCGCCCGCGGGCGGTGTGAGGCAGGTACGCGAGCCGCGTTCCTCCCGCTCCAACTCAGTCTCGACGCAGGCCGCCTCAGGGTGGTCGACGGTGTCGACCGATGTGTGACCGAATTGGGCGACGGCGGGTGTGAGCAGATTGGGAGCGCCTGTGAGCTGTCCACCCTCTTCAGGGGGACCCAATCGGTCGGTGACGCCTGCATCACGGCGTTCGAGTGCCGGCTGTCTGCTCCCCACTGTGTGAGCCCGACACGGCAGTGCCCCTTCCGATGTGCTGCGAGCGGCACCGAGGGAACCCCGTGCCCGGCGCATGGGTGTCGGCCCGGGTTCTTCTGTGACGAGGCGACGTGCGCGAGGCTTCCGGTGGCGGGTCAGGCCTGTCGCGACGTGACGGACGGCGGGCCTCGCTGCCACCCGGACAGCGCGTGCGACGCGGGGCTGTGCGCGCGGCTTCCAGCCGAGGGCCAGCCATGTTCCGCAGACGGGCGTTGCCAGCCAGACCTGTTCTGCGTGAGCGGGAGCTGTGTGGTGGGCGCACGGCCCGGTGGGTCGTGTCTCGTCGACGCCCGGTGCGTGCTCGGCGAGCGCTGTGATTCGGTCGAACGAATCTGCGCGGTCGACTCGATGGTCGACGAGGGTGAGACCTGCACGTCAGATACGCGCGTCTGCGCGCCCGGTCTCGTCTGCAAGGGCGCAAGCGTGCGCGACGACGGTGGCGTCGGGCGAGCCGGTCGCTGCGGGCGCCCTGCCGTCGGTGACGCATGCGCCAACCTCTTCGACTGCCCGGCTCGAACTTCGTGCATCGACGGGCGGTGCCAGGTCCTCGCCGAAGGTGACGCCTGCGCAGAGCAGGGTTCGTGCCCGGTCGGCCTCGAGTGCATCGGGAGCCGGTGTCAGCCGGTCCGCAGCGTCGACGTTCCGTGCTCGACCGTCGGCGACTGCGGCTCGCCGCTGCGGTGCTCGCGTCTGCCTGCCGACACCACCGCCCGGTGCGTGCGGCCCGGAGCGCCGGGAGCGACCTGTGGAACGCTCCCCTCCGACTCGTGCGAGTACGGCGCGGTCTGTGTGGACGGAGGGTGTGTCACCGCGGGTGGTGCTGGCCAGCGCTGCGCCAACGAGTTGTTCGGCTGCTTCGAGGGCACCTGCCAGGCCGATGGTGGGCCTGCCCCGACCCGGAGCGAGGGTGTCTGCGGCCCGTTGTTTCCCGAAGGAACCCCGTGCCAGCTCGATTCGCAGTGCAGGAGCGCCTGGTGTCACCGGTCGACGTTCGTGTGCACGGCGCGCTGCGAGTGAGCGGCCGGTCGGTCGGCCTCCACCGATGAGCACAGGGCGCGTCAGCCGTGGCGCGAAGGCTTGAAGCGCTGCGCGAGCCCCTCGAGGAGCGCCTCGAGCCCGAGCTTGAACAGCGCCTCGGCGTGGTCGTTGCCGAGGTACTGGTACGACACCGCCAGCGCCGTCAGCTCGCGCGGCAGTGTGCCGACGTCGAGCTCCTTGCCCTCCGAGGCGGCCTGGTCGCTCGCCAGCTCGTGGAGAATGCAGCCATTGGCCCAGTTGGACACGGCCCGGTACACCTCGACGGCCTGCTGGGCGCTGAGGCTCTCACCCATGAGCGCGAAGACGATGCGGTCGATGAGCGCCAGGGCACGAGGGGTGGTGAAGCGGCGCATGCCCAGGAGCGGAAAGGCGTTGGGGTGTCTGCGAGAGATGGCCCGATAGTCATGCGCCATGGTCGCCGCGCGCCGCATCCACCCCTCTGACGTGGGCGCGGGCACCACCAGCTCGAGCACCAGCCGCTCGGCCACCGCGTCGAGAATCGCCTCTTTCGACGGGAAGTGTTTGTAGAGCGCCATGCCCTCGACGCCGAGCGTGGCGCCGAGGTTGCGCACGCTCATGTCTTCGAGGCCGTGCTCGTCGATGAAGTCGAGCGCCGCCGCCGCGATGCGGTCGGGGTTGAGCGGCTC
>JALOQF010000375.1 GCA_025459425.1 Myxococcaceae bacterium | reverse complement strand
GGCCTCCGTACTGGGACGCCTCCCGGCATGGCGCGGCCTGGGCGCAGGTCGCCTCGCGCGTCGCGGCGATCGTCGCCGAAAAACGGGACCCCTCGCGCACCTGGCTCGGCGGCCTGCCCGACACCAACCGACATGCGGCTCCGCTCGACGAGGCGCCGCTGCGGCTCGACGATCAACGGCTCGTCGAGGCTGGCGCGCGCTACGGCGTCGGCGCCCGGCACCAGTACGGCGAGCTGTACGGCGAGTGGACCGACACCGTCGAGGCCCGCCTCGCCGCGGAATGGAGCGAAGCCGCCACGGGCGTGACGTTCGCGCGCGTACGTGACTTCGTGCGCATCGGCTGGTCGCTCCACGCCTGAGCGGCCCGGCTGCCCGCGCCACTCACGAGCGCGCGAGGGCTGGCGACGCACCCGCCGGCGGATCCTCGAGGGCGAGGCAGGCGTGCCGGAGCGCGAGCCGCCGAAACAGGTTCGCCAACGCCAGGCGCCGCGAGCCCGAGAAGATGGCGGACAGCACGAGCAGGCGATGGCGCAGCTCCGTGTGGCGAAGCCGCACCGCCTGAGAGAGCCCCTCGTCGGCCGGCAGCACCGGCAGCCCGTGGAAGACGAGCGCGAGGTCGCTCGCCAGGAGCGCCTCGGCCACGTGCCGGTGCGGGCGGAGCTCGTCGCGGCGCAGCTGGAACACGAGCGCCGCCAGCATCTGATCGAGGTGCCACGCCTGCTGGCCCAGCGAGCGGGCCTCGCCGAACGCGAGCGCCTCGAGCGCAGTCGCCTCGAGGCTGCGGGTCGCGAGGTACAGCTCGAGCTCGTCGTCGAGCAGCCGATGGAGGAGGTGGGCGACGCGCCGCCGGGTGGGGGCCTTCGGCGCCGACGTCGGGGGCGGGGCGTCGGGGTCGAGGGGCTGATCCGGCTCGTCTGGGCGCAGCATGCGGCCTCCGCCGGGGCGAGGTGCATCGCGCACGCCACCGACGCGTGAGGCGCCCGGGAGCCGGGCTCACGTCATCATGATGGTGGAGCCAGTCAGAGTGATGGAGCGCGGGGGGCCTTCATGAGCGTCGTGCGGCCCGCCGCGGCTCGACGAGGCCCGGGGCCGGTGCCTGTCGGTTGGTCGAACGTGGGCGCCGCAGCACCGCTTCCACCGCGCGGGCGAGCGCCGTCACCCGTGCCGCGTCGACGTCGGCGCCGATGGCCGGTGCGACGTTGGCGCGCTCCGAGAAGACACGGCCGCCCACCACCACCACCAGCGCCGGGTTGCACGAGGCCAGGCGCGCGCTGGCGATGGTGGCCTCGAGCTTTCCGAGCGACCCCTCGCGCCGCAACGCGGTGCTCAGCGACAGATCGAGCACGTCGAACCACTCGTTCGCCACGAGCGCGTGGAGCGCCTCGTCGCTCTCGGGGAACTCGGCCCGGGTGGCCCAGCCCGCGTGACAGAGGAGCTCGGCGTCGACGGCGGCGGCCAAGAGGTGGGGCTCTCCTGGAGATGGCACCACCAGCACCGCGCGGTTGGCCAGGGCGGGCTCGAAGCGGGTCCCCGCGAGGTGGTGCGCGATGGCCCCGAGCCGAACCAGCGCGAGGTCGAGCTCGAGGCCGCTGCACTCGTCGCGGTACCAGAGGTCGCCGAGGCTGCGCGCGGCCGGGTCGAGCACCGAGCGGCGGGTGAGCTCGAGGGGCCCCGCGTCGGCCGCCAGCTGTCGCGCGAGCGCCCACGCGGCGGTCTCGTCGATCTCGAGCAGCCGACTGGCGAACTCGGCGAGCTGGCGCTCGGGCGTCACCAGGCCCTCGGCCTTCGTCCGTCGCCGCTCGGCGAGGAGGGGCACGACGAGCTGCTCGACCAGCGCGGGCAGCTCGATCGCCAGCAACGCCCGGCTCGACCACAGGGGATCTCCGCGGCGCAGCAGCTTCATGCCGAACTCGCCGAAGGTGCGCCCGCTGCGCGCACCAAAGGCCGAGACGTGCAGATCGGTGTGGCGCGCGTCGCGGCTGATGGCGTGCCAGAGCCTCGACAGCCCTCCGGCCGGGCCCTCGAGCCATTGGAAGAACTGCCCGTCGTCGTAGACCATCACGCCGGTGATGCCTTCGCGCCGGTTGGCCCTGTCGGCGGCCGCCTCGAGCTGCCGAAGCGAGTCTTCGGAGAGCGGCGTGACGGCCCGGCTCTGGTACGCCAGCGCCACGAGCTCGCCGTCCTCCCGGGGGCCTGCAGTCGAAGGGGAACGGCGCATCTGGTGTGTCCTTGCCGACGACTCGGCGCAAAACGAGCTCCCTCTATAGGGAGGAGTCCCGTCGCTCCGAAAGACACGGTGCAGCGCGAAGCCCCGCGGCCAGCCTGTTTTTTTGAATGCATCGTGACGGTGTCAAAGCCGCTGACGGTGGCTGACGCGGTGGCCAGTTCGATTCTCATCGTTCGAGAAGCACAAACCGCTGGCGCGCCCCGAGCGAAGACCCGGCATGACGCACGCTCGGCTCGGCCTGTTGATCTTCGTCTCGGGGTGCATGGGGGTCGCCGAAGGAACGATCGACGCGCCGCTCGGCACCGAGGGCGCGGGCGGGGGTGGGGTGGCGCAGCGCGCGGGAGGGGGCGAGGCGACCCCGGGCGATGCGGGGCGCGGGGCCGGCCTCTCGGGTGACGGCGGCGCGACGAGCGGCGTCGACGCGGGAGGCCCCGACGCCGGGCGGCCCGACGCCGGGGCGAGTGATCCCTGCAGCGCCGTGCAGTGTGGGGCGAGCGCGCGCTGCCGGACGATGCCGGTGCGGTGCGAATGCGACCCCGGCTTCGTGGGCGACGGCGGAACGTGTCTGCCCGGAGATCCCGGTGTCCCCGCGCTGCGCACCCAGGCCCAGGTCTGCATGGCCTTCGCCGAGGGGCAGCGCTCCCGCGTCACGGGGATGGACTTCGTGGCCGGCGCCTCGATGTGCGACGTGGGCACGCTCACGCGCGGGGCCATCGACGACGCGCTCGCCCGGCTCAACTTCTACCGCTGGCTCGCGGGCCTCGGCCCCGTTCGCGACGACGCCCAGCAGAACGCCGCCGCCCAGGCGTGCAGCGTCGTCTCGGCCTGGAACCCGGCCGGCCCGCAGGCGCATTTCCCGATGCCCGGCGCCACCTGCTACTCACCGCTCGGCGCTGGCGGGGCGGGCTCGAGCAACATCGCCTGGGGGAGCGCCAACGCCGCCGACGCCGTCGACCAGTGGATGATCGACTGGGGCAACGAGACGACCTTCGGACACCGGCGCTGGTTCTTGTACCCGTCGCTCGACGGCGTCGGCATCGGCTTCTATCGGGGCGGCAACCAGTACGGCTCGGCGTCGTGCTCGGCCATCTTCGGCAGCGGCAACGTGGGCCCGAGCCCGACGTGGTTCTCGTTCCCGCCAGCGGGCTTCTCACCCGTGTCGGTGACGCAGTGGACCTGGTCGGTGCACGGGCAGGTGCCCCAGCAGGGCGCGACGGCGACCGTGACGCGCCTGTCGGACGGCGCGGTGCTGCCCGTGCGCGTCGACGTGATGATCGGGAACTACGGCCGCCTCGACGCCGTCACCCTCGTTCGCATGGGGTGGGATCCGGTGGCCGGGCAGCGCTACCGCGTGGTGCTCGATGGGCCCCAGGGGCCGCGCCGCGAGTGGGAGGTCGCTCCCGTCACCTGCCCCTGAGCGAACGCCTGCCGCCTCGGGATCCAGTGACGCTGGGCGCCCGAGCGGTTACAGGGCGGCTCGACCATGGCCGAGTCGCTCACCCCGCTCATTCAGACGCTCCACGACAGCCTCATGGTGCTCGCCCCCGGCGGGTGGACGCAGCTCGAGCTGAAGTTCGCCCAGACGCCCGAGGGGCTGCGCCTGTCGGAGCTGAACGCCCGGGGTGACGGCTCGAAGGCGCCGCGCCCGAGGCCCGATCTGCACATCGACCCGAAGCTCGAGGCCGAGCGCTTGTCCGAGGGCGTGTCGGAGCTGCAACAGCTGCTCGCCCAGCAGAAGAAGGCCACCTGGGCGCCGGGCTCCATCACCGTGAGCCGTACGCCCGACTTCGCCGACTACAAGCTGCTCAAGGCCGATGGCTCGACGGCGTGGTTCACCCGGCTGCAGAAGGAGCACCTCGACTCGTTGCTCATGACCGACGCGCTCTTCGACATGATGGAGGGCACGCAGCGCGCGTTTCACGATCTCCAGGGCCGGCTCGAGGCGCGGCTGCGCAACACGACGGGCTTCGCCTTCGAGCCGCAGCTCTCGTCGCTGTCGCTGCGCCAGAAGGAGGGCCCGCCGCTCGACGTGCCGGCCCTCGTCATCGGCCAGTACTACCCCGATGCCTTCACGTGGACGTGGGGCTGGGCCCACGAAGACGCCAACCCGCACACGGTCGAGCGGGTGCGCCGCGTCTGCGCGCCCGACGTGACCCAGCCGGGGCTCTCGGCGCTGTGGCGCTCGCAGTTCCACTGCGACGAGGGCTTCGCGTGGACGCTGGCCGGCTCGATCGTCGTGAGCCTGGGCGCCCGCGGGCTGTTCCGAGCCGAGCTGCCAGAAGACGATGGCGTCATCTTCTTCGCGCTGATGGCCGACCCCTGAGCCGCCGTTGGTCGACACCCACTGAAACCGTGCGGTGACGAGGTTCCCCGAAACCCGAGTGTGGCAGACGCCGCGGCTGCGGTATCCGCGCCTCCTTCTCGCGCTCCTTCGGGGAAACACCATGCGTCTCGTCGCGTTCGGGTCGGTCGTCATCGCTGCGCTCGGCTGCTCGGCCGAAGCGCCGCCCATGCAGTTGGTGCCGATGGAACCTTGGGCCATCGCTGGTGGCGCTGCGGGCAGCGCGGGGGGCTCGAGCGGGGGCGGTGGCGCCATCGCCGTCGACGCGGGGGACCCCGCCGATCGTGCGCCGCGCGCCTGGGCTCCGGTGTCGACGCCCGTCACGCACGACGTCGACGGCGAGCTGTTGGCGGTGCTCGAGGTGCCGGCGCTGCGGGGCGCCTGTGACGCGGTGAAGCGGGGCGGGGCCGATCGCGCGACGCGGCTGCGCTGCGGCAAGTGGATGTTCTTCTACGAGACGTTCGGCACCATCGGCGTGCCGGTGCCGCTCGTCGACTTCCTGCAGAAGTACTACGCCGGGTACTACGGCGTCGGCTTCTCCCGCATGGGAATGGTGCCGGACCCGACGAGCACGAAGAACCTGCCGCTGGGCCTCGCGCCGACGAGCGGCAAGGTGGGCACCGTGTCGACCTATGCCTTCACCTGTGCCTCGTGCCACTTCGGCCGCATGCCCGACGGGCGCTACGCGGTGGGCTACGGCAACCTCTCGCTCGAGTACGGCAATCTGCTCGCGTCGCTGGGCGCGCCGTTGCAGTTGTCGACGAACCCGAACGACATGAACGTGCACCCGCGGCTGAAGGCCGAGCTGGCCGGCCCCGTCGCCGCCGCGCGCATGCAGCAGGGCTACCAGCTCGACATGGGCGTCACCGGGCTGTCGCTGCTCGGCGCGGGCTCGAGCGGCGCGCTCACCGTGCAGGATCAGGAGCGCTTCCTCGCGCTGCGCCCGGGCACGATGGACTTCCTCACCAAACCGCTCGTGGACGATGGCGTGTGGACGGTGAGCCGCATTCTCCCGCTGTGGAACCTGCCCGACGCCACGCAGCGCGCCGACGCCGGCATGGCCCACGAGCTGTTGTCCTGGAACGGTGGCACCCGCTCGGTCGACGAGTTCCTCGCGGGCTTCGTGGCCTTCGGCGGCAGCAAGGAGACGTGGACGCGGGAGCAGCTCTTGCCGCTGGCCGAGTATCTCCAGTCGCTGCGCGCGCCGGCGCCGCTGGCCCCCATCGACGCGGCCGAGGCCCGGGTGGGCGCCCGCCTCTTCGTCACGAAGGGCTGCCTCGAGTGCCACAGCGGCCCCTCGGGCGAGAGCGCGCGCACGTACACCTTCGACGAGATGGGCACCGACGCTGCCTACGCCGCCATCTACAACCCGGGGCCCGACGGCAAGCCGTGCTGCAACTTCCCCGGCGAGGCCTCGATGGTGACGCGCCAGGTGAAGGCCCCGCGCATGTCGGGCCTGTTCTCGCAGACGCGCTTTCTGCACAACGGGTCGGTGACCCTCGAAGAGCTGTTCTGTCTGTCCCCCCGTGATCCCTCGCGCCTCGAGGGCCAGCGGAGCGACGGCCACGGCCACTCGTGCGAGGGGCTGAATGCCTCCGAGAAGCAGGCGCTCATGACGTACCTGCGCTCGTTGTGACGGCCCTGCTTTCGGGTTGCCAGCGCCACAGGGGCGGTGTACCCGCACGCGCGCCGTTCACCCCTTTCTTCGGAGAACCACCATGGCCATCGAACGCACCCTGTCGATCCTCAAGCCCGACGCGCTGGAGAAGGGCGTCATCGGCAAGATCATCTCCCGCTTCGAGGAGGCGGGCCTGACGCCCATCGCGATTCGCCTGCAGCACCTCTCGCAGCGCGAGGCCGAGGGCTTCTACGCCGTCCACAAGGAGCGCCCCTTCTTCAAGGACCTCGTCTCGTTCATGATCTCGGGCCCGGTCGTCGTCATGTGCCTCGAGGGCGAGAACGCGGTGCTGAAGAACCGCGACCTCATGGGCGCGACCGACCCGAAGAAGGCCGCCGCCGGCACCATTCGCGCGGACTTCGCGAAGTCGATCGACGCGAACACCGTGCACGGCTCGGACAGCCTCGAGAACGCGAAGAACGAGGTCGCCTACTTCTTCCGCAGCACCGAGCTGTTCCCGTACACCCACAAGAAGTGACGGGCGCTTCGATGGGCCCGGGCGAGGCGGACGACGTCAGCCCGGGTCCGAGAAGCGGAAGGTCACCTTCTCGTTGCCGAACTGCACCGTGTCGCCGTCCTTGACGACGTGCTTGGTGATGCGTTCGCCGTCGAAGAAGGTGCCGTTCGACGAGTTGAGATCGGTCACCAGCACCGTCTCTTCGTCGACGAGAATGGCGGCGTGCTCGCGAGA
>JALOQF010000374.1 GCA_025459425.1 Myxococcaceae bacterium | reverse complement strand
GCGTGTCGAACGGCGGCTCCACGATGAGGGCGACTGTTCCTCGAACTGCTGCGCTCGCCGGGCGCCAAACGGCCCGACGGACGTCCTCTTCCGGGAGCCGGACTGCCATGAGCCACCAGCGCGACGGCGGTGGTGCGCCTCGAGTCGTGGATTCATTCATCGTCAACCCGCACCTCGAGGCTTCGGAGCGCGACGACCGAGGCCTTCCGCTCACACCGGCCTCACCTGCTCGCCCACGCGACACTCGGTCGGTCGACGTTCTCGCGCCCATTGCGCACGGCATCACGCAGCACTGAAGCAGCGACTTCGAAAGGCGCCCTCACCGAAGGTCCACGGTCGAGCCAGGGCCCCCACGTGCGCGCCTGATCACGCCCGTCCACCGCCTCGCGCCCAACCTCGACGCCCCTCGGCATGAGTGAATCGATACGGCGCTGAAACGCCCGCACTGCGCCCGCCTCGTGGCTATCGTGCGCCTCACGATGTCCAAGCTGCCGCTCGCCCGCGCGCCAAAGACTGTCGAGCTCGAAGCGCCCTGCGCGCCCGAGCAGCTGCACACCACCATCGAAGAGCACGGCTTTTCCCAGACGGTGTCATCGAACTCGGGCGACCCACGCGGGCTGCCAACGAAGCTGCACTGGCGCACCCCGACCGACGACACCGGAGAGCTCACCGTGCGCGGCCTGCTCGGCCAGGGCGGCATGAGCTCGGTGCTGCTGGTCGACCAGCCGGCGCTCAACCGAGAGGTCGCCGTCAAGGTGCCCCGCACGAGCGAAGGCGCGCAGCTGCTCGTCACCGAGGCGCGGCTCAACGGGCTGGTCGAGCACCCCGGCGTCATTCCCGTCTACGCGCTCGTCACGGACGACCAGAACCAGCCGGCGCTCGTCATGCGGAAGGTGGACGCGACGAGCTGGCGGGCGCTCCTCGAGGCGCCCGCGCACCCGCTGTGGAAGCAGCTCGGCGGCGACCCGCTCGAGGCGCAGGTGCGCGTCCTCCTCCAGGTCTGCAACACCCTCGCGTACGCACACACCCGGGGCGTGGTGCACCGCGACCTCAAGCCCGAGAACGTGCTCATCGGCACCTTCGGTGAGATCTTCCTCGCCGACTGGGGCGTGGCCACGCGGGTGAGCGAGCAGACGCCAGAGTTGCTCGTGGGCACCGCCGCCTACCTCGCGCCCGAGATGGCGAAGGGCGAGCCCGTCGACGAGCGCACCGACGTGTTCCTCCTCGGCTCGACGCTCTACGAGGTGCTGTCGGGGCAGGCGCCGTGGCGCGGCGCCACCATCATCGCGGCGCTGCGCGAGGCCGTGAAGGGCACGCCGCCGGCCCTCCCGTCGAGCGCACCGAAGGAGCTCGTCGCCATCTGCAAACGGGCGATGGCGCCACGCCCGCACGAGCGCTTCGCCTCGGTGCTCGAGGTGAAGCACGAGCTCGAGGCCTGGCTGTCGCACCGGGGCTCGCAGCGGGCCAGCGACCGAGCCTGGAAGCGCGTCGAGGCGCTCCAGCAGGCGACGGGCCTCAAGGCCGGGCGCGAGAAGGTCTACCGTCTGCTGTCCGAATGCCGCTTCGGCTTCCAGCTCGCGCTCGACGAGTGGCCCCAGAACCTCGCCGCCGAGCAGGGCCTCGAGCGCGCGCTCCTGCTGGTGGCCGAGTACGAGCTCGAGCAGGGGCACCCGGACGCTGCCCGGGCCCTGGTGGCCGAGTTGAAGAAGCCTCCCGAGGCCATTCGCAAGGCCATCGCGGCCCTCTCCGACAGCCAGGCCCGCTCCGCCGCCAAGCTCGAGGCCATTCTCACCACCGCCGACCCGAAGACGGGGGCCCGTCGGCGCATGCGCATCGTCGTCAGCGTCGTCGCCGGCCTCGCGGTCTTCATCGTCGCGGCCCTGGTGGCGCCCGACCTCTTCACGCACCGCTGGTCGCTCGTCTTCGCCAACATGGTGTTCAACTCGATTCTGGGCTTCACGTGGTTCTTCTCGGGCGTCGAGCCGGCGCGCCTGTCGTGGCTCAACCGCGCGTCGCTCGGCAGCATCGTGGTGATGAGCTTCGGCGCGCTGGTGTTCCGCTCGCTCGCCGCGGCCTTCGAGGTGCCCCACCTCGCGACGCTGTCGCTCGAGCTGGTCACGCTGGGCGTCGTGGGGGCAGGCCTGGGCCTGGCGCTGCACCGGGGCTTCTTCTTCATGCCGCCCATCGCGCTGCTCAGCGTCGGAGTGCTGGTGGCCGTGGGCCGCGCGACGCTCGAGCTCTACACCGCCGGCGTCGTGGTGATGCTCGCGGTCACGGCGTGGGCCGTGCGCTCGGGCCGGGCGGTGCTGCTGGCGCGGGCCGACGACGCCGGGCGCGAGTAGGCGTCACTCCGACGGCGCCGTCGACCTCACGTCGCTGGCCGACGAGCCCTTGATGACCTGAATCGTGTTGAAGCGCTTCGACTGCAGCACCTTCGTGCGCTCGCCCGACAGCAGCGTGTTGATGGTGGCCCGGCCGCGCTCTTCCAGCACGTCGAGGTCGTCTTCGTTGCGCAGCGAAAGCGTGATGCTGCCGAGCTCCTGCGCCAGCACCGCCATCTCGACCTCTTCGGGCAACAGGAGCAGCGACACGTTGTTGTAGTCACGCTGGCTGTCGGGCACGAGGTTCACGTTGGTGGTGCCGCTGATCTTCCCCGTCGCCAGCACCACCACGTTCTGCATGAGCGTCACCGCCACCTGCTCGCCCGTCGCCGGGTCCTTGAAGGTGCCGATGAGGTCGACGTGGTCGTTCGGGCGCACCCACCCACCGACGGACGCCGAGCCCTTCGTCTCGAGGGTGATGGCCCGGGCCTTCTTCATCACCTTCGTCGACAGCCGCTCGGCCGCGCGCGTCGTCTCGAACTGACTCCAGAGCAGCGGGTCTCCAGCCTGCACCGGCACCAGCACCTTCTGGTTGACGATGTACGAGGCCGAGTCGGGCTTCACCACCGACGAGGTGACGAACTGCTCGGGGATGGAGCGCTGGCTCACCATCTCCATCGTCACCACCGTGCCCTCGGACAAGTCGACCGCGGCCACCACCACGGGCACCAGGTTCCACCCCTTGCGCACGTCGGCCTCGCGCTTCTTCACCGCCGACCAGGCGACGACCCCGGCGAGCAGGCCGAGCGAGAGCGCCACCACCAGCGGGGCCTTGCCCCTGAGCGAAAAGGCTCCAGCCGAAGCGCGCGGCGCGTACGGCATCGGGTCGACGGGCGCGTCTCGGCGCACGGCCCGGGACTCGGAGCGGCGCGACGGCAACGCGGGCGGTGGCTGGTCGAACTTGAACTCGGACAACGAGTCTTCCAGCGCGTCGAGCTCGCGGTCATGCCCGCGGCCGTCGAAGAGCGGGTCACTCATCGGCGCCCTCCTTGGCGGGCAGGCCCAGCTTCTCGCGGAGCATCGCCATGCCCCGGTGCAGGTTGACGCGCACCGAGCCAGGCGTGAGGCCGGTGCGCTCGGCGATGTCGGGGCCCGACAGGCCCTCGATGAGGCGCATGGCCAGCGTCTCGGCGTAGGCCTCGGGCAACGTCTTCAGCGCCGCCAGCACCTTCTTGGCGTCGGGCCAGCCGGAGCGGTCGGGCGCCACCGGCTCGTCGGCGTCGTCGAGCGGCGCGTGGCGCGGGCGGTCGCGCAGGAAGCGCGCGGCGCGGGTGCGGGCCAGCTCGAGCAGCCACGCCGGAAAGGCCTGGTCGTCTTCGAGGGTGGACAGCTTCGAGAGCATGGTGAGGAACACGTCTTGCGTGAGGTCGGCCGCCTCGCTCGCCGGAACCCTGGTGATGATGACGGCGTGCACCAGCCGCGCGAAGTGCTGGTGGAGCTGCCCAAAGGCCTCGCGCTCCTGCGCCCGCGCGCCTGCCACCCACGGCAACCAGATGGGCTTCGCCCGGCCCGACACGGGGAGCGACGACGACTTCGCTTCGACGAGGGCCGGCACGTCAGGAGAGAGGATGCGCCGGAACGCAGAGCGTTAACAGCGCGCGCCCGCCGGGACTCCTACCTGGGCGCACACCGGGCGAGCGCGTGTCAGCCGAGCTGGTACGCCGACAGCTTCACGTCGACGTAGCGGTCGGCGTAGGGCACCGAGACGGGGTCGGCGCCGCCAGCGCCGGCCACCACCATCAACGGGAGCAGGTGCTCTTCCCGCGGGTGGACCTGCCTGGCCATGGGTGCCTGGCTCCACTGGGTGAGGCGGCGGTCGCGCTCGGGCGCGGGCAGACGCATCGTCTCTTGCAGCCAGCCGTCGAACGCCTCGGACGCCGCCTCGCCGCCGCCGCGGAAGAAGGCGCGCAGGTTGTGGAACGTCATGCCGCTCCCCACGATGAAGACGCCTTCGTCGCGCAGCGGAGCCAGGGCGCGGCCCATCGCGAGGTGCGTCGCCGGGTCGAGGCCCGCGACGAGCGAGAGCTGCACGGTGGGCACCTCGGCCTGTGGGAAGGCCAGCTTCAGCGGCACGAAGGTGCCGTGGTCGAAGCCGCGGTGCGCGTCTTCAGCAGTGCGAAACCCTGCGCCCTCGAGGAGCGAACGCACCCGCTTCGCCAGCGTCGGCTCGCCGGGCGCCGGCCACTCAATCGTGTACGACTCGGGCGGGAAACCCGAGTAGTCGTACAGCATCGGCGGCCGCTCGTTCGTCATCACCGTGGGCACTGCCTCTTCCCAGTGCGCCGAGATGACGAGGAGCGCGCGCGGCTTCTGCGGCAACGTCGCCGGCACGCCCTCGAGGTACGCGCGCAGCCGGTCAGATTGGTCTTTGGGCCCGAAGCCGAGGTCGACGAAGGGCCACGGGCCTCCGCCGTGCGGAAGGAACGCGGTCGGCATGCGGCTCGTCATGGGGCTCTCCGGGTCGCGGCGGGTGGCGGTGAGCGTGCCACCCACGACGGCGGCGCCGACGGTTCCTGCGACAGCGAGGGTGGTGGTGCGGCGGCTGATCTCACGGGGGTTCGACATGGCCCGCATCCTCGTCAGCGGCGCGTGGCGCACAAGCCCGCCCCGCAGGACAGCGTGTCCCTCGCTTGAAGGCCGGCCGAACCTGCTGAAATCACGATGGCTTCTGGGGGCCGTGAAACAACGAGGGCCCCCGCCACATAGAGAGTTGCGGCCGTTCGTGCCGTCGAACATCTTTCGCAGCCGTTTCACCCCCCACTGGAGAACACCCCGCATGAAGCGCATCGTGATGTCCGCTGTCCTCGCCGCGTCGTTCATCGTCCCCACCGCCGCGCTGGCCTGTGAGGGCATGCAGCAGGCCTCCGTCGAGCCCAAGAAGGTCACCGTGGCCGAGGTCGCCTCGTGGTCGAAGGAGAAGAAGAAGTTCGTTCCCGTCGACGCCAACGGCAAGTCGACCCGTGAGTCGCAGGGCGTCATCCCCGGCGCGGTGCTGCTGACCTCGTCGACCGGCTACGACGTGAAGGAGCTGCCGGCGAACAAGGCCGACAAGCTCGTGTTCTACTGCGCGAACGAGTCGTGCGGCGCCTCGAAGCAGGCGGCGCGCAAGGCGATGGAGTCGGGCTACACCGACGTGGCCGTGCTGCCCGAGGGCATCGCCGGCTGGAAGAAGTCGGGCCAGGCGACGGCGAAGCCGAACAGCTGAAGTCTCAGCAGCTGATTGACGCAGTTCCGCGGCGGGCGCTCTCTCACGGGGGCGCCCGTCGTCGTTTGGGGCGCTCGTGGCTCACGCCCGCAGCGCGGCCAGCGGCCCGGTGCACCACCGCGGGTCACCAAACGTCGTCGCCGTCACGCCCATGCCCTCGATGAGCGACAAGAGGAAGTCGTTGTGCGGGCGGGTGTTGGGGAAGCGCAGATACCGCCCCATGCGGAAGTGACCCTTCCACCCGCCGGCCATCACGATGGGGATGTCCATGTGGGTGTGGTTGTTCCCGCGGCCGAGCTCGTTCACCCACACCACGCAGGTGTTGTCGAGCAGCGTGCCGTCGCCTTCCACCACCGAGTCGAGGTGCCCCAGCAGCGTGTTGAACTGCTGCGCGTACCACTCGTCGATTTTGTTGAGCTTCTCCGTGGCCACCGCGTCGCTGTCGCCGGCGTGCGAGAGCTCGTGGTGGTACTCCGAGAAGCCGAGCCACGGGAAGGTGGCGCCCGACTGCGCGGTGCTCCACTGGAGCGTCGCCACCCGCGTCAGGTCGCACGCGAAGGCGTGCTTGATGAGCTCCATCTGCAGCGCGCCTTCTTCGCGGTAGCCATTCGCCGCGGCCGGCATGGCCGGCACCTGACACGAGAACGTCGACAGGCTGGTGGCGCGCCGCTCGACCTCGACGAGCGCCTGGGCGTGCGCGTCGAGCCGCCGCTGGTCCTCGACCCCCACCTTCGCGCGCATCGCGCGGAAGTCCTCCTTCACCAGGTCGAACGCCACCTGCCGCTTCTTCGACAGCGCCCGGGCGCCATTCGGGTCCGGGTTGACGCCCGCGCCGAAGAGCCGCGTGAACATGTTGCGGGGGTTGTTCTCGGGCTGCACCGGCTGGAACTGACCGCGGTACACGAGCCGGCTCGGCAGCGGCATGAAGATGTTCTGCGCGCGCACGCCGAACTCGAGGCTCTGAAACCGCGTGCCCGCGTTGAGCCGTGAGGCGATGAACTGGTCGACGCTCGGCCCACCCGCGCTGCCATCGACGAGGTGGCCGAAGTCTCCGGCGCCGCGCGGCCCCGGCACGAGCGCCGTGCCCGTCAGCAGGTGCCCCATCGACTTGTCGTGGCCGTTGTTCCCGGGCCCATGCCTGGCCGATTCGCAGTCGATGCCCTCGAGGATGAGCAGCTTCGAGCGACGCGCCTCGAGCGGCCGCAGGATGCGCGAGAAGGTGAAGTCGGTGACGCCGCCGCTGGGCCGCCAGTGCTCGGCGCGCACGCCGTTGGCCGTGAAGACGATGAGGAGCCGCCGCGGAAACCCGGTGGCCTGGCCGTGCGCCTCGAGCCACGGCAGCGCGATGGAGGCGCCCGCCGCGCC
>JALOQF010000373.1 GCA_025459425.1 Myxococcaceae bacterium | reverse complement strand
CGCTCGGCGAGCTCCCAGACGAAGTCCTCGAGGGGCACGTCGACGGGGTAGCGGAGCAGCTCGATGAACTCGCCGAGCGTGCCCGGCAGCTCCGTGGGCGTCTCGGGGGCCGGCGCGCCTTTCATGTCAGTCGTGCTTCAGCGTGGGGAGCAGCGCGAGCCCGCGCGCCTGCTTGATGGCCTTCGCGAGCATGCGCTGCTGCTTCGACGATACGCCCGTCATCCGGCGCGGGAGAATGCGGCCGCGCTCGGACACGAAGTACTTGAGCAACGTCACGTCCTTGAAGGTCACCTCGGTGATCTTCGCCTCGGCCAGCGGGTTTTTCTTGCGGCGGAAGCGCCCACCGCTGCGCTCTCCGTCGCGCCCTTCCTTGTCTGCTCCAGGCTTGTTCGTCGCCGATCGGGTCTCTCGCATGACGGGTCTCCTTATCGCATCACCATGCTCACTTCAACATAGATTGCTTTTGCAACTTGTATGCGATAACACGCGACCATGCGTTCGAAGTTGATCAGCTCCTTCCTGGTCGTGGCGTTCATCGGCTGTGGCGGGGTCGCTCCTGGGGAACCTGACGCGGGGCTCGAGCCGCGGCTCACTGACGCAGGAGACCAGGACGCGGGCAGCGTCGAGAGTGACGCTGGCGTCCTTCCAACCGACGGAGGGGTCATCGACGCCGGCACGCCGTTCGTCGACGCCGGAGACCCCTGTGGACCCAACGGCGTCTTCCACATCAACCACTGCGACTGCGACCCGGGCTTCCGAGAGGTCCGGCTGCGCTGCGAGGCCATTCCAGCGTGCATGAACGACGCGCTCGAGCCCAACAACGGGCTCGCGACGGCGAGCCGCCCGGATGGAGGTACGGCGAGCGGTCAGATCTGCGCGGGCGACGTCGATGCGTTCTTCATCAACGCACCAGTGGGTGTCCGCCTCGAGGCCCGGCTGACCTTCCGGCACGCCGACGGTGACCTCGACCTCGCGCTCTACGAGCCGGGCCGAGACCCGCGCTTCTCGAACCCCGTGGCACGAGGCGACTCGCGCGACGACGACGAACTGATCAGCCACCAGACCCGCCGCGCGGGTGACTTCCTCATCCTCGTCTCGGGGCGCTTTGGCACCGAGCAGGCCCCGTACCACTTGCAGCTCACCCTCACGCCCTGAGTGTTCATGCTTCGTCGAGCCTTCATTGCCGTTTGTGTCGTCCTGACCGCGTGTGAGCCCATGAGCTCGGAGCCCGATGGAGGCTCCGCCGGCGGACGGGCAGGTGGTTCCGCAGGTGGTTCCGCAGGTGGCAGCGCCGGTGGCTCTGCAGGCGGCAGCGCCGGTGGCTCCGCAGGTGGCAGCGCCGGTGGCTCCGCAGGTGGCAACGCCGGTGGCTCCGCAGGTGGCAACGCCGGTGGCTCCGCAGGTGGCAGCGCCGGTGGTTCCGCGGGCGGCGGCGCCGTCGACGCAGGCGTGCGCGACGTCATCGAGTTGGTTCTGGGAAACTCGGCCACTGGCTTCCTCGATGGTGTCGGGACAGCGGCGCGCTTCAACGGGCCCTCGGGCGCGGTGCTGAGCGGCGACAACCGGTACCTGTACATCGCCGACACCTTCAACGCGCTGCTGCGGCGCCTCGACGTCCAGACTGGCGAGGTGCGCACACTGCTCGGCCGCCCGCTCGTTCAAGGTGTGGTCGACGGAGACGCCGGCGTCGCGCGGCTCCAGAGCCCGCGCGCCATCACCATCACCTCTGACGGCGGCGTGCTCTTCCTCGCTGACGGGCCGACCATTCGCCGCGTCGACGTCAACACGCTCGACATCACCACCATCGCCGGGACGCCCGGCATGTCGGGCTATGTCGACGGCACGGGCCCGGCGGTGCGCCTCGGCTTCCTGCTCCACAGCTTCGCGATGGGCGCCGATGACCGCACGCTCTACATCGCAGACCGCAGCAACCGTCTGCTGCGCAGCTGCGACACGCAGACCGGCGCCATCACCACGCTCGCTGGCCTTCAGGACGCAGGGGTCACCGCAGCGAACGTCGATGGCGTCGGCTCGAGCGCGCGCTTCAGCGGGCTTGGCGGCATTCTTCGCGTCGGCAACACGCTCTACGTGGCCGACACGTTCAATCACACCCTCCGCACCGTCGACCTCACGACCTTCCAGGTGACGACGCGCGCTGGCCTCCCTGGCACCTCGGGCATCGAGGATGGAGACGCCGGGGTCGGCACCTTCAACGCGCCCCAGTCGCTCGCCTTCGATGGCACCTCGCTCTACGTCACCTCGTTCCAGGGGCTCCTGCGCCGGGTGCGGGTGAACGACTTCTTCACCGACACCGTGCTGGGCGACTTCGAAGACACCTCGACCATCGATGGCCCAGCCGCCACCGCTCGCCTCGGGCTCGCCTTCGGCCCACCCGTCTTCGACACCCAGCGCAGCCGCATCTACTTCCAGGACCGCACGGCCAGCAGCGTGCGGACCATCGACGTGCCGTCGTTCACCGTCTCGACGCTGGCCGGCGCCTCGGAGCCCGCACGCCACCGCGATGGTCCTCCGCTGCTCTCGCGCTTCTCGGACCCCGGCGACCTCGTTCCAAATGGCGCCCAGGACGTGTGGTTCATCGCCGACCCCGGGAGCCGCACCATTCGCCGCTTCGACCGCGCCACTGGCATGGTCTCGACGCTCGCCGGTGGCATCAACCAGCCAGGCTCGACCGACGGCCCGCTCGCCATGGCCCGCTTCGGGACGCCTGCGGGCCTCGCGTTCCACGCCGCCTCCAACCGCCTCTACGTGGCCGACAGCTCGCTCCACCTGGTCCGTCGCATCGACCTGTCGTCGGGCATGGTGTCGACGCTCGCAGGCGACCCCAACGCCACCACGCCGAGCGGCAACGTCGACGGCATCGGCACTGCTGCGCGCTTCAATGGCCCCAGCCGGCTCGCGCTCTCACCAGATGGGTTGACGCTCTACGTGTCAGACACCGGCAACCGCGTCATCCGGCGCGTCAACACCATGACGGGCGAAGTGACCCGCCTGGCTGGCACGGGCACTGCGGGCACCGTCAACGGCCCGCTCCTGATGGCGCAGTTCCGCGGCCCCTCGGGCCTCGCGCTCGATGCCACCACCAACCGGCTCTACGTGAACGACCGCACGGCGCACACGGTGCGCGTCGTCGACCTCACGGCCGGCACCGTGGCGACGCTCGCGGGCGTCGACAACACCCCCGGCCCCGCTGACGGCATCGGCGCCATGGCCAACTTCCGCAGCCCGACTGGCCTCGCGCTCAACGCCAGCGGCACCGCGCTCTACGTCGCCGACAACGGCAACCACCTGGTGCGGCGCATCGACCTCATGACGAACACGGTGTCGACGTGGCTAGGCAGCGCCTCTCGCAACGGAGGCCTCGCCCAGGGTGTCCCCACACCCATCGCCCAGGCGACGACGTATTTCCCCGAGACGGTCGTGGTGACGGGGCCCGACGTGGTCATCGTCAGCGACTTCGGCGTCTATCTCGCTCGGCCTGCGACGCTGCCGTGACACGCTTCGTGAGTCTCTCGCTCGGCCTCGCATTGAGCGCCAATTGTGGGCGGCCCGTCGACCCGATGGTGCCGCTCGAGCCGGAGCCCACGCCCATCGATGCGGGAATACCGACGGTCGATGCCGGGATGCCCCGCGTCCTGAGCCTCGAGCTCGGCACGGGAGGCCCCGGCACCTTCGCGGCCGTGGACGCAGGACAGCAGGTGCTGCTCCAGCGTGGCTGCCAGGGCGCGCAGCACATCTTCTTCTCGCTGCGCGCGACGGGCGTCGTCTCGGAGCGCCCCCGCCTCACCTTGCGCGTCGAGCGCGTCGTCGACGGCCGCGTGGCCTCACTCGCCTACTCGCTGCCGCTGCCGTACCAGCGTGTGCGCGGCGTCCCGTACGTCGAGTGGACGGGCCTCACGCCCGTCATCGAAGAGCCGGCTGATGTCCTCAATGTGCCGGTGCGCATGCGCGCCCGCATCGACGACGACGGGCTCAGCGCCGAAGCCACGCGCGAGGTGACGGCGCGCTGGGGCCCGGACTCCTGTCGCCCTCACCCCTGACCCTGCCTCGAGGTGTCCTCCATGCGCTCGTTCGTCTTCGTGGCTGCTGCCGCCTTCCTGGCGTGTCCCGCGCCGCCAACCCCACCGAAGGTCTGGCCATGGCAGCTCGTCACCTCGGGCCAGCGTGAGGCGTACACCTCCATCGCCGGCACGAGCGCGAAAGACGTCTGGGTCGTGGGCGCCGACGTCGGCACCGGCGCGACGGCGCTTCACTTCGATGGAGCTTCATGGAGCCGGAAGGACGTGGGCCACCGAGCGACGCTGTGGTGGGTCTTCCCGTTCTCCGAGACCGACGTGTTCTTCGGCGGCGCCTCCTCCACCATCCTCCGGTACGACGGCACCACCTTCACCCGCATGCCCACGCCGGGCCTCGCGCGGCACACCATCTTCGGCCTCTGGGGACGCGCGCCGAACGATGTCTACGCCGTCGGGAGCGTGGGCGGCCTCAATGGCTTTCTCTGGCACTTCGACGGCACCGCGTGGAGTACCGTCGACGACCTCGTCGGGCTCCCCACGGACTCGAAGGGCAACACGCCTGGCCTCTTCAAGGTCTGGGGCCCGCGCTCGGGCTCGACCGTCTACGTCGTCGGCGCGCGCGGCGTGGTGCTCAAGAGCGACGACGGCCGCCGCTTCGAGCGCGTCGACGTCGGCACGCGCGGCACGCTCTTCACGGTGTTCGCCGACGACGCGTCGGTGACCGCCGTGGGTGGCGCGGGAACGGGGCTCCTCGTCGAGGGCGCTCCGGGAGCGGCGTTGGCGACGGTTCCCGTGCCCGACGACGTGGGGCTCCTGCAGGGCGTCTGGCGCTCGGGCGAGACGGCGTTCGCCGTGGGCCAGGCGGGCGCGGTGCTCGAGCGGAGCACGTCGGGCTGGAAGGTGGTCGACCACGGGCTCGACGTGCGCGCCGAGTCGCTCCACGCCACCTGGGTCGACCCGTCCGGCGCGGTGTGGGCCGTGGGCGGCGACGTGTTGTCGGGGGCGATGACGAACGGAGTCATCATTCGTGGGCGCGCCGAGCCGCTGACGGCCACCATCGACCCGGCGCCCCTGCCGCCACCACCGGCGACGCTGCCGTGCGCCTTCGAGACGCCGCGGCCCGGGGCGAGCGTGGCGCGGCTCTGGAACGAGGAGCTGCTGCAGGCCATTCGACGAGACGTGCCCTCGCCCGTCGTGCACGCCCGCAACCTGTTTCACCTCTCGGCCGCCATGTGGGACGCCTGGGCCGCCTACGACGCCGTCGCGGTGGGCCACCTCGTGCGCGAGAAGCACCAGGCCCCGAACGTCCAGTCGGCCCGGGAAGCGGCGATGACCGCTGCGGCACGGACGGTGCTGGTGCATCGCGCAGGAAAGGCAGCCGTCGGCGGCAGCGTCTCGCGAGCATGCTTCGAGGGCCTCGCCGCGCAGCTCGGTGTCTCACTCGATGGCTCGAGCGAAGCGGGCTCCGACCCGGTCTCGGTCGGCGCGCGCATTGGCCGCGCCTACGTCACCTTCGGGCAGACCGATGGCGCGAACGAACAGAACGGCTACGGCGACACCACGAACTGGCAGTCGGTCAACCCACCGCTGGTCGTCGACGAGCCGGGTGTCGAGGTCGTCGACCCGGGCTTCTTCCAGCTGCTGAACCTCTCCGAGGCCGTCACCCAGAACGGCATTCCCGTCACGGCCGGCGTGCAGGGCTACATCGGCGCGCAGTGGGGCCGCGTGACGCCCTTCGCGCTGCCACGCGATGGAGGCGTCGCGTCGCTCGATGCGGGAACCCCGCCCGGGTTCGACGAGCGCATGCGCGGCTGGGCGCTCGAGGTCGTGCGCCGACACGCGTGGCTCGACCCGGCCGATCCCACGATGGTCGACATCAGCCCCGGTGCGCTTGGGAACAACCCACTCGGCACCAACGACGGGCGCGGCTACGCGCAGAACCCTTCGACCGGCGCGCCCTATGCCCCGCAGCTCGTCCGCCGCGGAGACTTCGGCCGCATCGTCGCCGAGTACTGGGCCGACGGGCCGAAGTCCGAGACGCCCCCGGGCCACTGGAACAAGATTGCGAACGACGTGACGTCGCGCCCCGGCTTCGAGCGACGCCTCTTCGGCCAGGGCACGCCGCGCAGCGCACTCGACTGGGACGTGCACGTGTACTTCGCGCTCAACGGGGCCCTCCACGACGCGGCGATTGCCGCATGGGAGGTCAAGCGCCGGTACTCGGCATCACGCCCCATCACGCTCATCCGCTTCATGGCGGGCAAGGGCCAGTGCTCCGACCCGGCGGGGCCCGCGTACCATCCGCAGGGGCTGCCGCTCGAGCCGGGCATCGTCGAGCTCATCACCGAGGCATCGGCGGCTCCGGGTCAACGGCACGCGCACCTGCGGCGCTTCGTGGGCTCCATCGCGGTGAAGACGTGGCGCGGCGAGCCCGGAGACCGGCAGCGCGAAGTCGCCGGCAGTGACTGGCTGCGGGGCGTCGAGTGGGTGCCGTTTCAGCGGCGCACCTTCGTCACGCCGGCCTTCCCCGGCTTCATCTCGGGCCACAGCACCTACAGCCGCGCGGGCGCCGAGACCCTCACCGCGCTCACTGGGAGCCCCTTCTTCCCGGGTGGCTTGATGGAATTCACCGCGGTGAAGGACCGCTACCTCACCTTCGAGCGTGGCCCGAGCACCGACGTGAAGCTCCAGTGGGCCACGTACTTCGACGCGGCCGACCAGGCCGGCCAGTCGCGCCTGTGGGGTGGCATTCACATCGAGCCCGATGACTTTCAGGGCCGGCGGGTCGGCCAGGACGTGGCGCGACGTGCGCTCGAGCTGGCGCGGGCGCACTTCGAAGGGCGCGCCCCATGAGCTGGTCCTGAGGGTCGCTGAATGCGTCGGCGCTGCGGTCGACGTCAGGCCAGGGACCGTCAGCGTTGCT
>JALOQF010000372.1 GCA_025459425.1 Myxococcaceae bacterium | reverse complement strand
GGCCCCGGCGGCGCTGGAGGCCCTGGTGGGAGTGGTGGGCCTGGGGGGAGCGGCGGCTCGGGGCAGACCTACTCCGGTGGGTGCAACAGTCGCCGCGCGGGCAACGGCGCTGCGGGGGCTGCGGGCGGTGCAGGTGGCTCAGGCGGTGGCGGCTCGGGCGGCGCTGGCGGGCCCAGTGTCTGCGTGGCGTTCCGTGGCGTGACGGCGACGCTCTCGGGTGGCTCGTGCGTCACGGCGGCTCCGGCGAGTGGTGGCCCCGGTGGCTCGAACGGCGCCAACGCGGCACCTCCGGGGACGGCGGGTGTTTCGACCAACATCGTGAGCCTGCCGTGAGGCTGCCGCGCCGTGCTCGAGAACGAAGCCTGCACTCGAAGCGCAGCGCAGCGCTCTCACCGCGATGATTCGCGGCCCGAGACCAGGAACGAGGTCGAATGAGGTCGCCGGCGGAGCGCCGCGCCGGGCGCTGCGCGTCGGCTCCGCTGCGCAACGCGCACGCCCGGGCATGAGCGTTCCAGGCCGCGGCGACTCGTCGTCGACCGTCTCCCGGCCCACGAGCCAGCGCGCTCGTGTCCTGGTCTCGGGTACGGCGTCCTCGGCCGGCGCGTGTCGTGGCTTCACGTCATCGGTCGCACGCAGCCGCGGGCCCGGTGAACACGACCGAATCCTGCCACTGCTGGCGGAGCGCTTCGTTCGCTGAGTCGGCGCTCATGCCCACGAGATAGAAGACGGCGCGGCCGGCGCACATCGGGTACGCGCGCGCCACGAGGGTGGCTGCGCCCCAGCGCACCACCACCTCTTTTGCGTTCGCGCCCTTCGTCGTCACGGCTTGCCACTCGGACCGGGTCGATGTCGGCGGCGCGCCGGTGAGTCGCCCGGCTTCTGCGAGTCCATCGGTGAGCCCCCGGAGGAACTCGGTCGCGTGTTCCTGGTCGAACCGTTCATCGAGGTACGAGCCAACCATCAACACGCCGGGCGTCGCTGCCATGAGCGTCGAGCCAGGGGGGTCGATGAGCTGTGCCCCCGAAGGGAAGTCCAGGGCGAGCCCGAGGGGCGCGTGTTCCCAGCGAGCCCCGGAGAGCCGGCCCGGACCGGGGTCGTGGAACGCGACGGTGGCCCTCGGCTCGGGAATCGAGAGGCTCCCGAAACGGGCGCGCTCGGCTTTGGGGCGCGGGAGCGCAGCCAGCGCGTCGGCCTCGTCGGGCCGCTTCACGGTCAACGCGACGGTCACCTCGCGGGCGCTGGTGACGAGGTCGGGGCGCTTCGCGCCGAGGCACTCCGCGATGAGGCGAAGCTCGGCCGTCGCCACCTGCAGCGTACTCGTACGTTGTTCCTCCGTTTCGGCGCTCGGGGTCCGCCGCGCAGTCTCGGCCGTGTCCCAGGTGGTCAACCAGACATACCCGTCGCCGCGGCGCTCCAACGAGTCGTCGACGAGCGAGGCGCCGAGCCACTGCAAGAGCTCCGGTGGGAGGGGGGTCGTCCCAGCCGTCGAGCAGCTCTGGAGCAGCCCCATCGTCAGCACCGTGCCGAGGTGCCGCGCGGTGGCGCTCACCCGGGCCGTCCGCGGGCCACCGCCTGCGAGGTACCGATTCGGGTTGAGGACGAGGTCGGTCGTGCGCGGTGGCGAGCGCAGCATCGCATCGACGAGGTCGAGGCCGCCCGCGGCGTACAGGTCGGTGACGAAGCGCACGCCCTCTCGCTCCGGGAAGCGGAGGAGCACCTGAGCTATCGGAAGGGCAGCGAGCACCGGGGGCCGTCGTGCTCCGTCCGTCGCCTGTCGCAGCCGGAACCGCTCGACGGCTCGTCGGGGTGAGAGGTCGTCGACGTCGGCCGCGACGAGCAACGCCGTGAGCGCCGCGTCGCCCTCGAGGACGGCGTTCCAGGCCAACCACTCGTCGACCCCCGACGGTCGTGTCGCGCCGAGGCCCCGTTGGTCCTGCAGCACGTGGCCCACCACCCGGCTCAGCACCGCACGCTCGTCGGCTGGGCGGCGCTCGAGGCTCGCAGGTCGAGTGCTGCGCACGACGAGCGTGTGCGTCTGGAAGTCGTAGAACGCGACCAGCCCCTCGGTCTGAAGGCGCTTCATCGCGTCGCGGCTCGCCCCGAGTCCTGCCTGGAACGACGCCCGGTCGCGGCTCGGCGCGCCCCCGATGAACAGCACGTCGAGGGTCTCGACGAGCTCGTCGACGTACGCTGCATTCGGTTCGCGCACGCGCTCGGCCCACGCGAAGAACGCCGGGTCGTCGACCGGAGCGACGGTGAACGCCTGGGTGAGCTCGAAGCCCCTGACCCGGGCTGCACGCTCAGCCAGCGCTCGCAGGTCTCCGTACCAGGGCGGCGGTGCGGTCGGCTGGGGCTGCGGCCGAACCGAGGCCGCCGCGGAGCCTGTCGGTGCGGGTGCATGGGCGCAGGCCGCGCACAGCCCTGCGAGGACGATGCCTGTTCGGAGCATGCCGGCGATGTACCTCTTCGCCGCGAACCGGGTCGAGCGTGGCCGGGTGGTGAGGCTGTCTCGAAGGTCGAGGTCGCATCGTTCGAACGAGCGCACGGGGCCGACGCGACCTTTCGGCGGGTGACCTGGTGCCGCTCCGTGGCGCGCCGGCCGGGGGGTCCTTATCTGCGCGGCATGCGACGCATCTGGAGCGGTCTCGTCCTCTTCGGCTTCATGGGCTGTTCGGTCATCAACCAGGGTGAGGTCGGCGTCATGCGCCGGTGGGGCAAGCTCGACGAGCAGGCCGTGCAGCCCGGCCTCGTCTTCTACGAGCCGGTCTCGACGCAGGTGCTGCGCGTACCGGTGCGGCTGACGACGGTGACGGTCGACTTCACGCTGCCGTCGAAAGAGGGCCTCAACGTCGACGCGCAGATCAGCATCCTCTACCGGGTCGAGGCCGAGAAGGCCTCGCAGGTGCTGGGCACCATCGGTGAGAACTACGAAGAGGAGCTCGTGGTGGCGGTGTTCCGCTCGGCTGCCGCCGACGTCTCGGCCCGCTTCTTCGCGCGCGACCTCTACTCGGCCGAGCGCGGCCACATCGAGAAGGAGATCAAGAAGCTCATGACCGAGGTGCTGGCCGGCCGGGGCTTCGTCATCGAGGCGGTGCTGATGAAGGCCATCGCGCTGCCGCCGGGCCTGGCGAAGGCCATCGAGAGCAAGCTGGCCGCCGAGCAGGACGCCGAGCGCATGCAGTTCTTCATTCAGCGCGAGAAGCTCGAGGCCGACCGCAAGCGCATCGAGGCCGAGGGCCTGCGTGACGCGCAGAAGATCGTCGCCGAGGGCCTCACCGAGCCCGTCCTGCGGCTGCGCGCCATCGAGGCGTTCAAGCAGCTGTCGACATCGCCGAACGCGAAGGTCATCGTGACCGACGGCAAGTCACCGCTGCAGGTGGCTGGGAGCGGCCAGTAGGTTCGTTCCTCATCGGGCGGTGGAGGCACCAGCTTTCGTCACTCGAATCGAACGACGCTGTCCTTGTTGTACGTGTTCGACGACAGCACTCTCACCATGATCAGCCTCCGTCGACGGACGGAGAGCGAGCCCGGTTGAACGCTGCCGGTGAGGGTGTCATCGCCCGCCCAGCACCGTCGGCAACAGCGCCTCGAGGCGCGCGCGCAGCGAGCCTGGCGCGGTGAACAGCCCGTCGCGGTGGAACGCCGAGGCGATGGCGCGCACGTGGGCGAGTTCCTGCTGCGCCAGCCCGACGTCCACCCGCGGCTCCACGTCACCCCGGGACAGCGGCGCGAAGCGTTGGGTCTCGAGCGACAGGCCGAGCGCGCGCTTGCCCGCGAGCTGTGCGTCGCACCGGCAGGCGGCGCCTTCGTTCACCACGCCGCACCGCTCCTGGAGGAAACCGCCCAGCCGCGCCCGGGCCCGTGACAAGCGCTGCCGCAGCGCCTCGTGCGACACCTCGAGCACCTCGGCGGCCTCCTTCGCGTCGAAGCCCAGCAGCTCGACGAGCACCACCGCGAGCCGCTCCTCGCGCGAGAGCATCATCAACATGCCCTGCGTGCACCCCAGGCGGACTTCGTTGATCAGCACCCGGTCCTCGGCGCTCGGCGGCGGCTGGGTGGCGGCGAAAGCGAGGCCCTGCTCGAGGAGCGCCGCGAACCCGTCTTCGTCGAGCGCACGCACCTCGGCGCGACTCGCCTTGACCGCCAGGACGTGGCGCACGGCGATGCGGTGCACCCACGTCGTCAGCGCGCTCCTGCCCTCGTAGGTCGACAGGTTCGTCACCACCTTCACCAGCACGTCCTGCGCGGCGTCCTCGGCGTCGCGCACGTCGCCCAGCAGGCGCAGGCACAGCCGGTACACCGGGGCTTCGAGCGCGCGGCACAGTGATGACAGCGCCGCGCCATCACCAGCCACCGCTGCGCGAGCCAACGCCTCGAGGTCGTTCGTCATGACGCCAACCATGGCAAGAGCCAGCGCACGAAGCGCTCCGGCGCCTCGAGCTCCGGCGAGTGCCCGCACTCGTCGAAGCGCACCACCTCGGCGCCGGGGAGCGTCTGGCCGAAGTTCGTGTGCTTGTGGGTGCGGTCCTTCCCTCCGACGACGACGGCGGCGCGCATCGGCACGGCCTGCACCACGGGCGCGGGGCTCGCCTCGAAGCCCTGCATGAGAGACGCGAGGCAGAAGCAGCCACCGAAGTCGAAGGCCAGGTCGGCCGCAGCGATGAAGGGCTCGCGAAAGCGGCGGTCGGACGTCGAGGCGCGGTACCACCCGTGGGCGATGGCGCGCGTCCTCGCGCCCAGGAGCAGCTGGCCCACCACGGGCGTGCGCACCAGCCGGCGCGGGTCGACGACGTCGGCCCACCGCCCCAGGTCCGGGAAGTTGGGCGCCTGCGGCAACACCAGCGCCTCGACGCGCGAGGGCACCCGGAGCGCCACCGCCTGCGCCACCAGCCCGAGGTAGCAGGGAAAGACGAGCACGCGCGGCCCGACGGCTTCGAGCACCGCGGCGCAGGCGTCGGCGAAGGCCGAGATGGTGAAGTCGAAGCCACGCGCCGGCACCGATGCGCCGGTGCCAGGCGGCTCGAACAGCACGACGTCAGCCTGCCCATCGAGGGCCGAGAGCAACGCGTCGGCGTGCTCGATGACGTTGGGCCCGTCGCAGGCGATGAGCAGCCGGGGGCCCCGCGCGCACGGCGCCCGCCGCACTCGCACCGGGCCGCCAGGGGTGTCGACGAACGAGAGGCCAGGCCGAGACGCGAGCGCGCGCGAACGCGTCAGCCGCCCGGCCGTTCCGACGAGGGGCAGGTGCTCGACCCACACGCCCTTCATCGGGCCCCCACCGGCGCGGTGTCGAGGGCGGGGCTCGCGGCGAGCGCCGAGCGGTCGGCCGCCACGTCGAGGAAGACCGGCGCGCGGAACCACGTCAGCTGGGTGGTCGCGCCGAGGACCGCGCGCGCTTCGTCGAGGCGCGCTGGCGTCCAGAAGCTGCGGGCCTTCGCGTGCGAGTTCCACAGCGCGACGAGGCCGACGCCGCCACCCGGGGCCGTCACCAGCGACACGCGCACCACCCCGGGAGGGACGCCGTGCAGCCGGGCCAACCCCTCGAGCCGCGCCGACACGTCGTCGCCGGCCTGCGCCCACACCCACGTCACCGCGCCCTCGGTGCGAAGCCCATGGTGTGGGAGCGCCGTACCCTCGGCCGTCTCGCCAGCCACCGTCCAGACGGCGTCGAGAATCTGCACGTCGCCGTCGACGCCACGGACCTTGCGCACCCGCGCGTGCCAGGCCTCGTCGAAGTAGCGCTCGGCGCTGGCGCGGTCGGGCCACAGGTACAGGCCACCGAAGCGCCGGTCGTCACTCAGTGTGTAGGCCTTGTGCTCGAGGGCCGGCACCGCTGCGTACTCGGGAATCGAGTCGATGAACTTGCCGGTGATGAGAAAGTCGGGCGCCCACCACGGAGACGCCACGCGCGTCAGCACGAGGGTCTTCGTCTCTCGCGCTCCCATGACGAACGGCGTCGGCGAGGTGGACGGAGGTGGAGTGGTGGCACAGGCGGCGAGGCTCATGAGGAGGGCTCCAGAGTAGCGGGTCATGCCTCCATGGAGTCCCCGGCCTGCCGAAGTGTGACAGGCTTTTTCAGCGACGGCGCCGAGGCAGCAGCCACCCGAGCAGCAGCAGGCCCCACGCGCCATCGATGCTGGCGCAGCCGCACGTCGCGGGAGCGAAACGAACCGTCGCGAGCTCAGGCACGCCTGCGTCTGCTGCGTCGCCACCCGCCGGTCCACCTGCGAGGGCGGCGCCTCCACCGGCCATGGCGTCTCCACCAGCGGCGGCGCCACCACCCATGGCACCTCCACCCGCAGCGCCACCACCCATGGCACCTCCACCGGCGGAGCCACCACCCATGGCACCTCCACCGGCAGCGCCACCACCCATGGCACCTCCGCCCGCGGAGCCACCACCCATGCCCATGCCCCCGTCGGCGGCGTAGGTGATGTTGATGACGGCGTCCTCCGACACGTCGACGCCGTCGGTCACGCGGTAACGGACCTCGTCGGAGCCCGTCGCGGTCGCGTTCGCGATCAACCGGTCTCCACTCACGACGCCCTGGACGGGCTGTATCGACACGATGAACTGGAGCGGGTCGCCTTCCGGGTCGGTTCCCCCGAATGGCAACGGCCCGCTCGCGCCCGGTTGAAGCGTGACTGAGCCAGTTCGCGCCACCGGGCGCTCGTTCGTGAGGCGCTGCTCGAAGGCTCGCGGGACACCGGTCGAGAGGTCGACGGGGTTCGCGGCCACCACGCAGCGGCCCGGCGCGAGACAGGCCACCGGCGCAGGGGCGAGGTCTCTTCCACCGACGAGGGCGAGCGGGAGCGGCAGCACGCCGCCATCGGAGGTGATGCGCGCGGCCTTCACGCTGTCCAGCCCCGAGAAGCGCTCCCGCCAGGTGACGATGAATCCCCACGGTGACCAGCGTCGAGGCCCGCGGAGACGAAGCGGTACTCGACGTCTTCGGTCATGTTCGTTCGCGACCACGTCACGAGGTAGCGGCCGTCACCGAAGGCCACGCTTGGCGACACGAACCTGCGGTTGCTCACGTCGACGAGGAACGATGCCGAGACGGCCGCCCCCGTGCCCCGAGCTCCCCGAAGTGAGAACTGGCTCGGCGTCTCGCACGTGAACAGCGCGACCCACTCGGTCCCGTTCGAGGTCACCGCCGCCTCGTCGCACGCCTGGTTGGCTGGTGAGAGCGTCTGCACCGCCGCCAGGCTGACGAGGCCCTGCGCCCCCACCGAGAGGGGCGCTCCGAAGACGGTGCGGTTGCTGACCCACGTGCCATGCAGGCCGCCAGCCACCTGGGCGATGGAGATCGAGCTGACGACGCCTGCGTCGACGAGGAGTGTCCTGGGCCCCACGCTGCTCCCGTTCGGCGCGAGTCGTGCGCCCCAGAGGCCGGCTTCGTCGCCCCAGAGTGTCACCCACGCACTGCCGTTCCACGCGGCCGTGGGGAAGCGCTGCGCTCCTTCAGCGGCGAGCCCCGTCGACACGCCCGCGTCGGCCGCGAGCAGTCGAACGACGATGTCTCCGTCATCGGAGCGCGTGTCCGACCACAGGGCGAGCACCCCCGCGCCAGGCGAGCTGGCCAGCGCGACGTCTCGTTGGGTCGCGAAGCTCCGGTTGAGAACGGTCGGCGCCCCCGGCACGGAGCGCCCTGCAGGCCAGCCGACGATGGTGCTGCGGCCGTTGCGCGGCTCTTCCCACGCCACCAGCACGTTCGCGGCCCCAGCGATGGCGGGGTTGTTCGCACCGACGCCGGGCCCCGAGATGCGGGTGCTGACAGCGGCCATGCCGCTCGCGGGGATGAAGGACGTGTACCCGACACCGCTCCCGGACTCGACCCAGGCGACGTTGCACGTGCCCATCGAGCAGCTCGACACCGAGCGCCCCCGCTCTGCGGCAGGGGTCGTCAGGACACGCCCGTTGAGCGGCACCGTCTGGTTCGCCGCGTCCAGCACCGCCGTGTAGAGGTCGGGCGTGGCACTGCGGGAGTCGGTCCATGTGACGAGGAACTCCATGCCGTGGGCTGCCACCGCGGGCTCGCGCTGGTCGCCTGGCATGGTGCAGAGGTCGAACTGCGTGGGAGAGACACCCATCGGGCCGCCGACCCGCTCGCCAAAGAGGTCGACGCCCGTGAAGAGGGTGCCCGGGCTCGACCAGACGATGAGGCAGCCGCTCGGCCCGCACGCGACGGCGGCTTCGCGCTTGGCGCCAGTGCCCACCAGGGGCTGTGGGGTGAGGGCGCCCGTGGCCGGGTTGACCCACGTCGCCACGAGGTTCGAAACGGGGTTCGACCGGACGAACACCACGAGGTACTGCGACGTGGCGGGGTTCCACGCGATGGCAGGTGCGCTCACGTTCACCGAGGTGTTCAACGGCACCTGGCCGCCCACCAGCGCACCCGTCAGCGTGAACCGCGCAGCGCGTGGCAGACCGGTGCCCTGGCCTCCAGTACCGCCGGGCCCTTCGAGCCAGACCAGCACGAAGCCCGCGCCCGAGGTGGCGATGCGTGGCGAGAACACGGGCGTCGAGCTGTTGCCCTGGACCAGCACGACGCTGGGAGCGACCTCGCCCGTCGTCCCGTCGATGGTGGTGAAACGAATGCGGCCTCCGTCGTCGTCGAGCCACACCGCGAGCCACCGCGTGCCGTCGAAGGCCAATGACACGTCTCGCCCCGGCTCGAGCGCGGGGCCCGTCAGGCGCTCGGGGTCGATGGGTGTGGCAGGGCCGATGAGCGGGTCGAGCACGGCCGGGTACACCGCCGCCTCGAGCACGGCTTCGGGGACGACCCAGCGCACCTCGGTGTCGGTGCGGCCGATGGGAACGTGGGTTCTGCGGCCCGCAGCGTCGATGAACGTTCCATGGCCCACGGCGAGCGCACCCATCGCCAGGCCGTCGATGGTCGCCCGTGTCGGCGCCGGAGCGGCGAGCGCCACCACCAGGTCACCCGCGCCCCGAGGCCTTCGCGCGAAGTCCCACGTCAGCTCGAGGCCCGCGGGCCGAACGTGCAGCCCAGCGACGTAGTCACCGTGGTCGATGCGGACGGCCCTGGCCTCGACCCGGGTCGACTCCACGCCGTGGCCCAGGCGCGTCGGGCCCCGCGTGAGGCGGGCGGGCGCGAAGCGGAGCGGCGACCCGTCGGCCAGCGCCTCCATCGTGAAGGCGGCACCTTGCCCGGACGCGCTCCAGCCAGCGCCGCGGAAGGCCCAGGTCTGGTCGGGCGCCCGGCTCCACCACGAAAGGCCGAGCAGCAGCGCGCTGCTCCAGCCAAGTCGTCGAAGCGCGCGCGTCACCACTCGATGGTACCCCAGCTTCAACAGCGACGGAGGAGGCCAGCCCACGCCCAGCGGCTGGCCCCACTCCGGGACCCGGTTACTGCGGCGACGGGTACTGGCGCTCGACGACGCAGAGGCCCTCACCCGCGTTCAGGTGGCCGAGCGTCGAGAGGTTGTAGGCCATGTACTCGTAGAGGTCCTTCAGGCCGGCCGCGCCGCCCATCGCGCTCACCGGCACGCCCTTGGGGTCGTACGCCAGGTTGCCCATGGTGCGCTCCGATGCGCTGGTGGCGCCGCAGTACCGAATGGGCAGCCGCGTGCCCTGCGCGTCGGCGAGCGCCTCGAAGTCGACGCCCTGCACGTCGGCGTTCGTCACCGCCACCGTCGCCGGCGGCGTCATGCCCGCGGGCGCCGACTTGCGCGCCGCGATGGCGTCGAACCGCAGCGGCGCGTCTTCCTCGAGCGCGTCCCAGAAGGGGTGGTCGTTGTGCAGCGTCAGCTGCGCCACCGCCTCGCCGCCGTTCGACGCGAGCTGCACACCACGGCTGTCCATCGGCATCAGCTCCTGGTTCTTGCAGTTCTTGTACGAGGCCGGCACCCGCCAGCCGAAGGTGAACGTCACCACCTTCGGAATGCGCGCGTAGTCATAGGCCGCGTTCGTCGAGCGGCAGGCCGGCGTGCCCATGGTGCCGCGGTACGTCGCGGTGCCCTTGATCCAGTACGACCAGCCGTTGCTCCGCATCACCTGGTACGCGGCCTTCGCCTCGGCGTCGAGGTTGACGTCGATGGGGTTGGCGTCGGCGGCGACGAGGTCGAACCCGAAGGCGTACTTCGCCGTCGTCGAGAAGGCCGGGGTGCCCGTCACCGCGCTCTGGTTGGTGATGCGCACGAGCGGAAACGCCTTGCCTTCCATCTCCTTGGCGTCGACCGGGCCTTCCTTCGCCAGGTCGATGGCCCACGGGCCGTTGGCGCGCGCCACCACCGGGCCCGTCATCGCCGGGTTGGCGGGCGTCATGTCGGGGTTCGACGAGAGGGTGATGTTGTCGACCGTCGCGAGCAGGTGGTCGTACTTCACCTCCCAGCCGTCGATGAAGAAGGGCTCGGTCGAGCCGGCCGGCGGCGGGAAGCCGAAGCCCTCGCTGGCGGACTCCTCGGCGGTGATGGTGAAGAGGAACGAGCCATTGACCGGCGTCGTCGAGGGCGCGGTGAAGCTGCGGAAGGTGACGGTGCCCGCGTCGGTGGAGCCGCCTCCGGTGCCGCCGCCGCTGCCACCGCCAGCACCGCCCGCGGTGCCACCGGCCGAGCCGCCGCCCGTGGAGCCGGCATCGGCGGTGGGCATCGGCTGCCCGCACGCGGGGCTGCCCGCACGCGGCCAGCAGCGCCGCCATCGAGAGCGCCGCTGCGGCGGCGCGGAGTTGATTCACGTTCGACATGTCTTCCTCGTTTCAGGTGAGGTGCTGCGTGGGTCCCAGGTGCTGGTGCTGCAGTCGGCTACGGCAAGAACTCGAAGCGGTAGGGGCCGGCGTTGGCGCGCAGGCCGTTGTAGAGGGCGGTGTCGGCCTGCTCGGCCGTGGCCGTCTCGTCGCGGAAGCGGAAGAGCGGCGGCGTCGTCGACACCTGCTCGAGGGTGGCGAAGTTCACCGAGGTGAAGAAGGCGCGCGGGTCGAGCTGCAGCCACACGGTGCCGCCCTCGGTGAAGGTGGCGTCGAAGGCGACGGGCGTCACGATGCGCTGCTCGCAGATGGGGTTCGACGACGGCAGCGCCGGGTTGCGGGGCGGCGTGATGCGGTTGTTTCCGATGCGAAACGAGGCCTCGAAGGGCCAGGTGACACCGCCGCGCGCGGCCTCGCCGGCCACCTGCAGCACCACCGTGCGCTCGTCGTCGGCGTTGACGTCGTCGGCGGTGAGCCACACGGCGGCGGAGCGCGTCGGCAGGTCGCTCCCCACGCCCTCGACGGGGAAGGGCTGGGGCGTCGGGTCGAGCGCGTCGAAGGCCTGGCCGCCGCGCACCTCGCCGGTGGTGATGCCGGGCGCGACGCAGGGCGCTTCCTGCGCGCCCGAGGCCGTCATCGGCGTGACGGTGCTGAAGTACAGCGCGCCCACGTAGACGCGCGCGGTGGAGAGGGTGACGTCGAACCCGCGCGGTGTGCTGAAGTGCAGCGGCTGCCCGGCCACCGCGCCGATGTCGGGGGCCGCGCTCGCCTGGGCCTTGAAGGTGACGAGGCGGTTGCCGGTGGTGTCGACGCACCCGGTGAGCGCGAGGGAGGCCAGCAGCCCGAGGCAGGCGGCGAGGCGCGTCGCATGCACGCTCCGAAGAGCCTCGGAGCGGTCAGGCCCGTGATGCGCTGCGCCGCCGGCGGGACGGGGTGCGGTGAGCCTCGGAGCACGGCCAGCGGCGCCAATCGGCCCGCGTGAGGCGCCATCCGTGCGAGGCTGCTCCACGCGGTCGAGACAAGGGGCTGCGAGCCTCCGCGTCCGGCCAGCAGCGGCACGTGGCTCGGGCGCGGGGCCATCGGAACGAGGTTGTTCCGCGCGCGAACGAAGCGGGGCTGCTCCGAGGCTCGCCGCTCGGCCAGCAGCGGCACGCGGCCCGGGCGCGGGGCCATCGGAACGAGGTTGCTCCGCGCGCGAACGAAGCGGGGCTGCTTCGAGGCTCGCCCCTCGGCCAGCAGCGTCACCCGGCCCGGGCGTGGCGCCACCGGGGTGTGGCCGACGAAGACGGCTCACGGCGTGCCTCCGAGGTTGAAGGCCACCGTCACCAGCAGCGTGCGCGGCGCGCCAGCCGTGAAGTGCCGCACCGGCACCAGCGTGGGGTACGGCGGCGTGGTGCGAAAGTCGGAGGCGAAGTTGAACTCGGACAAGCGGTAGCGCGTGTCGAAGAGGTTGATGGCCGACACGCCGACGGTGACGCCGCGCCACGAGGCCTCGACGTTGGCGTCGGTGACGAAGATGACGTCGCTGCGTTGGCCGAAGGGCAACGCGCGCCGGCCCACGTACGTCACGCCCACGCCGGCGCGCGCCTCGACGGGCGCACCGAAGAGGTTCCACGGCAGCGCCCGGAAGACGGCACCGTCGAGCCGCAGCACGAGGTCGGGCACGTACGGCACCAACAGCCCGGTGTCGTCGAACTGCGAGCGCACGAAGGTGCCGTGGCCCTGCACGTCGAAGAAGCCGCCGCGCGCGCGCGCCTGCACCAGCGCGCCCAGGCGCGAGGTCGAGCCACCGATGAGGTTGCGGCCCTCCTGCTCGTTGAAGATGAGGTCCTTGTCGACGCGCGTGCCGAACACCACCGCGCGGGCCGAGACGTCGAGCGTGTCGGCGAAGAACTTCGAGCCGTACACCACGCCGCCTTCCCACGCGCGAATCGACGCGAAGGGCGTCTCGCGGCTCTCGGTGACGAACTGCGGGTCGATGCTGCGTACGCCGTCACCGAAGCTGCCGGTGAGCGTCACGCCCTTGAAGGGGCCCACCAGGAGCGTCGCGCGCGGCATGAGGGCCACCCCGAAGGCCGAGGAGCGCTCGGTGGGCTCGCGGTACTGGCCGAAGTCCCGCTGCGACAGACAGCTCGCGTCACCGGGCGGGTTCATCGCCGAGGGGCGCCGCACGTCGCCGACGGCGCAGGCGTTGTTGACGAGGAACGTCAGGAGGTCGGCGCGAACGCCGCCGCGCAGCGACAGCCACGGCGTGAACGACAGGTTCGCGTCGGCGTAGAGGCCGATGTCCGACAGGCGCGAGGACAGGTCGTAGTCCGTCGCGTAGGGCGTGTTGACGTCGGCCCCCGCGAGAATGCGCTGCTGCTGCCCCGAGGTGACGTCGTAGCGGGCGAAGTAGCCGAGCTCGAGCTCCTGCGCGCGCGACAGCAGCGTGCCGCGCAGCTTCCCGTACCCGCTCGCCACCAGCGTGACGGCCTCGCTGTCGCGGTCGATGAGGTCGCCGCGCTGCCCATGCGGCGCCTGCCGGGCGAGCTGCACGTCGTTCAAGAAGCCGGTGAAGTTCTCGCGAATGCGGCTCGAGCGGAAGACGACGGCCGCCTGCTGGTGCGCGGTGAAGCC
>JALOQF010000371.1 GCA_025459425.1 Myxococcaceae bacterium | reverse complement strand
TGGTTCGCGTTCCACAACTACAACGAGCCGATGGCCGACCCGCGGCTGCTCGAGCGACTGCGAGACGCGCACGCGGCGATGCCCCGCGCGAAGCTCGAGGTGCACACGAACGGTGATTTCCTCACGGCCGCTTCGATGCGCGAGCTCCAGGACGCGGGCTGCGCGCTGACGCGGGTGACGCTCTACCCCTCGAACGAGAAGGCGCTCGAGCCGCCCGACGAGGCGCGCCTGCACCGCTTCCTCGGCCGGCTCGGCCTGTCGAGCGAACACCGCGTCGTGAAGGCCACGAAGCTCGAGCACCGCGTGCGCGTCGGGGCGATGGAACTCGTCGTCCGCCTCCCGCGCATCGACCACTACACCGACCGCGCCGGCACCGTGCACTTCGAGCCGCTGGCCTCGACCGAGGCACGCACGACGCCGTGCTGGCTGCCCTTCCACTCCGCCGCCGTCGACGTGCACGGCGCGCTGAAGCTGTGCTGCCACGTGTACGACACCACCGCGCCCACGATGAAGACGTACGTCATCGGCGACGTTGGTGAGGCGTCGTTCACCTCGCTCTGGCGCTCGCGGCGAATGGACTCGCTTCGGCGCCAGCTCGCGCGCGCCGACTTCTCGAAGCTGAAGGCCTGCGCGTCGTGTACCCACGTCTCTCCGTCATGGATGGTGCCGCGCGCGCGAGCCCGCGCCCGCAGTCGCGGCTGGATCGAGTGACCGCGGGGGGCGAGTCGCTTCGTACGCGTGGAGCCCCCGGCCTCGGCCCTGAACGGCGCGTTGCTCCTTCTGGCGAGGTGCTTCGGTGCCTTCGGCGTCGCGAGCGCGCGTCGGCGGTCGGCCCCGGTGGCCCGCGCTCGTGCACGTCGAACGGCTCGAGTCACCCCGCGCCGCCGGTGCGCCCGTGGAGCGCCCACTCAGTCCGGGTCGCACACGCCGGAACAGCGCACGTCGATGACGCCGTCGGGCCGAAGGAACCGGTCGATGGCCCCCTGCGCGCTCGCCGCGCCGAGCACCCGCGAATGCCCGCGGTCATTCACCGCCGGCGCGACGATGCCTTCGGGCACGGGTCGATCGCCCATGTCGACGACCAGCGCGCCGTCCGACGGGCTGCCCTCGGCCGACGGCGCGCCCCACGGCACCCGCGCCGTCCCCGCGAGCACCGGCAGCCGCGCGGTGCGGGTCACGAGGTCGGTGGCGAGGTTCGGCACCTGCGCGTCGTTCTTGACGCTGATGCTCAACAGCCGCCGCGGCCACGGCCAGTCCTTCGGCGCGCGCAGCCAGGTGGCGGGGTCCGTCGCGTCCCACGGGCCCTGGAGCAGCGCCAGCGCCAGCGCGCGCTCCGTCCGGTCGGGGTAGGCCGCTTCGAACAACGGCAGGAAGGGCGCGAAGTCGATGCTGCGCTCGATCATGAACGGAAACGCCGCGCCGTTGACCATCACCACACCGCGGTCGGTGTCGGGCCCCAGGCGCATGACCGTGGCTCCGAAGATGCCGCCCTGGCTGCCGCCGGTGAAGAAGACGCGCGCTGGGTCGACGAGGTCGACGCCCTGCACGCGCAGCTCCGGCAGGCTCGCGCAGGCGCCCTTCATCGAACGGATGAGCGCGAGCTGGTTGAGCAGGCCCTGCTGGAGCCGCTCGGCGACGAAGGTGAACCGCGAGGCGTCGTTGAGGGCGTCGGCGACGGCGCCCGAGTCGGGCACGCTCATGCCGGCCCAGTCGGTGGCGACCAGAATGCTCTCGAGCGACTCGGCCACCGCACGGAAGCCCTCGTTCGAGATGGTGCGCTCTCCATCGCCCATGAGGCCGTGGCCGTACACGATGACGCGCGCGGGCCTCGGCGCACGCCCGGCTGGCGCCGCCACCGCCCGGGGCACGATGACGGTGAAGGGCACCTCGACGTTCTCCTTGAACGCCGGCCGGCCGGCGGCGTCGCGCACCAACCGCGCTGGCGGCCTCGCGGCGTCCATGAAGCTGGGTACCGTGTACGTGCCGCGGATGCGACGAAACGACGTCACCTGCGTCGCCGCGCCGAAGTCGTCTTCGACGCTGGTGACGGTACAGCCCAGGCCGCGTGGGCCGAGCCGCTCGAGCCCGTCGTTGCGCACCGCCAGCATGTCGCCGTGCATGGCCTCGGTGCTGGCGGTGTGAAAGCGCCACGCCGCCTGCAGCGCCCCGACCCGCACGCCGGCCTGCCCCAGCACGTCGAAGAGCTCACGGAACGCGCCGCGGCGACGCTCGAGGTCCTCGACACCGCTGGGAAAGCCGTCTCGCAGCGCCTGGAACGCGGGCTCCGCGGGCAAGGGCGTGCCGTCGGCGTCGACGAGGCTGCGAATCGCCACGCCATAGGGGCGGTCTGGTTCGAGCACTTCGGCCGGGTGGAGCCAGAAGAGCGCCGGCTCCTTCACGTCGTGCTCGACCCAATGCGCGACGCGGGCGCCGGTCGACAGGTCGAGGAGCACGGTGGGCGAGTCGGCCTCGAGCGAGCGCTCCGGGTTCGCCTGCAACGCGGCGCGCGAGGCGACGAGGTCGGCTGGCCGAACGAACCGCGTGATGATTCGGGTGGCTGGCGAGTGCCCATCGAGCCGCGAGAAGACGCGCGGGCTCGTGCGGAGCCCCTGCGCGTTCAGAGGCATCGCCGACGCCTCGTACGAGAGGCGAAGGCCCGTCACCGTCGCCTGGTCTTCGACGAGGTACCGGTCCGACGGCCAGGGCAGCAGACAGTGCTGCGCGTTGAGGTTCTCGCAGCCCGGCGTCGAGGGCACCACCACGACGGGGCCCTGACACGCCACGGCGAGCGCTGCTGCAAGGAGAGCGAGTGGGCGCATGCGACGTGAGTGTGTGCCACCCGCCGAGGCTCCGTCACGGCCCGAGCCGCCGACGACGTTGGTCAACGTCCGTCGGCGTCGCCCGCGAGGCCTCGCCCGGGCCCCGCGTCGTCGAACGATGGGTCGAAGGCGTCAGGGCGCGCCGCGCGGCGAGACGATGTCGCGCACGCTGGTGCCCTTGTACTCCTTGGCGAACTCGACGACCGAGTCCCACGTCTTCGCCAGCGCCTTGCGCTCGGTGGGCGAGAGGTCCTTCGACTTGTCGATGTCGGCGCGCGCGGTGAACTGCATCGCGTCGGCGAGCGCGCGGTTGAGCTGCGTGGCGCTGGGGTTGCGAACGCCGTACTTCGCCTGCGCGTACTTGTGGACGGCCGCCATCGCCTTGTCCATCGAGCCGCCGTCGCCGAAGTTGTCCTTGAAGGCCTTGAGCTCGAAGTTCGACACCTTCTTGTCCGCGTTCGCCTCGGACAGCTCGGTGTCAGCGGCCTTCATCAGTCCCGACAGCAGCTTCACGCCCGACCGCACGGTATCCAGCTTGATCGACGCCATGTGATTCCCCTCCCGAGTGGAGTTGGTGGTGGACCGCGGCGAGATGCCGCGGGTGCTTCATGCCGACTCGTCTTCGACGGCAAAACACTTCACGAACAACGCGAGCGCCGTGAGATCGCCTTCGACGGCGAGGCGGCGGTGCTTGAAGTTCCGCTGCACGTCGAGCGTGCCCTGGACCAGCCAGGACAGGACCGGCGGCGACAGCCCGATGGTGCACACCGGAAAGGGCGGCGCGCCGGGCTTCACCACCACGTTCCCGGCGAGCGACGACACCTGCCAGAAGGGCGGCCTGGCGTCCTTCACATAGAAGGCGACGTCACCGCCCACCTTCGCGAACTCGGCGCCGCGTGACTTGAGCGCGTCGTAGAGACGGCCGAAGGACTCCTCGACCGAGAGCTCCACCTCGTCGTTGGCAGCGGCCTCGCCCATCGGCTCGCACCGTTGATCGCGGGCCAACGACGACGCAAGCACCTTCGGTGTCACCGATTGGTGACGACGCGAGGCAGCATTGACCGCGGGGCGCGCCGTTCGCTACCACCGCGCGCCGTGCCGCGGGTCAGCCTGATCATCACCACGTACGACTCGGCCCGGTACCTGGCCGCGGCCATCGAGAGCGTGCTGGCCCAGGCGGTCGAGCTCGAGTGCCTGGTGGTGGACGACGCCTCGAAAGACGAGACGCAGGCCGTGCTGTCGAACGTCCGCGACGCGCGGCTGCGGGTGCTCACCAACGCCGAGAACCTGGGCCCGTACGCGTCGGCGAACCGCGCGCTCGACGTCGCCACCGGAGACTTCATCGCGCGCCTCGACGCCGACGACGTGTGTCTGCCGGGGCGCCTCGAGCAGCAGCTCGCCTTCTTCGACGCGCACCAGACCGTCGGGCTCCTCGGCGGTGCCTGTGTGCGCATCGACGAGGCAGGGCAGACGCTGGGCGCACAACCGGTCCCCGAGAGCGACCTCGCGATCCGCCTCCGGTGCCTGGTGAGCCCGCCCTTCGTGCACTCGACGGTGATGTGGCGGCGCTCGTTGGGGCTCCGGTACGACGGGGCCATGCGGCTCGCCGGAGACTACGAGCTGTGGACGCGCGCGCTCGACGTCACGCGCGCGGCGAACCTGAGCGAACCGCTGGTGCAGTACCGCGTCTGGAGCGGCGGCATCTCGAGCCGGCACCGGCTGCTGCAGCGCTCGCTGCACGACGCCATCGCGGCGGCCTGGTGTGCCCGCCAGTGGCCCTCGCTCGGCCTCGAGGCCACGGCCTTCGCCACGCTGCGCGACTGGTGCGCGCGGGGCGGTGACACGCCTCTGCCCCCGCCTGCGCACCGGCTCGTCTCGGCGCTGCGCGAGGCGGTGCTGGGCCCGGCGCCCTCGACGACCGCGCTCGAGACGTTCGCGCGGGCGATGTTCTCGGCGCCCGGAACCTGGGGTCAGCCGACGCCGACCGCATGAGCAGCCGTGCGGCCGGCGTGAAGGCGCTCCTCGACCCGCGCCGGTGGGACAGCCTGCCTTGCCTCGGCGTCGGTCAGACGGGGCAGGTGCTCCACGCGGGTCGGTTCGTGGTGAAGGTGGCGCTGCCCGGCCCCGAGGCGCGCGCGCGGCTGAAGGAAGAAGCGAGGCTGTCGGCGCTCCTGCGCGACCACGGCGTGCCGACCCCGAAGGTGCTCGCGCTGCGTCGCGATGGGCGAGCGCTGGTGCGTGAGTACGTCGAGGGACAACCGCTGCCGGGCCAGCTGCGCGGCGCGAGGCTCGCGGCCGTCGTTCGCCTGGTCCGCGCGGTGCGCGCGCTCGAAGACGAACTCCCACTGCGGTTCGACCTCACGCCCTCGAACCTGCTCGAGACCTCGAAGGGAGTGGTGTTGCTCGACGCCGGCCGACGCGTGGCGCGCTCGGTCCTCACGGCCGATACGCCCGAAGGCCTCGCGGAGCAGTGGGCCGCCGTTCGTGAACCGGAGCGCTCCACCCGACTCCAGCCCTTCGTGCCACCGCCGAGCGGGCGTTTTCACGTCGACGCGAAGGTCGGAACGGCCCCGAAGGCCCGGCTGCTGTGGCGCAACGTCTGGCTCGAGGCGCGGCTCGGCACGTCGTGGACGACGAGTCAGCTCGAGTCGCTGGGAGGCCTGTCGACGCTTGCACCGGCCGAGTCCACCCGCCCGGCCACGCGGTACGTCGACATGATCGCGCTCGACCGGCGCAAGGGGCCGAAGGGCGACGGGCGCGCGGTGCTGCTGGGAACGCTTCAGGGCCGCGAGCTCTCGCTCAAGGGGTGCGGGCCGACGCCGCTCGCGTGGAAGGGGCGCCAGTTTCACGAAGACGGCTTCGTCTCGTTCCCGCGCGCGCTGTGGGAAGTGACCGTCGGCGACGAACTGGCGAGGCTCGGCTTCGACGTGCCCGAGGCGCTGGCGGTCTTCTCGACGGGGCACACCACGCTGGACAACACCGGGCGGCGCTGGCCCGCGGCCGCGACGATTCGGGTCGCGTCCACCCACTGGCGGCTTGGTCACCTGCGCGCGTGGACCCATCGGCCGGAGCAGCTGCGGGTGATGCTCGACCACGCCGGCCGTGCGCTCGTCAGGCCCGACTTCACGCATGCGCGGCCCGCGCACGTGCGTGAATTCGTCGCGCAGTTCGCCGCGAACCTCGGCCACGACATCGGGCGCACCGACGCGCTGCAGATCCACGGCTTCAACCCCACGCCGGGGAACGTTCGCCTCGACGGGCACCTCATCGACTTCTCGACCGTCCGGTTCTTCTCCGAGTACCTGCCCGACTGGCGCTTCCTCGAGAACACCTACGCAGTGCGGATTCACCGGCTCGTCTGGCGTCGGCTGGTGACGATGCTCGTGCGTGTGCTGCACGAGGGCGGTGTGGCCGGGGCGAGCCACGCGACGGCGCTGCGACGGTTCGATCGCGCGTACTCGGACGGCTTCGCGAAGGGCCTCGAGCCGTTCTTCGGCTCCACGCGGGGGAGCCCCAGCGAACGGCGCCGCTTCGTACAGCTGACGATGGCGCTGCGCGCACTGCGCCGAAACGGAACGTCGACGTACCGCTACTGGAAACAGGCGGTGCCAGCGCCGCGCTTCGACCTGCTCGGGAAGGCGGACCTCGTCGTGCGAGCGCTCGAGCGGGGCCATCGCGCACCGTGGCAGGTGGCGCTCGTGGTCGACGAGCCCCTCTCGCCCAGAGACCAGCGCCTCGCCGAGCGGTGGGTCGAGGCGCTCCGGAGCGTGCGTCGACCTGGAGCCATCGCGCGGAGCTGGCCGCAGGTGGTGCGTCCCTTCGTCGAGCCAGAAGCGCTCGCGGTACTGCTGTACGGGGCCTCGACGCCGCGAAGCTTCCTGGCGTGGCAGCGGCTCATCTCGACGTCGCGCCATCTGCCAGAGGGCCGGTACTCGACCGGGTGGGCCAGACGACTCGCGTCGAAGCTCGGGCACGTCGAGCTGCCGAGCCTCGACGGCTCCCGGCGTGAGCGCGTCATCGGGTTGACGCCCGAGCTGCTCGAAGGCGTGCGGGACGCGCTGCGACGACGCCTCGGGAGCCGGCTGGTCGGCTGCGTGGCGCACGGCTCGCGGGTGATGGACCGGGCCACGCTCGCGCGCGCCGCTCCAGCGCAACTGCGCGGAAA
>JALOQF010000068.1 GCA_025459425.1 Myxococcaceae bacterium | reverse complement strand
CTCTCGCTTGCCGGAAACCAGTGGAAGCTGTCCCTGGCGCGGTCCACCGACGACCACTTCGTTCTGCCATTGACTGGGAAGGGTGAGTGGATTGCCAAGTTTCATGGCTCGGAGTTTCCTGACCTCGCGCGGGTCGAGCACGCGACCATGGCCTGGGCCGCGCGGAGTGGGCTCCCCGTTCCCCGGAACGAGTTGGTTCCGTGCGGGTCGATTGCGGACCTGCCCAACGAGGTGCCACGAGGGAACGGACTCGCGTTCGTCATCGAGCGCTTTGATTGGCTCCCGCAGGGGCGGATCCACGTCGAGGACTTTGGGCAGATCTTCGACAAACCGCCGGGCGAGCCACAGTACGCAGAGAGCTACGAGGCCATCGGAACCTTCGTGAAGACCGAGTGCCCAGTCGACCTCGTCTCCTTCCTCGAACGAGTCGTGTTCATGGTGCTGTCGGGCAACAGCGATGCCCACCTGAAGAACTGGGCGGTCTCATACGGTGATGGGCGGACGCCTCGCCTCGCGCCCTGCTACGACCTCGTCTCGACGGTCGTGTACCCGCGGATTCGCAGGAAGCTGGCGCTGAAGCTGAATCAACGAGCCGACCTGCAGTTCGAAGCAGTCACCCTGGCTTCCTTCGACGCACTCGTGCGGCTCACTTCGGTCGATCCGGGGTCTGCTCGCTCGCAGATCGAGACGTTCGCGACGCGCGTCCGCGAGGCGTTCAACGAGATTCGTTCGTTGTTCAGCACCGAGGAGCAGTCGACCATCGAGAAGCACCTCGCGTCCGTGAAGCTCTGACGCTTCACCCTGTCACAGCCTCCACGAGGACCAGTCGCTCCCGGGTAGACCCGCAGCGATGAAATCGCCCCGCCCAGCGGGACCTGCGCATTCGACAGTCGTGGATGACACGCCTGCGTCAGGCAATCGCTCCGAGTCGCGTGCCACTAACGTCACCGCATCGCCAGCACGAGCTGCCGCTTGCGCGCCAATCTCGCCACGCGCCGGGCATGCACCACCGGCGCCTCGACGGGCCTGGCGAGCAGCGCATGACGTTCGGCCGCGCGGGCGTCACGCAGGCGGTGCTCGTACAGCCGCGAGAGCGCCAGGTGCAGCGTCGAGGCGTCTTCGCACAACGGCACGGCGCGCTCCCAGCTGGCGGCGGCCTGGTCGAGCGCTCCACGCCTTCGCTGCACGCGCCCCAGGGCCACCAGCGCCCTCGCCTGCACGTCGAGCACCGGGCTCGAGGTCGCCCGCTCGAAGAAGCGCTCGGCCTTGAAGGGAACGCGCGCCCGCTCGGCCACCTCTCCGAGCCCGAGCGACACCTCGGGCGACACCGGCACGTGCTCGCCCCACGACGCGCCGAGCCACCCCAGCAGCGCCGCGGTGCTCCGCAGGTCCTGCAGGTTGTGTGACAGCACGCGCGCCAGCGTCGCCACCCGCCCCGTCCGCAGAAAGTCGAACCACGCAGCGGGCACCTGCGCGCTCTCGAGGTCGCCCACCCGGCGCACGTCGAGCACCGCCGCCTCGACCGTCGAAAGCCGCGTCTCGCGCTGCCAGTGCCGCAGCACCCGCCGGCTCGCGTGGAGCAGGTCGAGGTGCGGCCTCGGCGCCGGCGGCGTGAGGCGATTCATCACGAAGCGCGTGCGCAGCAGCGGCCAGTCGAACGAGCGCCCGTTGAACGAGACGATGGCGCTCGCGGCGTCGACGCGCTCCGACAGGCGCGCGAGCACGGGCCGCTCGGCGCCCGGCCCCGAGAGGTGCAGCTGCTCGACGACGAGCTCACCGCCGTCGACGAACGCGAGGCCGACGAGGAAGGGCAGCGTGCCCGCGCCCCCACTGAGGCCCGTCGTCTCGGTGTCGAGGAAGACCAGCCGCGAGACGTCGAGCGCCGCCAACGACTCGTCGAGCCCGAGCACGGCGAGCGTCGCTGCGTGGGGCAGCGCCGGCGCGGGGCTGCGGGACTGCACCACGTGCAGCGCGCCCGCGGCCGTCACCGTGGGCGGAATGAGCGCCGACAACGGACTGTCGGCCTGGGGCCTGGTGACGACGGGCGCCGACACCGCCGGCCGCGCGAGCAGCCCGAGCTTCGCCTTGAAGTCCATGGCGGCCCGTCAGTTGAGCGACGTGATGCCCAGCGCCGACAGCACCGCGAGCGCGAGCGTCTTCCGCCCCCTCTGCACCGCGTCGACCGCGCCCGGCCCGACGCACGCCGGACAGCCTTCGTCACACGCGCAGCCGTCGAGCAGGTCTCTGGTGCGCCGCAGCACCGCCTCGCGCTCGTCGTACAGCCGGGACGCCAGGCCGACACCTCCGGGGACGCTGTCGTAGAGGTACAGCGTCGGGTCGAACAGCGTGCTGCCGCGGCCATCGCCGTCGCGCCCGCCCACGCACTGGCCGAGGTCGCGCGGGTCGACCATCAACCCCACCGCCGCCACCGTGTGCATCGCCGAGAGCAGCCCGCGCAGCGCGTCCATCACGTCGGGCCGCGGCGCGTTCAGCAGCTGCACCACCAGCTCGGGCACCGTCAGCCACACGGCCGTCGTGTGCATCTGCATCTCGGGCAGCCGCACGTCGCCGTAGCCGACGTTCTCGTGCGTGTGGAACTTGATCTTCTTGTACCCGACGACGCGCTCGACGACCGACACGTCGCCGGTGCCCAGCTCGTACGTCGGCGCCTTCGTCTCCTGCGCGCGGCTCATGACCGTCACCTTCGTGAAGGTCATCGCGTCGGTGTAGTAGTCGGGCTCGACGGGCCGCACGAAGGCCTTGTGGTTCTCGAAGTCGAGCTTCTCGACCTGAAACTGCCGGCCCTCGTGTTGGTAGATGGCCTGCTCGTGCAGCATGGTGTGCGTCGAGCGCCAGTCCATCTCGGCCATCGTCGTGTCGGTCGAGCGGTCGATGATGACGAAGTTGTCCCACCCGATGGAGCGCAGCGAGACGTCGTTCGCGGGGTACGCGTCGGCGCTCCAGTGCCAGGTGGCCTTTCCGCCGGGCGTCGTCACCTCGTGCACGACGCGGTGCTCGGTGAGGTAGCCGAGCGCCTCACGCACCTGCCCGGCCGGCACGTCGCGGAAGCCCTCGTCACCCTCGAAGGGCAGCTCGAAGGCGGCGCACTTGAGGTGCTGCACGAGCACCTCGACGTTGTCGGGGTCGATGCGCGCCTGCTCGGCGGGAGCCGACAACAGGTGCTTCGCCGTCGCCGCCACGTACTGGTCGACCGGCGCGCTCGAGGTGACCAGCAACGACAGGCTCGTGCCCTGTCGCCGCCCCGCCCGGCCGAAGCGCTGCCAGAGCGCCGCGACGCTGCCCGGCCAGCCGGCGCAGACGACGGCGTCGAGCGAGCCGACGTCGATGCCCAGCTCGAGCGCGCTGGTGGCGACGACACACTTCACCTCGCCGTGCCGCAGCCGGTTTTCGATTTCCCTTCTCGCGTGAGGCAGGTACCCACCGCGGTACGCGTGCACGACGTCGGGGTCGATGCGCACCTCGGCGAGCGCGTCTCGCAGGTACTTCAGCATCACCTCGACGCCGTTGCGTGACTGGCCGAACAGCAGCGTCGGTACGCCCGCCTTCACGAGGTCGCCCGTCAAGCGCGCCGCGGTCTTGATGGACGACTGGCGAATGCCGAGCTCGGCGTTCACCACCGGCGGGTTGTAGACGAGCACGCGGCGTTCTCCGCGCGGCGCGCCGCTCTGCGAGACGAGCTGCACGTCTCGGCCCGTCATCTTCGACGCGTGCTCCTTCGGGTTGCCGATGGTGGCCGACGCGCAGAGGAACTTCGGCGTCGAGCCGTGGAACCGCGCGACCCGCTCCAGCCGCCGCAGCACGTTGGCGAGGTGGCTACCGAAGACGCCGCGGTACGCGTGCAGCTCGTCGACGACGACGTACTTGAGGCCCGCGAAGAAGCGCGCCCACCCCGCGTGGTGCGGGAGGATGCCCGTGTGCAGCATGTCGGGGTTGGTGAGGATGACGCCGCTGCGCTCGCGCGCCGACCGTCGGGCGTCGGCCGGTGTGTCACCGTCGAAGGTCACCGCGCCGTGCTCGAGCCCCGCCTGCTGAAGAAACGTGTGCAGCGACGCTTCCTGGTCGCGCGACAGGGCCTTGGTGGGGAAGAGGAACAACGCGCGCGCTTCACGGTCGAGCGCCAGCGCGTTCAGGACCGGCAAGAGGTAGCAGAGGCTCTTGCCCGAGGCGGTCGGCGTGGCGACGACGACGTCACGGCCCGCCTGCGACAGCTCGTACGCCTCGGCCTGGTGCGTGTAGAGCGACGACAACCCGCGCGCCCGCAGCGCCGTCACCACCGGTGGCGCGAGCGATGAGGGAAACGGCGCGAACACCGCCTCGGCCGACGGCAGCGCCTCGTCGAGCACGAGGTTGGGCGCGACGTGACGGTCACCCCGCCACTGCTCGAGCACCGCGTCGACTCCCGCGACGCGCTGCCACGGCGACTTTCGAACTCCAGCGAACGGACCCTGCGAACGTGTCTGCATCACCTGACCTCCCGTTCAGGTGACTGTACGGACGCTCAGGTGACTGCTCAAGTTTTCAGCAGCGCGGACCCGGCCGGAGGCGCGCGCGAATCCGCCGGCGGAAGGACCTCGTAGGCCCAGCAGCCATGAAAACGAGCGTCTTCTTCTTCGTTGGCGGCCTCGTCGTGACGGGGTGTGCGCCAGCCATTCCGTGCACCACCGACACCGCGTGTTCGACCGGCGAGCGCTGCGTCGCGACCCTCTGTCAGGAGGCGCCGATGGCGGGCGGCTCGGCGCGCGGGGGCGGAGCGGCCGGTGGTGGTGCCGTCGAGGCTGGAGGCGGTTCAGCCGCTGGTGGCGCGGCTGGCGGGTCGTTGGAGGCCGGTGGCGGCGCAACGGGTGGAACGGGCGTGGCTGGTGGGGCAGCAGGCGGAATGGCAACGGGTGGCGGCAGCTCGGCTGGTGGTGGCACTGCGGGCGGCGCGTCGCTCGGGGGCGGTTCAGCCGGCGCCGGAGCCTGCGCCCCGGCCACACCACCTGAGGGCTGGGTGCGCGACCAGTCGAAGACCGTCTTCTCCGACGTGGACTGGGCCAACATTCGAGGCGCCTTCTGGAACCCCTTTCCAAGCTCGGGCGGCCTGGGCCGAATCACCACGACGCACGGTGAGTACCTGGCCGTGCGCATCGACGTGCCCGCAGACCCCATCGCGTGCGCCGCAGCCGGCAACAAGCGCTTCTTCTGGGACCCGAGCCAGGTCGACGGCGAAGCAGACCTCTCGAAGGTCTTCGTCACCATTCGCCCCTGCCCCGGCGATTTCCGCTGGCCACCCGCTGGTGCTGCGCCGCCGAACGACCCCACCTTCGCCCGGGGTTGCACGAGTCGGCGCCCGCTTCAGGGCAACCCTGTCGTCGTGCCGCAGAACATCATCAGCTACCGGCTCGGGGCAGGTGTCTCCGATGAGCTCGTCTGTGAGCTCCAGTGCGGCCGCAGCTACTTCATCAACTTCATTCGCGCCGACCTCGGCCCGACGGGAGCCGTGCGCTCGCCCGCGCTCGAGGTCGTTCCAGGTTTCTCGAGCAACTGCGACACGACGTCCCCGACTGCGACGCGCTGTGGCGTGCAGATGCGGTACTTTTGAGTCGGCCTGGGGTGATCAGCCGACGCGAGCCATCGGCTCGCACACGGTGCACGAGCCGTCGGGCCGGAGCATCGACGGCGGGCACGGCGGCGTCTCGCCAGGGCCCACGCCGGCGCACGAGTCGCACCAGAGCTGCGGGCGGAAATACTTGCCGATGTTGAGGCCCGGCACGTGCTGCATGACGTGCAAGTTCTCGAATTCCTTACCGCAGTGGTCGCACGGGTCGCTCATCGGGGTCTCCTGGCAGGGGGCCAGCGACATCGGTAACGGCCTGTTCAGGCTTTGTCCAATGTTCTTGCTGGAGGCGCCCGCCACGGCTTTTCCGGAGGCGATCATGGTGGAGGACGAAGCCGAGGCGATTCCCCGGGGCCAGCAGCCACAGCTCGTCCGCTCCTGACGCGTGGCTTAGCCGGTCCGGCCGCCGGCGTGGCGCTTCATGAGGTGGTCGAGCGCGGGGCGGATCACCCGGGCCAGGTGCTCGCGCGCGAGGCTCAGGCGGAGCGCCTCGGGGAGCGCCCCCCAATCCGAGAGGTCGGGACCCGCACCGGTGGCGGCGGTCTGCTCGGCCTCTCGCATCGCGACCTCAGCGGCCGCTGCGACGCCGGTGCGCACGGCATCGTCGCCCACCTCGAGCGCCCACCCCGCGAACGCCCACGCGAGCTCGGCGTGCCGGCCCTCGTCCTCGGCGATGGCGCCCATCACCGTGCGCAGGAGCGGGTCGACACACCGCTCGGCGGCATGCCGGGCCTCGTTGGCGGCGAGCGTCTCGGCGATGCAGCCCTCGAGCACGGCCGCGCGTGCAGCCTCGAGCAGCGACACCACCCCCGACGACGGCGGAATCGGCAACGGGCCCGGCCCGAGTGCCTGGCCAGCGAAGCGCGAGGCGACGCGAAACGACAGGCGGGCGTGCTCGATTTCGTCGAGCCCGGCGCGGTGCGCATCGGCGAGGAGCGAGGGCGGAGCGCCCACGGCGAGCAGCTGCAGGGTGAAGCGGGCGAACGAGGCGATGGAGGCGTGTTCTGCGAGCGCGGCTTCGCTCCAGCGCCTGGCGAGGGCCTTTCGGAGGTCGGGCTCGAGGGCCTCGACGCGGGCGGCGAACGCGCTCCAGGCGGCGTCGTCCAGCATGGGCTTCAGCTCCAGTCGGCGCGGGTGACGAGCGCGGCCAGTCGGGCCTCGTCGTGGTCGTCGAGCAGGGGGCGCCCGAAGCGCGTCGCAGGGTGACTCCGCATCACGATGTAACAGCAGTCGGTCGTCCCACCGTCGGGCTGCGCGAAGGGCCCTTCGACGGTGAGCGCATCAGGGGCAGCCTCGCGGCCCGACAGGCAGCGCTCGTTCTTCGGTGGGAGACAGTCGGTGGTGGTGCACGCGGTCACGGTGCTCACCCCCGCATCGGCTGGCGCAAAGGGGTTCACCACCGCCTGCTCCTCGCAGCGGTTCCGCTCGGGCGGGTACGGCTCGAGCCGGAGTCCCCCTCCGCAGCCCATCGACATCACCGCCAGCGCCGCGCCCCGCGTGAGGGCCTTCACCACGTCGCCGAGCCCCATCGTGAGCGAACCTCGCACGGGGAGCGCACCGAAGGCCAGCCGTCGCGAGGCCTCCCGGCGTCGAGGGATGAGCGCCAGGCGTTCCCCCTCGACGCGGAACCTCTCAGTCGAGGTCTTCGCCCTCGAGCTTGCGAACCGGGTACTTCCAGAGGTCGACGTCGCGGCCCTCGTCGTCGACCGCCACGGTGGCGACTTCGCCCTTCGCGTTGGCGAGGCGTACGCGGTGCACGACCACCTGCGTGTCCTGCTTGCCGGGGGCGAACGAGAAGCGCTCGAAGCTGACGATGCGTCCGGTCTTGAACAGGCCCTTCACCTTCTCGGTGAGCGCGGGGTTGACGCCACCCGTCCCGAGGTAGGGCTCGACCTCTTCGAACGTCTTTGGGGCCTTCGCCTGGTACTCCGTCATCGAGGTCTGGCGGCCGTCTTCGGTGTACCGGACGCGCTGGGTCACCATCACGCCGCTCGAGGGATTCAGCCTCGTCAGCGTCGCCACCACCCGCGCCTGCTTGTTCTTGAGCGTGACCTTCTCCCAGCTGTCGGCCGGGCCGCCGAGCGTGGCATCGAGGGCGGTGAGCACGGCCTTTGGCACCTGCGCCTCGGTGAGCGGCTGGCGGGTCGGCGCCTGGGCGAATGAAGCGAGCGGTGTGGCGAGGAGGAGGGCGATGAGCGCGGGTCGGAGCATGAGGCGCGGTGTACTCCACGGCCGGGCTCGCGAGAGGGCCGTCGGCGCGTCGAAGGGCCGCCTCGTGGCCGAACGGGTGAGGCGCGAGAAACTCGCAGCCACACGTCAGCCGCTCACTTCACCCGTCGGTGCACCTCGTAGACGGCGCGCACCACCCCATCGGCCCGCAGCGGACACGACAGCTTCGCGCGCCTCGCCACCTTGTCGAAGCACTCGACCTCGCCCCGCGGAAAGGCATCGCCCGCTGCCAACGGAGGAACCGCGAGCGCCACCGGGGTCGCCCGCACTCCAGTCACACCACCCTGTCCGTCCACGGTCAGCGTCAACGCGAGCCCGTCACGCGCGCGCCCTTCTTTTCCGAGACATGTCGTGAGCGCCGGCACGAGGTCGTCCATCGCCCGGGTGTCATCGGGGCTGTGCGGAAGAGACGTGACGGCGACCCGCTGGACCCGGGGCGCGAGCGAAATCGACCCCAGACTGGCACCTTCACCGAAACGAAACGACAGGCTGAGCTCGACCCGACGACGCGCCGCGCCCACGGGAAACCGATGTCGCTCCAGAACGCGACACAGCCGTGCCGCGCTCTCCGGAGCTTCGCAGCGTCCCACGCGGCCGTTCGCGCCGACCTCGAGGAGCACTCGCGTCAGCCTTCCCAAAGCCGAGGCGGAGGAGGCGTCTCGCTCGAGCGCAGCGAGCTCGCCAGCGCTGAAGTCGTCTGGCGCCGGACGCACGGCCCAGCCCGACGAGGCAGCGAGCACCACGACGACGACCGGCGGGCCCGACTTCGACACGCCGAGGGAGACGCCCAGCACGTCGTCCGCGCCTCCCAACGAGGCCAGGCCAACGCCCTGGCTCAAGGCCTCACTCGCGGGCGGAGCCGGCGCGGGAGGACGCAGGCCGCCGATGGCGCCGACCCAGTCCTCCACCGTCGCGCCGACGGGAACGGTCGCGACGAGCGTCTGACGCCCCCGCGAATGCTCGAAGTCGCTCCAACTCGTGGTGGGCTCGCGGAGTGAGAGGTCGACGCTGCACGTCGACTCCGTGCAGCGCGTGGTCAATCGTGCAGCGAGCGCGGGGCCATAGCGTGCCAGGGTCACGTGCTCGAGCGACGGTGCGACCGCGCAACGTGGGCCTTCTGCCGTGAGTCGGTGCTCGGCCACGAGCGCTCGCAGCGCTTGCTGCTCGTCGGCGGTGAGCACCTGTCCGTGCGCCGAGAAGGCCTCGGCCGCGCGTGCCCGAGCTACTTCGTCGACCCGGTCGCGCTCGTCGGCGAACAGCAACGAGCCCGAACCCAACTCGCTCGGGAGGAGCACGATGCGTTGCGGTGACACCGGCCCGAACAGCCGCTGCCAGGCACTGGAGAAGGGCCCGGTGAGTCGCGTCGCCTGCTCGGCGCCGAGCTCCGTGACGAAGGCGGCTTGCGCGACGGCCAGCGCTGCCTCGCGCCGTGCCGACGGGCGCATGAACTCGAAGTCAGCCCTGTATTTGCCACGGCAGCCCTTCACGGGCTTCGCGAGGCGACGACACGTCGACTCGGCCAGGGCGGCGGCGAGTTGACTCTCGAGCCACGGACTCGTCGAGCCCGAAAGCCCTGCCCAGACGCTTCGGACGTCGGCCGCGAGGAGCGGGCCGCACGCGTCGGACAGGGTCCGCATCGCCTGGACCGGGACGGCCCCGTCGACGGCTTCGGCCGCGTTCAGACACGCGACCACCTGCTGCTCGTCGCGCGGCGCGCTCGCGTCGGGGTCGACGGCGCCGGGCTCGGCCGCGGCGACCTCGCCCGCACGAAGACAGACGACGGTGAGACACGACCAGACGAAAGCTGCAGCCCAGTGGTTCATGACGTGCGGCGGATAGCAGGCCAGGCGGGCCACATCACCGCAGTGGCCGCGAACACGAGCGTTCGCCGACCCGCGCAGCTCGACCGCCTGCCCAGGGTGCCGAATGACAAGAGAATCTCGCCCCGCGCAAACCCGAGGCCGGTTCACCTCACGAGGCGAGCGCAGCCCGCGCCCGACGGTCGTCACGCACCCACCGCACCGTCCACGCCAGCGCGGCGAGCGCGAAGAGGGCGATGACGGCTTCTCCGGGCCACACGCCGAGTCCCTTCGACGCGCCCACGCCCGCCACGTTGCTCACCGTGTGGAACGCGATGGCCAGCCACAGCCAGCGCGACGAGCCGCGGGTGAAGGCCTGCAGCACCAGCACCGACAACCCGCAGTGCACCACCATCGACGAGAGCCGCTCGATGCCTCCGGCGAGCGTGAGCGCCGGCGTCAGTTGCGCGAACTGGGTGCGCACGACCGAGAGCGCGTCTTCTGGCAGGCCCAGCGTCACGCCCTGCGAGAGCGCGACGTACAGCACGGCGCTCACCGCCAGGTTGAGGCCCACCAGCAGCATCGACTCGAAGCCGCCGTGGCCCGCGCCCAGCATGAGGCCGCCGGTCGCCGTGCGCCCCTTCCACACGAAGCGGTACGCCACCCAGCGGCCCGTCTCTTCGAAGAGGCCCGCGGTGAAGGCCGAGGCCACGAGCCACGCCCACATCACGGCCTCGCCCGGCTGCTGCTTCGAAATCCAGACACCGAGGGGAATCTGCCAGGGCAACCGCAGCACCACCTGCGAGACGAAGAAGGTGCCGGCGCCGATGAGCCACGCGAGCGCCGGCGCCTGGAGCCGCCGCCACAGCACGAAGGCCACCACGAGCGGTCCCAGCAGCGCGAGCGCGGCCGAGACCGAAAGACCGAGGGCGATGAGCGGGTCGAAGGTCATGACGCCGTGCTCCACGCACCGGCCAGCGAGCGCTTGCCTGAGACCGGGTCGCTTTTCCGGCGTCAGGCACTCCCCGCGGCGACGGCCTCGACCCGCCGCCAGCTGTCAGGGCCTGGCGGTCTGCTGCAACTTCTCGAGCAGCCGCCGGGCTTCCGCGCGCGTGGCCTGCGACCTCGAATGCATCGCCTGCCGTGCGCACCAGTGCGCTCGCTCCTTGTTCGAGGGGTACCAGGCCAGCGCCAGATTCAAATACACGTCGCGGTTCGCGGGCTGATTGAGCGCTGCCTTCTCGAGGAACCGAATTGCCTCGGTGTGCCGCTTTGCGCTGCGAGAACGCATCAGGAGCAGACCCAATTCGTTCGCTGGTGCAAACGCCCTCGGGAGCCTGGCTACCGCCTCTCGAAGAATCGCCTCAGCCTTGATGCGGTCCTTCTTCAACTCGCGGAGCTTGGCCAGGGCAACCCAGGCCTCGGCAGAGCCCGGCGCTCGCTGACGTGCTTCGAGCAGGTGCTTCTCTGCCTCCGTCGCCCGGCTCGACAGGAGCAGCGCAAGCCCGGCCAGCAGATGCCCTTCGGCGACGAGCGGCTCATGGCCGGCTCGCGTCGCCTCTCTCACCAGCGCGAGCGCCGTGTCCCTGGCCTTCGCTGGCTGTCCAAGGCCGAGCTCGACCCGGGCCAGCTTGACGTAGATCGGCAGAGCGGTCGGCAAGGCCGACACCAGTTGGCGCATCACGCCCGCCGCCTCTTCGAAGCGACTCTGCCGACAGAGCATGTCCAAGGCCTTCGTGAGCGGCAAGCCCGGTCTGGGAGCGTGTCGGCTGCACTTCAGGTAGGTCTTGAAGGCGAGGTCGAACTGCTTGCTCGCCTCGTAGGCCTGGGCGAGACGCAGCAGCCCGTTCGCGTTGGTCGCATCGGTCGAGGCTGCGGCCTCGAGGTGGTGGATCGCCGCGGTGAAGTCCTTCGCCTTGAGCGCTTCGGTACCGCGCTCGAATTCAGATGCGAATCGTGGACTCGGCATGGTCAACCCGGGAGGTAGTTACCGAGGAGCTGCTCGACCACGTCGTAGGCCTCGTCGACGTCGACCGACCCATCGATGGAAGCACTCATCGAACCGCCTGGCGCGGTGTAGCTTGCGTCGAAGTTGATGATGTTCTCGTCGGTCCACTCGTAGCGGGCCTCGACCCCGCCCGCGGTCGCTGCTCCGCCGACGGTCGCACCAATGGACACCGTCGAGTTGAACAGTGCATCGCCCTCGTGGGTGATGCCAATGGAGCCAGTCATCTCGGCCTGAGCACCCACGAAGCCCTCGAGCTCGGGGCTGACCTTCACGCCGTCGGCGCCGATGGTGATGTCGAGCGTCAGGGTGCCCTCCGCTCCAATCCTCCCCATGGCCTCGAGGTCGAGCGTCACCTCGAACTGCTCACCGCCCACCTCGAACTCGATGGTCTTGGTGACCCGTCCGTTGGCTTCGACCAGGGTGGCATCGATGTCGATCTTCACCTCGGCCTGAATCTCGGTCCATTCCGTCCATTCGGCTTCGGCCTCCATCGCCACTTCAATCGACGGGCCTTCGACGTGGGTCGAGTACGTGAGCGACCCATCTTGACTCTGACCTTCGGTGGACAATGAGCCGGTCGACGCAGTGGCCGACCCCGACACGGTTGCGGTGCTGCCGGTGATGGTCGCGCTTCCAGCGCCTTCGGCCGAAGGGCCCGTCACCGTCGTCTGCCCGCTCAGCGAACCAAGGGTGTGCGTCGTGGTGGTCGAGCCGGTGGCGATGGCGGCTTCGGCCGTCGCCTCGAGCCCCTCGTCCGTCAGCGCAATGTCCCCGCTCAGCCTGGTCTCGTAGTCGGGGCGCGGTGGCTCCATGACGTCGCCGGACGACGCCGGGCGCTCCGGCTGCACCGGTTGCGCCGCCTCAGGCCGCTGGGCGGCGGGACTGACGGCAGACGGGCGGGCAGTGGTTCGAGAGATAGAGTTCATCGCCATGTCCTTGTGAGTGAGGGCTGCCAGCACGATTCGGCTCGTTGGCTGACACCTGGGTTGTCGGTCGAGAACGAGTCGTCGCATTTGTGATGTCCTGTCAATTCACCTTCCAAACGACGCAGGGGCCGAGATCGTCCTTGAGGGCTTCGGCGTGAGGGACGAGATGGGGGCCGTCGCATCACCGGGGGCCGCAGGGCGGCGTGGGGTGCTTTCGACGCCGTGGAAGTTGGTGAGATGGGTGTTGGGCGGCGGGGCCACCAGGCGACGCACGAAGGCGGCGGCGGTGAGGACGAAGGCGCTGCTCGCGCGCCAGCCGGGCGTCGTGGCGAAGGACCAGTGGGTGTCGGCGTTGAACCCGAACCTCTTCGTCGGCATGCCCGTGTACGAGAGTGCCGAGGCCTCTCAGCGTGTCGCCGCCGGGCCGGAGATGAGCGCCGCCGAAACGAAGGCCTTCTTCGCATGGCCGCCGACCCACGGATGCGCCGTTTTCCGGGTGGTCCTGTCACAGAGGAGCCAACGCAGCTTCGCGAAGGCCCGTGTCCTGAAGGCCGGTTCGAGTCCTTCCGCTTCACGCTTCGTCCGACAGCCCATGAAAACAGCCCTCGCCCTGACAATCCTCGTCTCTTCAATTGCTTACGCGCAGGAGACCCCGGCGCCGACCGCGGCTCCATCGCCCGTCACGGCGTCGACGGGTCGCCTTCGCTGGGGTCTCTCTGGGAACGGCGGTTGGCATTTTCCCCAGCCCGCCCTATCGTTGGGCACTGAGGGTCGCATCGGCTACCAGATCAGCAGCATGTTCGGCGCCTATGCGACGCTCGGAGGCCTCTTCGGCTTCGGCTTCGGAGGGTCGGCCTCGGCCACCGGCGGGACCGCGAGCGTCACCGCGTTCTCCCGGTGGTACATCGGAGCCATCGCAGAGCTCTTCCTGTCAGACCTCTTCTTCGTCGGCGCGGGCCCGGTGTTCGCAAACGGCGGCTTCGCGGGTGTCACCGCCTCGGCGAACCCCGACGGTGTCGGCGGCGCAGTGTTCGCGCACGCCGGACCCGCCTTCGGACTCGACGTCAGGCTGGGTCTCCAGCTCGGTCGGCAGCCCGACGGGCCGGGCACCCGCAAGAGCGGCTTCAGCCTTGGTCTGAGCGCGATGACGCTCTTCCACCCCAACACCGCGGTCGTCCGCACGCAGGCGGGCATGGGGGGTGGCCGGGTCGATGTGTCCACCACCGAGCTCATGGTGACCGTCACGCCGATGCTCATGCTCGGCTACGACTGGCGCTGAGAGGCCCCAAGACGTGGGTCGGGGCGCGTTCGTCGTTCCTGGGGCCAGCCAGCGGCCTCGTTTCGGCGGGCGCGGCCGTCGAAAGCGGCTTCTGTGCCCGCGCGGCGTCGAGCGCGTTGCGTTCGAACTCGGCCGGCGAGCAGTCGTCGAGCGTCGAGTGCAGCCGCGCTGGTCTTCCGCGCCATCACGCACGTGCCCAGTCGGTCTCTCTCCTCCCGGTGACCGGCTTGCCGTCGCAGAAGCGGCGCCCTTCTTCTTCGGCCCCGCCGGTTCCTCGAGTTCGAGCACGCAGGTCGTGGACGCGTCGAAGTCGCCTACTCGCGCGGGTCACCCACCAACACGAAGCCGGCCCAGAAGTACGGCGCGCGGTACCGCTCCATCGCTGCCACCGTGCGCTGCGCGTTCGCCAGCGCCACCGCCGGCGTCAGCTTCTTCACCAACAAGCCCTCGTAGAAGGCCTCCATCAACACCGCCGTCGCTTTGTCATTCACCTTCCACAGCGAGGCCACCACCGCGCGCGCGCCCGCGTGGAGGAACCCGCGCGCCAGGCCGATGAGTCCCTCGCCCCGTTGCGCAGCGCCGAGCGCCGTCTCGCAGGCCGAGAGCGTCACCAGGTCTGCCGACAGCCGCAGCGCGTAGACGTCAGCCAGCGAGAGGAACCCCTCGACCGGCCGTCCATCGGGCGCGCGCCGCGTCAGCACCAGTCCGCTCTTCTCGGGCGTCGCGAGGTCGAGCACGCCGTGCGTCGCGAAGTGCACCAACCGCGAGCCCGACACCCCCCCAGACACCACCGTCTCCCGGGTCGCGGCGTAGCCCGTCAACACCTGTCGCTTCGCCGCGGGCACCAGCTTCGCGAGCGTCTCGCCCTCGGCCGCCGAGAACGGGAGCCGCCGCCACGTCGCCTCTCCGCGCACCTCGGGCACGCCGGCGTCCATGCCCTGCAGCCGCGGGTCGTCTTCTCCAAAGACCGGGTCGGCCACCACCGTCAACGTGCTCGTCGCCGCCGGCTTCGCTCCGGCGCGCTTGCGCTGAGCCAGCACCACGGAGAGCGACGGCACCTGCACCACCGCGACTTCGGGCACGAGCGCGCTCCACGGCACGCGCTGCAGGGAGTCGTCGGCGACGACCGCCAGTCGTCTCTTCCCCTCGAGGAGCGCCGCGAACGGCACCACGGCGTCACGCAGCTCGGCACGCGTCCTGGTGGCCGCCGCGTCGGCTCCAGCGATGCGCTCGGCGCGCACCGCGGCCGTCTCTCCGTCCACGTCGCGGTTCCGGGCCGACACCTGCTCGACGAGGGCCACGGCCAGCTCGCGCACCTTCGCTGGCTCGGGCAGCCGGAAGGCCTTCGGCGCAGCGCCCGCCCCCAGCACCAGCGCCCAGGACGACTTCCGACCGAAGGCGTACTCGACGATGACGGTGTCCTTCCCGGCGAGGGCCTCGGCGTCGTCCAGCGTGGCGAGCGGCACGGCTCCGAGCGACGCCGCGCGGGGGTCGGCGGACTGCATCGACAGCACCAGCTCCTCGTACTCGGCCAGCCGGTCGCGCATCGTCGCCTCGAGCGTCTCGAGCCTGTCGGAGCTCGTTCGCGCGCGCTCCCGCCGAAGCTCGAACTCGAGTTCGCGAATCGTCTCCCGCAGCGCCTCGTCCTTCGTGCGCAGGCTGCCGGCCGGGCGGTCGGCGTCGATGCGCAGGACGACCTCGAGCAACGACCGCGCCCTCGAGCGCTCGAAGGCCTCGAGAGCTTCGGCGAACCAGCGGCGCTCCCCTGTCGCCTGCGCGTGGGCCATGGCCGCCGCAATCCACGTGTCGAAGGTGTTGGCGACCGACCCCGTGTACGAGGCGCGGCGGTCATCGCTGGCGATGCGCTCCCGCAAGGACTCGGCGATGGCGAGCGAGCGGCGCGCGTGGGCGACCGCGTCGGGGAACTGCTTCGCCTCGAGCGACGCCCGGGCCAGCCGGAACCACCCGTACGCTTCCCAGTTGGTGTCACCGATGCGGTGGAACAGCTCGATGCCCGCCCGCAACGGCTCGAAGGCCTCTTCCGGCCGGTGGAGGCGCGTCAACGCGCTGCCCAACGAGACGAGCGTCTGGCCCTCTCCCCGAACGTGGCCGAGGCGCTTGCGCAGCTCGTACGCCTCGCGGTGGTGCTCGATGGCGATGGGGCGCTCGAGCGTGGACTCCATCTCGCCCGAGGCGTCGAGGCTGAAGGCGAGCCCGCGGAGGTCTTCCACCTTGCGGAACTCGGCGACGGCCTGCTCGTAGAAAGGCAGCGCCGCGGCCCAGTCGCCGTCGAAGTCCGAGAAGATGATGCCCTGGTTGTGGAGCGCGATGCCGACGAGGCGCGGGTCGTCGGTGCGTCGGGCGAGCGCGGCCTGCGCCTCGAAGTGCGCCTTCGCCTGCTCGCGGTCGCCCTGGTTCTTCCACCCCCAGCCCGTCGCGGCTTCCAGCATCGCGGCGAGCCCATCGTCACCGAGCGCCTTCGCCGACTCGAGGTACGGCGGCACGTGGGCCAGCACCTTCGCGTACTCGCTGCGCTCCGCCATCGCCTCGGCCTCGAGCCACGCCACCTGCCCCAGCAACCTCGGAGCGTCCTTCGAGAGGGCGCGCGCCGCCTCGAGGTGCTTCGCCGCGTCGGCGAGCCGGTCCTCTTGCTGGTCGAGGTGCGCCAGGCCGAGATGCGCCCGCGCTCGCGTCAGGTCCACCGGTGAGTCGAGACACGCCTCGAAGGCCGCGCGGGCCCGAGGGTCTCCGGTGCGCGCGAGCACCACGGCAGCGGCGAGCCGGGCCGACGTCGTCCGAGCGGCGTCGATGGAGGGCGCCTCGGCGAGCCGGAGGAAGCCCTCGAGCGCCGTCGCCAGTGAGTCAGCCGTCGGGGGCTGCGTCTTCGAGAGCGCCTCGACGAGGTCGGCGTCGAAGGCCGCGTCGGTGGCGGCGCCTCCAGTCTCGAGCGCGAGTCGTACCCGCGAGCTGGCCCGGTGAGGGTCCGGGTTCGGGGCAGCCGCTGGGCCAGCGGGCGAAGGCGCATTGGGGGCGGGCGCCCCAGGCGGTGTCGGCCCCGCACCCGACGCGGACCCGCGTCTCGGCTCCGCCGACCCGGAGCGGTCCGTCGCCGGTGTGTACCGTGGCCACGACACTTCCACCTCGACGCTCGCGCCGTCGGTGAAGGCGAGTCGATGCGGCGCGAGGTCCGGCCGGTCGACCAGGTGGGTGCGCACGGCACCACGAACCAGCGTCACCCGCGCGCGTGCGTCTGACGGAGCGACCGTCAACGTCACGGGCCCTTTCGGCAACCGGAAGGTCTGAGGAGTGGCCGTCGCCTTCACCTCGAGAGGCACGCCAGGCTCGAGCCGCTTCGCCTCGTCACAGCCCACCAGCACCAGGCCGCACACCACGACCAGCGCCGCGGCTGACGGCACTGCCGCTCCACGCGACGAACGCTCAGCGAACGGTGACATCGACCTCGTACGTCAGGACGTCGGCGGCCGATTGCAAGGACACGCTGTACCGGCCGCTCACCCAGCTCACGCCAGACACCTTCACCACGACTGCGACGGCGTCGGAGCGGGCTGGAGCGCCGCTCCATGAAAAACCACCCGGGCCGGTGACGGCCACCTTCCACTCGGATGCGGCGGGCGCGTCATCGAGCGCCAGCTCGAACACGACGGGCGAGGCCGCGGACACTTCGAGGCGCCGCGCAACATCGGCAGCACGCACGGTGTCGGGGCGCAACGAGACGTTCACCTCGGGAGCAGCCGACGGGCGGGCCACCACGAAGGCGAGCGCAGCGGCCACCAGCGCGCCCACGGCGAGCCGCGGCATCGTCAACAGGGCAGCCAGGCGCTCCCACCACGCGCTCTGCGACGACGCCACCGTTCGCGCAGCCACCTGGCGAAGGGCGCGCGCCCGCTGAAGCCGCTCCCGGCCTGCCGCGGTCGAGAGGAATCGCTGCTCGAACCGGGCGCGGCGCTCGTTCGGCAGCGACCGGTCGAGGTACGCATCGAAGAGCTCGGCCTCGAAGGCCTGCAGCACTTCGTGCGTCTCGGGCTCGGCCAACAGCGCCTCGTCGAGCGACGACGCGTCACCGTCAGGGAGCTCCCCCAGCAGGTAGGCAAACGCGCGCTCGGCATCGACCGTCGTCATTCGCCCTCCTGTGATGGCGCCGAAGGATGTGTTTCAGCCAACTTTGCCGAAACACACTGCTCGAGGCGCTCCCGCAGCCGAAAGGCACGAATTCGCAGGGCGTTGAGGCCGATGCCGAGCGAGTCAGCCTGGCGCTGGCGGCTCTCGATGCGCGCCCGGCCACTGCCTTCCCGGTAATACGTCAGCACCAGCGTTCGCTCCGCGGGGAGGAGTCCTTCCAGACACCCCTCGAGCGCCGCCACTTCGGTCTCGGCGCGCTCGTCGGTGGGCTCGAGGGTGGCCGACTGTTCGGCGGTGCGGCGCTGGGCTTCTTTTCGCTGGGCTTCCATGGCGACGAAGCGCGCGACGCCGAGGAGAAACGGCATCGGCGCCTCGGTGCGCACTGCATCGTCGGCCAGCCGGCGGGCCGCCCGGTCGAGCGTCTCGTCGGCCAGCCCGGCGCCGTCTCCCAGGCCCTTCCACCGGAAGAAGGACTCGAGGCGCGCGTGAATGCGGCGGTAGCTGCCCGGGTCGGCCGCTCCGAGGAAGGACAACAAGCGCTCGAGCTGGTGCCCTTCGAGGGCTGCCCCGGCTGGACCCGTCATCACGACTCACCTTCTCCCACCAGGTGCGACACAGGGGAAGAGGTGAGGTGGCTCGAGGCTCACTTCTTCTTGATGCTCTTGCACACCTCGACCAGCACGGCGCGGGTGGCGGCGTCGGTCAACGTCTCGCCGTTGCACGACCACTTGTCCTTGCCGGTGGTGACGAGGACGTCGAACGACCAGAAGGCACCGATGGGGGCGGTGCGCTCCCAGGTGGCCTCGGTGGCCTTCTTCACCACGTTCTTCACCGTGTCGTCGCCCTTGCCGATGGACGCGAGGGCGTCTTCGAAGAAGGGAGCCTCGTTGAGGTTGAGGTAGTCGTTCTCGGAGATTTTCAGCTGTCGGCTCGGGTCGTCGAACTCGATGGTCGAGCCCGGGGGCGCCATGGCGATGTAGCCCTTGAAGGCCGGGCCCCACTTCGAGAGGTCGAGCTCGACGAGCGCGGGCTTCTTCGGGGCCTCGACGACGGGCGCGACGGCCGCGGGCTTCGCGCCGGGTGCGGCGGCAGCGGCCGTCTCTTCCTTGCAGCCGGTGACGAGGGCGAGGGTGACGAGGGACGACAGGACGAGACGATTCATACGAGGGCTCCTGGTGGTGGCGTGGTGCGCCGGTTCATGGTCGAGACGGGTGAGCGCGGGCTGCTTTTGCGCGCGGGGCTGGCTCGCCGCGACGGCCGAGCCCCTGCGCATCGAGATGCTTCCTGGCGCGCTTCGCGAACGCCTCGTTGTGGACCGCGCGCCGTTCTGCCCGGCGCGGCGTCCCTGTTCGCGGTGGGCGTCGAGCCCGCGCCGTAGTCAGGGTCACCGCACCCGGGCGGGAACCCCCGTGAACGGGCCCTTGCCCTCCATCGTGACCGACGGCACGGGCGCACGCGCCGCGAGGAGCCTTCAGCGACCGGCATCGAGCGCGGGCTCCTCGCCGAGGGACGTGCGGGCCGTCGCGAGCAGCACGGCGTCGAGCTTCGAGCGCTCCAGCGAGCGCGCCGCGCGGGTGAGCAGCGCACGCCCCTCGGCCCGGTGCCCGAGCGCGAGGTGGGTGCGCCCCAGGCCGACGAGGCTGCGCGCCGTCCAGTCGTCGTCACCGGCCTTCTCACGCGCCTCGAGGGAGCGCGTGAAGAAGGCCAGCGCGCGCTGCGGCTGGGCGGCTTCGAGCAGACATTCCCCCTGCACCTCGAGCGCGACGGTGGCCTCTTCGTGGGCCTCTCCGAAGGCCTTCAGCAACACCTCACGCGCGCGCGACGCCGAGGCGAGCCCTTCGTCGAGCCGTCCCGCCCGGCAGGCCGTCGCGCCGAGCGCGCCCAGCGTGATGCCGGCCATCAAGGGCATCGAGGCGGCTTCGAACACCTCGAGCGCCTGCCGGTACTCGGCGGCGGCCTCGTCGAGCCGCCCCAGCCCACGCAGCGCCTCGGCCCGGCCGTAGCGGAGCCGCCCGACGTACTGGCTCGACGGCCCCAGCGCCGCGAGCTGCTCGGCGAAGATGCCGTCGATGAGGGCGAGGGCCTTCGCGGGCCGGTGGAGCGCGATGTCCTGCTCGGCCACGCCGTTCCACGCCTGGCCCACCTTGTGGTGCGAGCGGCCGAGCGAGGCCTCGAGCTGGCGGGCCACCTCGGTGAGGAGCTCGGCCGACTGCTCGTAGCGGCCCTGCCCGCCGATGGAGCCCGCGAGGTTGGCAAGAATCGACGCCGTCTTCGGGTGCGAGGGGCCCTGGTGGTCGCGCCGCAGCTCCCACGCCGTGCGGTAGCGCACCTCGGCGCTGGCGAACTCGCTGCGGGCGGTGTGCAGGTGGCCCTGCTGGTTGGCGAGCTTCGAGGCGAGCTCCCAGTCGATGCCGACGCGCGGCGCGAGCGCATTGGCCTGCCAGACCCACTCGTCCGCCACCTCGAGCCGGGCCTGCTGGCTCGCCACGAAGCTCAGCTCGATGGCGACGAGGGTGGCGAGCCGGTCGTCGCGCGCGGCGTGGGCGCGGTTGAAGGCGTCACGAAGCGCGCTCTCGGCGCCCGGCAGGTCGCTGTTCCCCTCGAGGAGCTGCCCGCGGACGAAGAGAGCCTCGGCCTCGAGCGGCGCCCACCCGAGGCCGTGGGCCTGGAGGGCCGCCGAGGTGGCGATGGGCAGCCCCTCGACGAAGCGACCCGACTCGCGGAGCGCCTGGGCGCGGGACAGCTCGCGCTCGATGGCGTCGGCGCGCTCGCGCAGCGCAGGCGCCTCGGGCCTCGGCACCGGCACCAGCAGCGCCGACGTGTTGGTGCACACCGTCAGGGGCGTGAGCGACAGCACCGGGTCCTGGGCGCGCGGCAACGAGTCGGGGTTGGTGGTAGCGAGCACGCCGAGCGCACCCTCGAGGTCGACGAGGCGCCGATCGAGGCAGGCCATGCGCACGGTGAACACCTGGTCCGACTGTTCTCCGCGCAGGCGGGTCGCCTCACAGGCCTCGCGGTGCTGCGCGGCCCACGCCGTCGTCCATCGGTCGAGCTCGCCGTCGATGCGCTGGAACGTGTCGTCACCGCCGAGGGACGCGAAGTGTTCGCGCAGCTGCTGCCGGCGTTCGGTCGACCAGACGGCGGCGACGCGCTCCGGGCCCGACGCGCAGAGGGTGCTGCGCTGCCGCACGAAGGCCGCGACGGCGACGAGCGCGAGCACGACGGCGGCCACCGGCACGACGAGGGTCGACGGGCGGAAGGCCGGCGGCGCGAGGGCCTCGAGCAGCGCCTCCATGGACTCGAAGCGCGCGCGGGGCTCGAGCGCCAGACCGCGCTGGAGGGCCCGTGCGCGCCGCGGTGACGTGCGCAGCGTCGGGCCCTGGCGCACCACCTCGGCCGAGTTCTTCGTGAAGGGGCGCGTGCCCTGGAGCGCCTCGGCGAGGGCGACGCAGAACGCGAACTGGTCGGCCCGTGGGTCGGCGCGCTGGCCCGCGAGCTGCTCGGGCGCCATGTAGGCAGGGGTCCCGACGAGCGCGCCGGTGGCCGTCAGCAGCACGGGCGCGGGCTTCGCCGTCTGCTCGAAACCGGCGCCGGCGTGCGGTGGCGTCGCCCCGTCTCCACCAGCCAGCGCTCGAGCCTGAGGGAGCGATGACTCGGCGGTGAGGACTGACAGCGCCGGGTCGTGGAGCCCATCGCCTGCTCTGTGACGCGAGGGCGCTCCACCGGACCGCATCGACGGCTCGGGCGACGACGTGGACGGAGCGGCGAGTCCGACGGGTAAGGCACTCGTTCCGACCGACAGCTTCGTGGCTTCGACGGCCGGCGCGGCGACTCCGACGGGCGAGGCACCCGCTCCGACCGAGCGCTTCGCGACTTCGACGGACGACGCAGCGACTCCGACGGGCGAGGCGCTCGCTCCGACCGAGCGCTTCGCGACTTCGACGGACGGCGCAGCGATTCCGACGGGCGAAGGACTCGCTCCGACCGACAGCTTCGCCGCTTCGGTGGACGATGCAGCGACTCCGAGCGTCGACGACACTCCAGCCGAAAGCAGCCTAGCCTCGCCGGGCTCGACACCACGTCCTCCGACGTCCGAGACCGACGGCAGCGCCAGCGCTTCAAGCGATGTCGTGGACAGCGCCGCGCCCAACTCGCGCGCAAGCCCGAAGTCCGAGACGCGCACGCGCCCATCGCGTCCCACCAGCACGTTCTCGGGCTTGAAGTCCCGGTGCACCAGCCCCGCCGCGTGCGCCGCGGCCAGCCCACGTCCGGCTTGAACGAAGGCGTCGACCACCTCGTCGGCGCTGCGCTTCTCGGCGGCAAGCCACGCGCGCAACGTCTGCCCGTCGACGAACTCCATCGCCAGGAAGACCGAGTCCTGGAAGGTGCCGGCGTCGTGCACGGCCACCAGGTGCGGATGCGTCACCTTCGCCAGCGCCTTCGCTTCGCGCAACAGGCGCTGTTGGCCGTCGGGGCCGTCGACGAGCGGGTGCAACAGCTTGAGCGCCACCTTGCGGTCGAGCACGGGGTCGTACGCCGCGTACACCCGCCCCATCGCTCCTTCGCCGACGAGCTCGAGCACCACGTAGCGGCCAACCTCGTCACCGCGGCGCTGCTGCCCGGGCGCCCGCGTCGAGCTCGTCGTTCTCGACACGAGGTTCGCGACGGCGACCCGGCAGCGCTCACAGCCGGCGAGGTGGCGCTCGACGTCGGCGCGTTGCTCCGTCGCGCCCGCGACGAAGGCGAGCAGGTCGTTCTCGCTGGGACAGTGGGACGTGGGCTCGGCCATGGCAGCGCCTCGCACGACGTGTGCGGCGACGGTCAGCTCACCCCGGCTCGCACCAGGCTGTCGAGCGAGGTGAGGCCCAGGCCGTGAGCTTGCCGCAGGTTGTCGCGCACCAGGCTCCGCAGCGTCGCCAGGGCCCGCTCGAGCGCGCGCATCACCGTCGACGGGGCGACGCCGTACACCTTGCCGATGGCGGTGAGGGTGAGGCCGTCGAGGTAGTGGTGCTGAATCCACAGCCGCTCCCGCTCGCTCATCGACGCGAGCGACGCGCGCACCGCCTCGCGGAGGGCCTGGCGCGACTGCGAGCGCACGAGCTCGGCCTCGAGGTGCGCCGAGGGCGGCATCAGGGCGTCGAGCACCCGGTCTTCCACGGCGTCTTCCCGGTGGGCCCGGGTGAGGTCGACCTCGAGGCGCAACGCCACCGTCTTGAGCCACGCCCGCAGCGGGCCCCGGCCGTCGTAGGCCTCGAGCTTTCGGTCGACGAGGGCGCGGTGGCGCAGCAGCTGCCGGGCCTCGTCCGACACCGGGAGGCTCGCCATCAACGCCTCAAGCGCCCGCAAAGATTCGGCTTTACCAGCGAGAGCGCTCCGGGCGAGGTCGAGATCGGCGTTCATGGAGAGTCAAACACCGAGGCCCGACGCCAGGTGCAGCCGCGCAGGAGGGCCCCGGCGAAATCCGAGGGTGGAGCCACCCGGGCGCCTCACCACGCGCGTCGATGACACGTGCCGCACGCAAAACTCCATGCGACGGTGGGTGGGTATGTCTGCTGTGTACGGCTCCGTCGGGCCGCACGTGTCCGAAGCACACCCGGGCGAACCGGGCCCCGACGACCAGCCCCGCTTCCAGGGAGACCGCTACCGCG
>JALOQF010000370.1 GCA_025459425.1 Myxococcaceae bacterium | reverse complement strand
CCGACGGTGACGAGCGGCAGGAGCGCCCGCAGCTCGTGATCACCGGCGAGCTGGCGCAGGCGGCGCACGTATTCGGCGGCGTCGTCGAGGCCGAGCGCGGGCATGCGGGCCTGCAGCGCCAGCCGCAGCCCCATGTACCCGTCGGGGGTGATCTTGAGCCCGGCCCGCTCGAGGAGGAGGGCCGCCAGCTGCTCGAGCGCGTGCCGCTCGATGGTGAGGCCCTCGCCGCTCATCGCCCGGGCACCCAGTCGACGAGCTGCGGGGCGATCTGATCGAGCGGGAGCACCTTCTCGGCGCCGCCGAGGGCGACGGCCTCTTTGGGCATGCCCCACACCACGCTCGTGGCCTCGTCCTGCGCGATGGTGTGGCCGCCGCGCTGGCGCACCTCCTTGAGGCCCCTGGCGCCGTCGCGGCCCATGCCCGTCAGCACCACGCCGATGGTCCGGTGGCCAAAGGCCATGGCGGCGCTCTTGAGCAGCACGTCGCACGACGGGAGGAACCCACCGACGGGCGTGCCGGCTTCGAGCCGCGCGGTGCCCGCGGCGCTGATGGTGAAGTGCACGTCGGAGGGCGCCACGTACACCTGCCCGGGCGTGAGCAGCTGGCCATCGGTGGCCTCGTGCACCTTGTGGCCGGTCTCCGACGCGAGCCAGCGCGCGAGGTCGTCGGAGAAGCCCGGGGTGATGTGCTGGCAGATGCAGATCGGCGCGCCGAAGGTGCGCGGCAGCCCCGCGAGCACCGTCGCCAGCGCCTTCGGGCCCCCCAGCGACGAGGCGATCGCCACCAGCGGGTGCGTCGGCCGCACGGCAGGCAGGCGGGTCGAGGTGCGCTTCTTGCGGCCGCGCGGGTGCTTCACCACCGCGACCGTCGACAGCAGCACCAGCGTCTTCTCGAGCGAGGCGATGGCGGGCGCGTCGAGCTCCGTGGGGAGCGGCAACACGTCGAGCGCTCCCGCCGACAGCAGCGCCATCGCCGCCTGCCGGGGGCCGCCAGGGGCCGCCATCAGCAGCATCGGCACCGGCGTCTCGGCCATCGCCAGCTCGATGGCCCGGGTGAGCTCCGACGAGGCGCCGTCGACGCGCACCAGCACCACGCCGGGCTCGTGATCACGAATCGCAGACACCAGGCCGGCGGCCGTCACGGGGCCTCCCACGCGCTCGAGCTTGCGCCCGAAGAGCGGCCCCAGACGAAGGCCCAGCAGGGGGGCCGGCTCGACCAGGAGGACCTTCGTCTTCGTCGTCACGTCAGCCGGTCCACCGTGAGCGCGAGGCTCTCGACGCCGAGCTCGCCCTTGATGAGGTACGCGTCGGCGCCCGCGTCGAGCCCGCGCCGCTTGTCTTCCGGAGAGGCCAGCGACGACAGGATCACCACGGGCAGCCGCGCCAGCTCGCCGTGGCTCTTGATGCGGCGGGTCAGCGCGAAGCCGTCGAGGCGCGGCATCTGCACGTCGGTGAGGATCAGATCGTACTGGCCGCCGCGCTGCAGGCGCTCCCAGGCCTCTTCCCCGTCCTGGGCCTCTTCCACCTCGTGGCCCAGCGCGCGCACGAGCGCCGACTCGGTGGCGCGGGCGATGGGGCTGTCGTCGACCAGCAACACCTTGAGCCGGCGCGCGGCCTGCGTCTCGACGGGCCGGGCCAGCTTGCGCACCTCGGCCATGAGATCCGGCACGTGCAGCAGCACGGCGATGCGCCCGTCTTCGAGCGCCGCCGAGCCCGCGACGAAGGGCGCGCCCTTGAGAAAGTCTCCGCCGATCGGCTTGACCGCGACCTCGCGCTCGTCGACGAAGCCGTCGACCACCAGCGCGGCGCGCTCGTCTCCGAAGCGCACCACCACGCAGGGCGGGCGCTCGAAGCGCGGCCCACCGTTGAGGCCGAGCAGGGGCCCCAGCGCGGTGAAGGCGATGGGCTTGCCGCGGTGCATGACGGCGAGCGTCCCGAACACCTCGAGGCGATCTTCGGGCGAGAAGCGGGCGACCGCTTCGACGTCGGCGGCGGGCATGCCGTAGACGTCGTCACCCAGCCGCACCAGCAGCACCCGCATGAGGGCGAGCGACTGCGGCAGTCGCAGGGCGACGGTGGTGCTGCGGCCGATGCGCGAGGTGACCGACACCGAGCCGCCCAGCGCCTCGACCTTGCGCTTCACCACGTCCATGCCGACGCCGCGGCCCGACACCTCGCTGACCTGCTCCTTCGTCGAGAAGCCAGCCTTGAAGATGAGCTCGATGGCCTCGCGCTCACCGAGCGCATGGGCCTGGGCGGCCGACAGGAGCCCCTTGCGCACCGCCGCGTCACGAAGCCGCGCCGGGTCGATGCCGCGCCCGTCGTCTTCGATCTCGACCGCGAGCATGTCGCCGTCGGCGCGCGCCTTGAGCGCGATTCGCCCGAGCTCGGGCTTGCCCAGCGTCTCGCGCAGGTCGGGCGCCTCGATGCCGTGATCGACCGCGTTGCGGATGAGGTGAATGAGCGCGTCGCGGACGTCGGCCACCATCGAACGATCGACGCCGGCGCTGGTGTTCTCGACGGCGAGCTCGATGTGTTTCCCCTGCGAGTTGGCGAGCTCGCGCACCGCCCGCGGAAAGGCCTCGAACACCGACGACAGGGGCACCAGCCGCGCCTCGGCCACGTGGTCGGCGAGCTGGGTGAGGCTGCTGTTGAGCGTGTTGAGCCCGTCGGAGTGGTGGCGGACGAAGCGGAAGGCGTCGTCGCGCAGCAGCGAGAGATCGCTCTCGAGCAGATCGAGCCGGCGACGCGCGTCGGCCCCGAGCGCCGCGTGCTCCGACAGCTTGAGCAGCCCCTCGCCCAGCCGCGAGAAGCGCTCGAAGAGCCGCTGCAGCTCCTCGCCGCGCAGCTCGCTGCGGGCGCTCTCGACGAGCAGATCGCCCGCGAGCAGCCCCACCGCGTCGAGCACCTCGACGTTGACGCGAATGGTGCGATCGGCCGTGCTCTTCTTCTCGACCGCCTCCTCGAAGCCGGGCCGCTCGTCGGTGGGCTTGAGCGCCGAGCTGGGTGAGCTCGGCGCCGGGGCTGGCGTGGGGGCCGACGGCGCGGGCGCCGGTACCGACGGAGGCTGCACCGCCACCGGTGGCTGCGGCGTGGCAGGCGCCGACGCGCGCGGCTTGCGTGGGGCCGATGGAGGCGGCTTGAGCGGCGGCACCGGGGTGCCGGCCGTCTGCGTCAGCCGCTGCACGATGTCGGCCGAGGCGGGAGTTCCCTCTTTGGCGCCGGTGGTGTCCTCGAGCAGATCGGACACGGCGTCGCACGCGTGCAGGAGCAGATCGGTGGCCACGCGGGCGCCGACCTTCTTCTCGCTCCACGCCTTGAGCAGATCCTCACAGGCGTGGGCCACCTGCCCGACGGCCGGCAGGCCCAGCATGCGGGCCTCGCCCTTCATGGTGTGCAGCTCGCGCGCGACGTTCTCGGCCGCACGGGCCCCGTCGGGCTTCTCCAGCTCGAGCACGCCGAGCTGAATGGCCTGCAGGCGGTCCTGAGTCACCTCGACGAACTTCGTCAGCAGTGACTTCTTGAGGGCCTCGGTATCCACGCGGTCGTCAGTCGGCCTTGAAGCGCTTGATGAGCTCGGACAGCCGGCCCGCGAGCTGCGTCAGCTCGGCCGCGGCGCCGGTGGCCTGCTTCGAGGCCTGCGTCGTCTGCCGCGTCACCTCTTCGATCTCGCCCATCGACGCGACGACCTGCTCGGTGGCAGTGCGCTGCTGCTGGGTCGCGAGGTTGATGACGCGGGCGGCGTCGCTGGTCTCCTGCACGCCCGACAAGATGCCCTCGACGGCGCTCGCGGCGACGCTGCCCAGGCGCTCGCCGGCGTCGGTCGCCTGACGCGAGGCCTCGGCGGCGGCGGCGGCGGCGGCGGTGGCCTCGCGGATCTCGGTGATGAGGTTCTTGATCTCCTTGGTCGAGTCCAGGACGTTCTCGGCGAGGCGGCGCATCTCGGCGGCGACGATGCTGAAGCCCTTGCCCGCCTCGCCCGCGCGGCTGCCCTCGAGGGCGGCGTTGAGGGCGAGCAGGTCGGAGCGGTCGGCGATCTCGTCGATCACCTCGACCACCGTGCCGATGCGCTCGACCCGTCGCAGCAGCTTGGTGATCGACTCGCTCACCGCCACGCCGTCGGCGCGGATCTGCTGCATCGCCTGAATGAACTCGGCGATGGCGCCCCGGCCCGACCGCGCCGAGTTGAGCGTCTCTTCGGCCACGCGCGCCACGGCGCCGGCGTTCTCGGCGATCTGCGCCGAGGCGTGCTTGAGCTCCTCCATGGTGGCCGTCGTCTCGTGAATCGCCGCGGCCTGCTCGGTGGACGACGACTCGTGCTGGGTCGACGCCGCCAACACCTCGTTGGCCGACGACGACAGCCGCAGCGCCGCCTCGTTGATCTCGCGCACGAAGGTGCGCAGCGTCTCGATCACCTTCGAGAAGCCGTCGAGGAGCGGCGAGAGCACGGCGTCGTCGGTGCGCGCCTGGAAGGCGGCGAGCTCGCCCTGCCGCACCAGCGCGTTGAGGCCGTCGATGGCCTGCTCGACGATCACCTGGGTGCGCTCCTTGCGCAGCTCCGAGTCGGCGACGCGGCTCTGCACCCGTTCCATGAGCAGGTTCACCAGCCGGCCGGCCTCGGCCGCTTCGCCCGACAGCGCGCCGACGTCGACGCGCGCCTCGAAGCGGCCGCCGGTGAGATCGTCGAGGGTCGACAGCAGCGGCTTGAGGGTGGCGCCGCTCGTCGCGGGAGCCTTCTTGGGCTTCTTGGGGGTGGGCAACGGTTCAGGCATTCGGGGCCTCGGTGGGTCGGAACGGGTTGGTGGCGAAGAGATCGACGAGCAGCACGGCCGCGTCGCGGTCGAGCCAGGCGCCGATGATGAAGGGCGAGGGGCCCACGGCCAGCGGGAGCCGGCGCAGGTCGTCGCGCGGCACCGACTGCACCGCGAGAATGGCGTCGATGGCCAGGTGCAGCTCGCGGTCGCCTTCGGGGCAGAACACCAGCGCGCGCCGGCCCTCGAAGGGCTTGCCCAGCGGGGCGCCCACGCTGGCGTCGCGCTCGAGGCGATCGATGCGGCGCACCTGCGTCATGTCGGCGCCGTAGCGCAGGCCGCCGATCTCGAAGACGACGAGGTCGACGTGCTCGCTCACCGGCGCACCACCGTCGCGCGGGCCGACTGGAGCACCTTCGGCAGGTCGAGCAGGCTCACCGTGCCCAGCTCGCGGTGCTGCACCACGCCCATGAGGAACTCGGTGGCCGCGCCGCCGCCGGCGGGTGGCGGCAGCTTGTCGGCGACGAAGATGCGCCGCAGGCCGATGACCGCGTCGGACAGGAAGGCCACGAGCAGCCCGTTCGACTCGCCGACGAAGATGCGCGCGCCCCGCACCACCTTCGATTCGCCCTGCTGCAAGAAGCGCAAGAGGTCGATGACCGGCATCACCTGGCCCCGGTTGCCCACCACGCCGAGCAGGAACGAGGGCGCGCGCGGCAGCGGCGTCAGCGGCGTGAGGCGCGCCACCTCGCGCACGTGGCCCGACGTCACCGCGAGCGTCAGGTCGCCGAGCTTGAAGACGAAGAACTCTTCGTCGGGGCGGGCCGCCTGGGCGCGGGCTTTGTCGGGCGCTTCGGCGAGCGCTCGCTGGAGGGGCGTGGGGTGCACGAAGAGGTCAGACAGTATCGAAATGCGTGGAGGAGTCGGTCAAGAACTCTGCTAAGGACTTTGGCTTCCATGGCAGCGCGCGTCCTGGTCATTGATGACAGCCCGATGACGGTGCAGCTGATCTCCGAGGCGCTGACGGCCGCGGGCATCGGTGTCGACTCGGCGTCGGACCTCGCCAGCCTCGACGCGCGGCTCGACAGCAACACCTACGAGGTGGTGCTCGTCGACGTGAACATGCCCGAGATGTACGGCGACGACGTCGTCGAGTTCCTCCGCGTGCAGCGCAGGCTCTCGGCGAAGCTGTTCCTCTACTCGGACCTGCCCGAGCACGAGCTGATCGAGAAGATGAAGCACTCGGGCGCCGACGGCTACGTCGCCAAGTCCCAGGGGCTCGAGGCCGCCGTCGAGACGATTCGTGACGCGCTCGAGGGCGCAGGTCAGGTGGTCAAGCACCGCGTGCTGGTCGTCGACGACAGCGAGCCCACCGTGCGGCTGCTCAAGGCCGAGCTCGAGGCCAAGGGCCACGAGGTGATGACCGCCAACGGCGCCGACGCCGCGACGAAGATCATCCTCAAGAAGAAGACCCGCCCCGACCTCGTGCTGCTCGACGTCAACATGCCCGGCGTCAACGGCGAAGAGCTGTGCCGCTTCATCAAGACGAACTCGTTGTTCGCCGGCATCCAGGTGGTGTTCTGCAGCGCGGCCGACGAGGCCGAGCTCCAACGGCTGGTGAAGAGCTGCGGCGCTGACGGCTACGTGCGCAAGGATCAGCTGATCGCCCGCGAGATCCTCGACCTGTTGACCTGATCGTCCACGCTTGGGTGGCGCAGTGGAGCGTCCATGCTCCGATCTCACCCAGACTCATCGAAGATGCCTGAATCATTGAAGAATCCGTGTGCGGGGGCCCAGCGCATGGAGCGTCGACGCGCCAGTGCGTCAAGCGGCAGACCCTCGAGAATCACTGGAAGATCAGGTGTATGCCCGGGTGTGCACGGGTGGCCTGGCTCTTGGATCTCCGCAGCGGTGGAATGTCGATCGCGGCCGTTCAGAGCAGCGTGCGGGTGCCTCAGGTGGCCATGGCGAAGGTGACGCCTGGCCAGCGCCCCGCCGCGCGTCCGGTCGACGCGTTCGAGCGGCCGAAGGCCGTGTCGGCGCCGGTGCTGCGGCGTGGGGCGACGGGCGCGGCGGTGAAGGCGCTCCAGCTCAAGCTGGTGTCGAAGGGCTACCTCTCGCGCAGCGACTTCCAGGCGGGCGTCGGCGTGTTCGGGCCCCGCACCGAGACGGCGGTGAAGCGCGCGCAGGTCGAGCATGGACTTCCGGTGACTGGCGCAGTCGATGCGCGCACCACGCTGGCGATCAACGCCGAGCGGCCGAGCGCGAAGCCC
>JALOQF010000369.1 GCA_025459425.1 Myxococcaceae bacterium | reverse complement strand
GAAGGGCGCCGACCTCTTGCACGGCGCGCTGCCGGTCTTCCTCGAGCGGGGCGCCGCGGTGGTGGTGCTCGGCAGCGGAGACCCGGCCCTCGAGCAGGGGTGGCGCCGCCTCGAGGGCCGCTTCCCCGGCCGCTGCGCCGTGCGCACCGCGTTCGACGTGGGCCTCTCGCACCGCATCGAAGCCGGCGCCGACTTCTTCCTCATGCCGTCACGCTTCGAGCCGTGCGGGCTCAATCAGATGTACTCACAGCGATACGGGTGCGTGCCCATCGTGCACGGCGTGGGTGGCCTCGTGGACACGGTGGTGGACGTGGCGACGGGCGAGGGCACGGGCCTCGTCTTCCGCAAGCCCACGGTGGACGCGGTGCAGGGCGCGCTGCGGCGGGCGCTCGAGCTGTATCGAGACGTGGACGCCTTCAGGAAGGTGCAGCGGCGGGGCATGCGGCGCGACTTCTCGTGGGACACCTCGGCCCTCGCGTACGAGCGTGTCTACGAAACGATTCACCAGTGAGGCCACGACATGACGTCCCTGCGCATCAAGCTGTCGCGGTGCCACGTCTGCAACGCCACCAAGGGCCGGCCCAGCCCCACGGCGTACGTGTTCTGTGACTTCTGCGGCGCCCTCATCGACTTCGACTTCCAGACGGCCATCGGTGACACCCGCTCGAAGCTGCCGGGCCCCGAGTACGAGCGCCTGCGAGCGGCGCTGGGGCCGAAGCTCGAGCGGGCGCATGCGCGCGGTGACCGGGACGAGTACCTCTCGCTCCAGCGGCAGCTCTTCGCGGCGTACGTCGAGGCGTGCCCGGCGGCGTGCTCTCCGCGCGTGGGAGACCCGGTGTATCGCCAGAAGTACATCGAGCACAGCGCGCGCGCGGCGATGGAAGGAGCGTTCGACCCCGAGATGAAGGCGGCCTCGGAGCGGCAAGCCGTCGCGATGAAGGCCCTGCAGTGGGTGCCCGGGGGGCCCATGGGCGTCACCTGCCGGCCAGACACCTTCTGGGCGCTCTACGACACGGTGCTCGACGTCGCCGCGGTGGGCAAACGCATGGGCGAGCGGACGGGGCTCGCCGCGCTCGCGCCCGATGGCGACACGCCGGTGAATGAGCGCATCGGGCTGTCGCTCTTCGTCCAGGGGTGGCTGCCGTACCTGAAGCAGCCCGAGGTCGAGCAGTTGCTCGCGCGCACGGGCCTCGCCGCCGAGTACGTCGAGCCCACCACGACGCGCGACGAGGTCGTTCCCTGTGGGGTGTGCAAGGCCGACGTGCACCGGGCCGAGGGCGCGCACTTCTGCGTCTGTGACGGGTGCGGGCACCTGCTGTTCGCCGAGGTGGTGACGCCGTGCACGCACTGCTCGGCGAAGCTGCTGCTCCCGGCCGAGCGCACCAGCTTCCAGTGCGCGTTCTGCTCGACCGAGCTGCGCACCCAGGCGTGGACGATGAAGCACCTCGAGGGCCGCTGAAGCGGCTCCGGGCTTCGCGCCCTTCGTGAAGCTGCACACCGCCAGGCCACGTCTTCGTCGTGAAACAGGTCGAGCGAGCCGACGCCAATCCACGCCGCGTGGCCGCCGCGAGTGGCGAGCTTGGTGTCGGGCAGGTCGCCGAGCTTCACGGGCGCGAGGTTGCCGGGCACCTGCAGCGGCTGGGGCGTCACCAGCCAGTCGCGGCGGGCAGCCCTCTGCGCGTGGCCGAGAGAGGCCTGCCAGGCGATGGCGTTGCGCCTCGGGCGTCCTCGAGTCTCGTTCTTCGCACGAGCACCTCGAGGCCCGGCTCGTGTTCCAACGTTCTTCATCCAGTGCTTCACCGTGGCCGAGTGGGAGGCGCTCCTCGTGGCCGCGGACTTCGAGGTCGAGTGGGTGCACGGCGCAGTCGATGGCAGCGTGCCCGGGGCGTCGTCGGTCGATCTGCGCGCGGCGGCGCTGACGGCGTACCGAGGACGCGCTCACGCCCGCCATGTGGCCGTTCGCCGTCGGCACGCGCCGCTCGGCGATGCCCGGCCACCTGTCTCGTCCCGAGCGGGCAGGGACGAAGCTCGTCGGACGCGTGCTCGCGCGCTGGTGGCGCACTCGCCGACGACCGCCGACCTCGATGCCTGTCCTTCACGGCGCGCCTGCTGCTGGACGACGTGGCGTCTCGAGTTGATTCGACGTGCACGTTTGAGTCCTCGGGGCGGTGTGCTCTCCTGCTGCTCGTGCTTTCCCTCCTCGCCGTCGTCGTTGCCGGGGCCGCCCCGACGCTCGCAGCACCGGGGTTTTCCTGCCCGGGCATCGAGCCGGGCTTCTGTGACGCGTACCTCGAGCACTTCGCCTCGGCGATGACCTCGCGCGGCGTGAAGGTGCTGTCGAAGAACGACGTGGCGCAGGTGCTCAGCATCGAGCGTCAGCGTGAGTTGTTGGGGTGCGCCGAGGGTGGCTCGTCGTGCCTGGCCGAGCTGGCGGGCGCGCTCGGTGTCGGCAACGTGCTCACGGGCACGGTGGCAAAGCTCGAGTCGGGCTACCTCTCGACGCTCAAGGTCATCGATGCCTCGGAGGGCACCACGAAGTGGACGGCCTCGGAGCGCGTCGAGGGAGAGCGAGCGCTCTTCGCCTTCCTCGAGGGTCGCGCGCGTGACCTGGTGGACTACTTGCGCCCGCCGCCGCCGCCCACCCCGTTCGTGCGCTTCGTGCCAGGCCTTCTGGGAGCAGCCTTCTCCCTGGGCGTGATTCCCCTGCAGGTGCTGGCGGAGCGTGAGGCCGACAGGCTGCGGGCCGTCGGCCAGGACTCGGCGCTCGGTGTCGATGACGTCGCTTCCACCGCGCGCGGAGGCCGCCTGCTCCAGACGCTCGCGTTCTCGTCGCTCGCTCTCGGTGTCGCGGGCCTGGCCACGTCCTTCATCTGGCTGGTGGCCGGAGCCGCAGCAGAACCCGGCGTGCGCGTCTCCATCGGGACCCTGCCGGGCGGTGGAGCCATCACGGTGTCGTGGGAGGCTCCATGAGGTGGTCGTCAGCCATTCTGTTCGTGGGGGTCGCCGCAGCGTGCATCGACTTCGATTCGCTCGAGCGCGACGCGCTCGCGAGGCTCGATGCCGGGGTCGCTGCTGGAGGCTCTGCGGTCGGTGACGGCGGCACGGCTGGAGGCGGCACGGCTGGAGGCGGCACGGCTGGAGGCGGCACGGCTGGAGGCGGCACGGCTGGAGGCGGCACGGCTGGTGGCGGCACGGCTGGAGGCGGTACGGCTGGAGGCGGCACGGCTGGAGGCGGCACGGCTGGAGGCGGCACGGCTGGAGGCGGCACGGCTGGCGGCGGCACGGCTGGCGGCGGCACGGCTGGCGGCGGCACGGCTGGCGGCGGCACGGCTGGCGGCGGCACGGCTGGCGGCGTCGGAGCGGGAATGGCAGTGCCCCCGTGCGATGGCGGCCGGTGCGTCTGCTCGTGTCAAGACGGCGGATGCCTCGGTCAGTGCACCATCGAGCCCTTCGCGCAGGGCACCATACGCAGCCTCGACATCAGAAGCCTCGACCCCAGAGCGCTCGCAACCACGGGAGACGCCATCGCTGTCGTCGACGGCGCAGCCCAGAACCAGGTGAAGGTCTTCATGGACGGCGGGCTCGGCTTGCTCCGTACGATTGGAGGCATGGGCGTCTTCAAGACGCTGGACGCACGTCACGGAGAGGTGTTCGCGGTGTTCGAACAACAGATCAACAGCCTCGTGGTGTCTACCGACGACTTCAGATTCACCACGATCCTCAGCCAAGGCTACTCGTGCCTGGGAGGCGCCGTGTACGAACGTTTCGGCACCGTCGAACGGGTGGCTGTGTGCGGGAGCGATGGGGGCCTCGATGCGCTCCGGTTCGACGCTGTGACTGGGCTCGGCGGACCGGTGCCCATCCAGCTTCCCAGCGGTTTTGCGCCATCCCTCGTTCAGGTTCGCCCCGACGAGGGTGGCGCGTACGGGCGGTATCTGATTCGGGGGCCAGGGAATGAGTTCGTCTACCGGTTCTTCTTCGGCTCGCAGATCATCGGAAGCGACGACAGGGTGTTCGCAGGCCAGGCATTCGTCGAATCGACGGAGAACCAGCAAGCGTTCATCGCGCTTCGAACGGATCAGGGCGTTTTTTCCTATCGCGGTCTGCAGATGAACCCCGCGCTGCCGGCGATGACGAGCCTGCAGCAGGTGACCAACGGGCTGGCGAACCTCAGGGGTGTGGCGACCTTCGCGCCCGATGCTTCGGTGAGCATCGACGTCTTCGCGCTCGAGAAGACGGGGACTGCCGAAGGGCTCAGCTTCCGGGGCTTCGCGCTCGAGGCGCCAAACCAGAACGACTGGTTCATGGTGGTCGACCGACCTGGCGTCGTCCGCGCCTACAACCTGGGTCCCAACCTGACGCAGGCCTTCGTTGCGCCGTTCCCGAGTGGTTCGCCCGATGCGGGCGTCTTGCTCGTGGCCCGGTGCCATTCAGCCTCGAGCCGTGGCCTGTGCAGGAGTGGGGTCGGCACCTACTTCGAGCGCCTGCCCATCGACTGACGGGAGTTCGGGTGTAACCGAATGGGCTGATCGGTCGTCACTCTCTCGTGGTGGCCTCGTCAGCTTCATTGCGTCAGCCCGCAGGTCGGGTGAAAACCCCGGCCGCGATGACGCTCGGGCTCCGTCGAATTCTGGCCATTCTCGTCGTTCTGTCGAGCTTCGGTGCAGCAGCGCTCCTGTCGGCGCAGCACCGCGCCGCTCTGCTGAAGGACGCGCGGGCTCGCGCCGAGGCCCAGGCCGAAGCGTCGTGGACAGGGGTGTCGCAGGGGCTGCTGGGCCTCGCAGGGCCGCTGGCCGAGCGGTCCCGTGCGCTGGCCGACCGCATCCCTGACCTCGTTTCTCAGACCGTCGGGCAACTCGACGACGACCCACTGCACCGGACCATCGAAGACTTCGAGAAGAACGAGGGCTGGTTCAAGGACGCCATCAGGGACAACGCGGTCATCTTCTTCGTCGCGAATCGGTTGGTCTACGCGTCACAGCCAAGCCTGATCGAGGCGTTCTCGACCATCGACCATCAGGTGGCTGGGAGCGAAGGCCGCCTCGCGCTCGTCAAAGACGCCCCGTTCCTCTTTGGCCTCTCGCCACTCCGGGACCCCAACAAGCGGCGCGAGGTCGCCGTCGTGGCGCTGGCCCGACCGCTGAGGACGGCCGACCTCGAGCCGCTCGCCGACCGTCTCGCCGTGCAGGTGCTGGGCCGCGACCCGTCCGCGTCCGTCGAGTTCGGCACGCGCACCGGGCTCGACCACCTCACCCAGCGCCGCACCCGCATGAAGCTCGACGACAGCCCCTGCTGCGTCAGCCGCGAGCTGGTAGCCGGCGTCGAGCTCGCCGTCTTCAAGGACCCCGCGCCGATGCTCGCCGAGGCCGAGCACGCCGCCACCCGTGCGCAGTGGCCCCGCTTCGCCATCGCCGGCGTCGTGTCGCTCTTCGGCGTGCTCGGTCTGCTGCTCATCGGCCGCCGCGTGAAGGACGACGAGGTGCGCGACCAGCTCCTCCGCGAGACGCAGGCACAGCTCAGACAGTCGCAGGAGGCGCTGCAGAAGCTCTCGACCGGCGCCTTCGTCACGCAGCTCGCCGGCGGCGCCAGCACTCAGCCCGCGCCCGCCGAAGACGCCTTCGCTTCGACGCAGGCCTCGGCAGTGCCGTCCCGCTACGAGGTGGTCGCGCCGCTCGGTGAGGGCGGCATGGCGAAGGTCTCCATCGCGGTGGTGCGCGGCGCCGAGGGCTTCAAGCGCACCTTCGTCTTGAAGCGCCTCAAGGCCGAGCACCAGGGCAACCAGGAGCTGGTGAACCAGTTCATCGACGAGGCGCGGCTGGGCGCGTCGCTCGTGCACTCGAACGTGGTGCCCATCTTCGACTTCGGCCGCGACGCCGACGGCTACTACCTCGCGCAGGAGTACATCCTCGGGCGCGACGTCGACTCGCTCCTGCGGGCGTCCCTCGACCAGCGCGGCCGGCCGCTCGAGCCCGCCGTCGTCATCACCATCGCCCACGAGACGCTCAAGGCCCTCGCCTACGCGCACTCGCGCACCAACGACGCCGGCCAGCCCATGGGCCTCGTGCACCGTGACGTCTCACCCGCCAACCTCATGGTGTCGCAGCGCGGCGAGGTGAAGCTGCTCGACTTCGGCATCGTGAAATCGAACGACCGCGTCACGCACACCCAGGCGGGCATGGTGAAAGGCAACCTCTTCTACATGTCGCCGGAGCAGGCCCGCGCGCTGCCCGTCGACCCACGCAGCGACCTCTTCTCGCTCGGCATGGTGATGGCCACCGCGCTGCTCGGCACGCCGCTCTACACCGGCAACACCATGTACGAGCTGATGACGCGCGCGGCGGCGGGGCCGACGCCCGACGACCTCGACCGCGTGCGCGCAGGCTGTGGTCCGCTGTCGACGTTCCTCTTGAAGGCGTTGTCCATCGACCCGGCCGGGCGCTTCGTCGACGCCAACGCGATGGCGAGCGCGCTGTCGACGGTGGGAACGGGTGCGACGGCGCAGGAGCTCGAGCGGCTGATGGCCGAGCTGCTGGGTGACGTGCTGGCCGACGAGCAACGACGGTTCTCGGGGGCCTCGTGAGGTTGCGCGCCCTCGCCCTCGTGCTGCTGGCGGGGTGTGGAACCCTACAGGGCGTGCCCGACGCAGGCGCCAACGTCGGCAAGGTGTGGACGGTGCAGGCCTTCGTCGAGCGCCACGGCGCGAAGCCGGTGAACGACGCGCTGGGGTTTGGAGGCTTCGCTCCAGAAGACCTGGTCGCCGCGCCCAACGCGCCGCTCTACCTCAGCCCCGCGAGGCGGCAGGCCGGCGGCTTCGCGCTCAACGTCTTCCCGGGCGTCTCTGAAGGTTCGCTCCTGGGCTTCATCGTCACCGACGTGTGGGAAAACCACCCGGCGCCCTGGGTGCAGCCGGTCTACGTGCCCGTCACTCCGGACGCGCGCCGCGCGCAGTTCGACGCCGAGAGCGTCTTCCCCGTCGGCGCGTACTCGACGTTCTACTCGCCGTGGTGGGAGCAGCAGCTCGTGCCCG
>JALOQF010000067.1 GCA_025459425.1 Myxococcaceae bacterium | reverse complement strand
AGCTGCTCGGGGTACGCCTGGGCCTTCTGCAGCTCGATGGCGGCCGCCTCGAGCTGGCCGCGCAGCTGGGTGGCGATGGCGCGCAGCTGCTGGGACTCGGCGTCGAGCGCCCCGTAGAGCGAACGGCCCCGGCCGAGCGCCTCGTCCTTTCCCTTGATGATGGCGCGGAAGGTGCGGAGCTTCTCTTCCGGGTCGGCGCCGGGCGGCAGGCGGGGCTCCGGTGGCTCCTGGAAGGGGTCGCTCCCGGTGGGGCGCTGCACCATCGCCGGCAGCGTGGGCAGCCCCGTCACCTGGTACTGCACCGCGGGCTGCTGGGGCGCGGCGGGGTAGCGGCCGGTGGGTGGCCGTGGCGCCGAGGGCGTGCCGCGCGCAGGTGAGGTGGTGGGCACCCGGCCCGGCGGAGAGACAGCCGGCGCGACGGCCGGCGGTGGCGCACTCGTGCTGGTGCCGGTGGCGCTGGTGGGCTTCTTCGGCAGCGGCGGGGGGAGCGGCGGCGGCCCGGGGGGCGGCAGCGCCGTTCCATTGGCAACGGGCTTCGTCGGCGGTGGGCCGAAGAGCGGCTCGTCTTCGTCATTGAGCTCTTCGCGCAGCTCGAAGAGCGGATCGGCTTCGTTCACGGCCATGGCCCCGACGACGCACCCTAACCCTCTTCCGTTGGTGGGGCGAGGATGCGAGCGTGCTCCGCCATGGCGTCACGATTCCGCTTGCCCAATGGGCTGACCGTCGTCCACGAACCCAACCACGCCGCCCCCGTGGCCGCCTTTCAGCTCTGGGTGAAGGTGGGCAGCGCCGACGAGGCGCCGCACGAGGTGGGGCTCGCCCACCTGCACGAGCACATGTTGTTCAAGGGCACTGCCCGCCGCGGGCCTGGCGCCATCGCCCGCAGCGTCGAGGCGCACGGCGGGGAAATCAACGCCTGGACGAGCTTCGACCAGACCGTCTACCACGTGGTGATGGCGAGCCGCTTCGCGCGCGAGGGGCTCGACGTGCTGGCCGACGCGATTCGGCACTCGGCGTTCGACCCCGACGAGCTGACGCGCGAGCAGGAGGTCGTCTGCGAGGAGATCAAGCGCAGCCTCGACATGCCGTCTCGCCGCGCCTCGAAGGCGCTCTTCGCGGGCGCGTTCCAGGTGCACCCCTACGGCCGGCCGGTCATCGGCTTCGAGGCCGACGTGCGGGGGCACACGCGAGAAAAGGTGCTGGCCTTCTACCGCACGCACTACCGCCCTTCGAACATCGTGCTGTCGGCGGTGGGTGACGTCACCGAGGCGCAGCTGCGCGCGTGGGCCGACGAGCTGCTCGGCGGAGACTGGGGTCGCCCCGAGGTGGCGCGCCTCGTCCGCCCGGTGGAGCCCGCGTTCCAGGGCGTGCGCGTGGCGCTGTCGACCGACGAGGTGAAGGAGTCGTGGGTGCACGTCGCCTTCCAGGGTCCGGGGGTCGACCACCCCGACGCGCCGGCGCTCGACGTGCTCGCGATGCTGGTGGGGCAGGGCGACGCGTCGCGCCTGTCGCTCGAGGTCAAGCGAAAGCGGGCGCTCGCGAAGGACGTGTCGGCCTGGTCGTGGACTCCGAAGGAGCCGGGGCTGTTCGCTGCCTCGCTGGTGGTGAACCAGACGTCGGTCGAAGAGGCCTTCGAGGCCACCCTGGCGGTGCTGGCGACGATGACGGCGACCGAGGTCGAGGCCGACGAGCTCGACACGGTGAAGGCGCTCATCGAGTCCGAGGCGGTGTACCAGCGCGAGACGGTGCAGGGCGTCGCGCGCAAGCTGGGCAGCTACGAGTCGACGATGGGCGGCATCGAGCGCGAGGCCCAGTACTACGAGGCCATCGCGCAGGTGACGCCGGCGAAGGTGCGCGAGGTGGCGCAGCGGTACCTGACCTTCGACCGCGCGGTGGTGACGGGGCTCTTGCCGTCGGGCTCGCCCTTCACCGAGGACGTCGCGCGCGCGGTGCTGAAGCGGGTGGCCGACGCCAGGCCGGCGCCGCTCCCGGCGCGCAACGTGGCCCCGTCGAAGCCGCTGCGCACGGTGGGCGCGCTGGGCCGCGCGAAGCCGGGCGTCACGGTCGAGCGGCTCGCCTCGGGCGCCACGTTGGTGGTGCGCGAGGACCGGCACGTACCGCTCTTCTCGATGCGCGCGAGCGTGCTGGGCGGCCTGCGCGCCGAGACCGAAACGAACAACGGCATCTCGCTGCTGCTGTCGCGCACCTTCACCCGGGGCACCGCGCGGCACGACGCAGAGCAGGTGAGCCACCTCGTCGACTCGCTCGCCGGCTCGGTGTCGGCCATCTCGGGCCGCAGCTCGATGAGCCTGCGCGCGGACTTCCTCTCGAAGCACTTCGAGCGCGGCTTCGACCTGTTCGCCGAGGTGTTCAACGAGCCCGCCTTCCCCGAAGCCGAGGTGGCGCGGGAGCGGCAGGCACAGCTGCGCGAGTTGGCGGCGCGTGACGACCGGCCGTCGCTGGTGGCGTTCGAGCTGTTCGCGAAGACGATGTACACGCGGCACCCGTACCGTCTGGCGCTGTCGGGCGAGCCGGCCAGCGTCGAGGCGCTGACGCCGAAGGAGCTGCGCGCCTGGCACGCCCGGTGGTTCGACCCGTCGCAGCTCACCCTCGCCGTGGTGGGCGACGTCGACACGGCCGCCGTGCTGGACGCCGCGCGCCGGGCCTTCGGCACGAGTCGGCTTTCGGGCGGCGGTCGCTTCGAGGTCCCCGCGGAGCCGCCCATCACCGCTCGTCGCGAGGCGCGCCGCACGCTGGCCAAGGCGCAGACGCACCTGCTGCTCGGCTTCCCGGGGCTCTCGCTGACCGACCCGCAGCAGCGCTCGCTCGAGGTGTTGACGACGCTGCTGGCGGGGCAGAGCGGGCGGCTCTTCATCGAGCTGCGAGACAAGCGGTCGATGGCGTACTCGGTGTCGGCGTCGAGCGTCGAAGGCCTCGACCCGGGCTTCTTCGTGGTGACGATGGCCACGAGCCCCGAGAAGGTGCCGGCGGCGCTGTCGGGCATTCGCGAGGAGCTCCAGAAGCTGAAGGAGACCCGCGTGCCCGACGACGAGCTGCTGCGCGCCAAGCGCTACCTCATCGGGACGCAGCAGATTGGCCTGCAGCGCAACGGCGCGCGCGCCTCGACGATGGCCCTCGACACGCTCTACGGCCTGGGGACCGAGCGGTACCTGCGGTACGCCGACGAGCTCGAGGCCATCAGCGCATACGACGTGCAGGCGGTGGCGCGGCGGCTCCTCGACTTCGAGCGCGAGACGGTGGTGCAAGTGGGCCCCGAGGTCTGATGTCGGGCGGTGTGCGCGCTGAAACCCAGTTGAGCCCGCTGTCGTGCTCCCGCAGAATGAGGGTGCCTGACCACGACGAGCCCGAGGTGACGGCGTCCCATCACCGTCGGGCCCGTGTCGAACGAACAAAGGGGCCGGCAGGCACGCAGCAGCACCAGGACGTGAATCGGGCCGCCGGGGCAACCCGGTGGCCCGAGGTGTCTGGAGCGCTACCGGCTCGGAGGCGCTTCGACCTGCCGCAGCACCGCCTGCCTCTTCTCGAACGCCTCGAGCATCTCGCCGTACTCGGGCTTGTTCGCGAGCGCGATGGCCTTCACGTAGTGCTCCTTCGCCGCGGCCGGCTCGCCCTGAAGCTCGAGCACGATGCCCAGGTTGAACCACGCGCCGGCCGTCTTCGGGTTGGCGTCGATCATGTCCTGGAACGTCTTTCGCGCGGCCTCGAGGCGGCCGTCGAGCGCCTGCTTGATGCCGAGCTGAAAGGGCGCCGCGTCTTCGAAGACGAGCCACTGCGTCGACTTCGGCGGGAGCAGCTCGGCGATGGCCTCGTGGGCGAGCTCGGTGGCGAGCCGCTCGGCCATCGTCTGGCCTGGCGTGGGCCCCAGCTCGGCCTGCCGGGTGCGAATGCGCTTCGGCGTCAGCGGCCGCCCGTCGCCCGACACCACGTCGGTCTCGACGGCCACGTGCATCATCGGCACCTGCCGCGAGCCGTGCGCCACCAGCCCCGCGCGCACCTCGAGCTCGTACAGTCGAACGAAGGCATCGACCGGCTCGCAGCTCGAGGTGCCACACAGCTTCACCACCGTGAAGTACCCATCGGCCGACAGCTCGTAGCGGGCCCGCTCGCGCATCACCTGCCCGATGCGGCCCTCGTGCGTCAGAATCGACACCTTCTTCACCGGCCCCAGCGCCACCCGCGCGGGCGCGCGCACCGTCATCGCCACCCGTGGCGTACAGGCCACGCACAGCAGCAGCGCGAGCAGAAGAATCCGAACCATCAGGCACCAATCTACCGCCCGTCGTCTGGCGCGGAAGCGGCAACACGCTCCTTGGAGTGCGGGTGGTCTGCTACGAGGCCTTTCCCATGAAAAGGCCCCGCTACGTCCTCGCCGTCGACCAGGGAACCACCAGCACCCGCGCCGTCTTGCTCGACTCGAAGCTGAACGTGCGCGGCGTCGGCCAGCAGGAGTTCACCCAGCACTTCCCCCGGGCGGGCCTCGTCGAGCACGACCTGGGTGAAATCTGGGACACCACCGAGAAGGTCATCGCGAAGGCGCTCAAGGCCGCGAAGGCGAAGGGCCACGACGTCGCCGCCATCGGCATCACCAACCAGCGCGAGACGACGGGCCTGTGGACGAATGCGGGGAAACCCGTCGCGCGCGCCATCGTCTGGCAGGACCGTCGCACGAGCGACCTCTGCGCCGAGCTCAAGGCCCGCGGCGAAGAGGCGCGCGTGAAGCAGACGACGGGCCTCGTGCTCGACCCGTACTTCTCGGGCACCAAGGTGAAGTGGCTGCTCGACCACGTGAAGAACGCGCGCGCCCAGGCCGAGCGGGGTGACCTCAAGTTCGGCACCATCGACACCTGGCTCGTCTTCAAGATGACGGGCGGCGCGGTGCACGTCACCGACGTCTCGAACGCCTCGCGCACGCTGCTCATGAACCTCGAGACGCTCGCGTGGGACGACGCCATGCTCTCGCTCTTCGACGTGCCCCGCGCGGTGCTGCCCCGCATCGCCGCCTCGTCCGAGCTGTACGGGCTGACGCGCGGCCTGAAGTCCCTGCCCGACGGCATTCCGGTGTCGGGCATCGCGGGCGACCAGCAGGCGGCGCTCTTCGGGCAGGCCTGCTTCGAGCCCGGCGAGTCGAAGTGCACCTACGGCACCGGCGCCTTCCTGCTCATGAACGTCGGCACCACGCCGGTGCGCTCGAAGGCCGGCCTCTTGAGCACCGTGGCGTGGAAGGTCGGTGACACCACCACCTACGCCCTCGAAGGGAGCGCCTTCATCGCCGGCGCCGCGGTGCAGTGGCTGCGCGACGGGCTGGGGCTCATCAAGCACGCGAGCGACGTCGAGGCGCTGGCGAAGACGGTGAAGTCGTCGGGGGCGGTCGTCTTCGTGCCCGCGCTGGCTGGCCTCGGCGCGCCGCACTGGAGGCCCGACGCGCGGGGGCTCTTCGCCGGCATCGACCGCTCCACCACCAAGGGGCACCTGGCGCGCGCGGTGCTCGAGGGCATCGCGCTCCAGATTCAGGACCTCGCCGAGGCCATGAAGCTCGACTCGGGCCGCGCCATTCCGGCCTTCAAGGTGGACGGCGGCGCGGTGAAGAACGACCTGTTGATGCAGTACCAGGCCGACGTGCTCAACACGAACGTGGTGCGGCCGAAGAACGTCGAGTCCACCTCGCTGGGTGCTGCCTTTCTGGCGGGCCTCGCGGTCGGCTTCTGGAAGAGCCCCGAGGACATTCGCCGGGCGTGGAAGGCCGACGCCGTCTTCAAGCCGAAGATGGGCGCCGAGGCGCGGGCGCAGCACCTGGGCAAGTGGCGCGACGCGGTGAAGCGCGCATGAGGTGGCTCGTCGTCGCGCTCGCGTTGGGTGCGGGCTGCTCGAAGAAGGCGTCGACACCGCCCGACGCAGGGGGGGCCCCGGCGCCCGTCGTCCAGCGGCCCATCAAGCGCAGCACAGACCTGCGCTCGGTGTTGCTGCTCATCTACCCCGAGTACCGCGGCACCAACCTGCGCACGGCCAACGCCCGCCTCACCCGGACGCTGTCGGGCGAGCGCGACTGGGACGCGCTGACGCACGCGCTGTTCGCGAAGAACAAGGTCGTCGAGCGCCCCGACGACGGCGGCGTGGCCGGCACCTTCGACCTGTTCCAGCTGCGCGTGGCGAAGACGGCCTCGGGCGCGGTGGGCACCATCGAGATTCCCATCGACGGCGAGACGCTCGGCCGCCTCTACACCAACCCCGCCTCGCTCTCGTCGGCGCAGCTCGGCCTGTGGCTGCCGCGCGAGGGCGTCACCATCACCGGCGACGTGTTCGACTTCGACCTCGAGTACGACGCGGTGTCCGAGAACCGGGGCGCCTTCCTCACCCGCCAGCTCGTCGACCTGCTCCTCACCAACGCGCAGTGGACGGTGGACGGCGCGTTGCCGGCCGGCTGGGGAGAAGCCCCGCCCGATGGCGGCCGGGGCGCGGTGCCCGACGAGTTCCGCGTGTCGCTGACCGGTGTCGTCGACGGGGCGAAGATCGTCGTGTCTCGCGCTGGACGCCGCGTGACGGTCCGCTACACCCTCGTCACCTTCGAGCCCTGACGAGAAGGCGTCAGAGACGACGACGACGTTCCGTCTGCCGGACCCCCGCCCATGACCGCCGCCCCGACTCAAGGCTCCCGCGCGACGCTGTCGACACTGCTGACGCTCGCGTACCCCATCGTCTTGTCCCGGGCGAGCCAGACGGTGGTGGGGCTCTCGGACGCCATCATGGTGGCCCACCTGGGCGCTGCCTCGCTCGCGGCGGCCTCGACGGGCGCAGCGAATGCCTTCTCGCTGCTCATCCTCCCGATGGGCATCACCTTCATCGTCTCGACGTTCGCCGCGCAGCTCTTCGGCAAGGGCGACCTCGTCAGCGCCAGACGGTACGGCTGGTATGGCCTGGTGGTGGCGGGGCTGACACAGCTCGTCTCGCTCGCGTCGATTCCGCTCTTCGCGCCCGTCGTCGACCTGCTGCCCTACGAGCCGCAGGTGAAGGCGCTGATGACGACGTACCTGACGTGGCGAATCCTCTCTGGAGGCGCCGCCATCGGCATCGAGGCGCTCGCCAACTACTACGGCGGCCTTGGCCGCACGCTGCCGGGCATGGTGGTGAACCTCGTGGCGATGGCGCTCAACGTCGCGCTCAACTGGGTGCTCATCAACGGCGCGGGCCCGGTGCCGGCGCTGGGCGTGATGGGCGCCGCGCTCGCCAGCACCGTGTCGACGTGGGCCGCCTTCCTCGGCTTCTTCGCCTTTTTCCTGCGAGAGGGCCGGGCGTTGCCGAAGCCGTCGCTGTCGCTGGCCGAGTTCGGGCGCATGCTGCGCTTCGGTCTGCCGTCGGGCTTCAACTGGTTCTTCGAGTTCTTCGCCTTCATCTTCTTCGTCAACGTGGTGGTGGCCGGCCTCGGCACGCCGGCGGTGGCGGCCCTCAACAGCGTCATTCAGCTCAACTCGGTGTCCTTCATGCCGTCGTTCGCCGTCGCCAGCGCGGGCGCGGTGCTGGTGGGGCAGGCCATCGGCGCAGGGCGCAAGGACGACGTGCCGCGGGTGGTGGCCCTGTCGGCCGGCACGGCCGCGGTGTGGATGACGGCCGCCGGGCTTCTCTACCTCTTCATCCCCGGCGTGCTGCTCGCACCCTTCGCGCGGGGCGAAGACGCCGAGGCGGTGATGACGTTCGGCGTGCGCATGCTGATGGTGAGCGCCGCGTGGCAGCTCTTCGACGCGTCGGCGACGTCGCTGGCCGAGTGCCTGCGCGGCGCCGGAGACACGCTCTACCCGCTGGTGGTGCGCCTCGTCATCGCGTGGGCCGTCTTCGTGCCGGGCTCGTGGGTGACGGTGCGCTACTTCGGCGGCGGCGACGTCGGCGCGATGGTGTGGCTCGTCGTCTACCTCGCGCTGTTGGCGCTCGTGCTCTTCCTGCGCTTCCGCTCCGGGCGCTGGAGGACGCTCGAGCTGCTCGAGGCGACGGGCCACTGACGGCGGGCAGACGTCAGGCCGCGCGGCGGGTCAGGCGCTCGAGCACGCTCGACAGCGCGGCGAGCGACACCGGCTTCGTGAGCACCTCGTTCATGCCGGAGCGGCGACACGCCTCGAGGTCTTCCGGCAGCGTCGACGCCGTCAGCGCGACGATGGGGACGCGCGAGACGGCGCCCGGCATCGCCCGAATGCGCTCCGTGGCCGTGAAGCCGTCCATCTCGGGCATGTGGCAGTCCATCAGCACGAGGTCGAACGCGCGCGCCTCGATGGCCGCGAGCGCCTCGAGCCCCGACGCCGCCTTGTGGGCCGAGAAGCCCGCCTTCTCGACGAGCTGGGCGGCCACGGCGAGGTTGATGGGGTTGTCGTCGACGACGAGCACGGCGCGGCCGGTGGGGCGGGCGGCCACCTCGACCGCGTCACGCGCGAGCTGCGTCGGGCGCCCCGGCTCGAAGGCAAGCGTGAAGCAGAAGCGCGCGCCGTCGCCGGGCGACGAGTCGACGGTGATGGTGCCGCCCATCAGGGTGACGAGCTGCTGCGCGAGCGCGAGGCCCAGGCCGGTGCCGCCGAAGCGCCGCGTCGTCGAGCCGTCTCCCTGCTCGAAGGCGGTGAAGAGCCGCGGCAGCAGCGCCGCGTCGATGCCGGGGCCCGAGTCCCTCACCTCGAAGGTCAGCGTGTGGAGTGCAGGGGACGTCACGCGCACCAGCACCTCGCCGCTCTGGGTGAACTTCACCGCGTTCGAGACGAGGTTGTTCAGCACCTGCCCCAGGCGCATCGAGTCGCCGCGCAGCGCCGTCACCACCTCGTCGCCCACCACGAAGCGCAGGCCCAGGCCCTTCTTGTTGGCCGCTGGCTCGAAGAGCGCCTTCACGTCGTCGAGCACCCGCTGCACGTCGAAGTCGTGCACGTCGATGGTGAGCTTGCCGGCCTCGGCCTTCGACACGTCGAGCAGGTCGTTGATGAGCGAGACGAGCAGCTTGCCCGAGCGCTGCACCACCAGCAGGTTGTCGCGCTGCGCCTGCGGCATCGGCTCGGTGAGCATCGCCTCGGTGAGGCCCAGCACGCCGTTCATCGGCGTTCGAATCTCGTGGCTGATGGTGGCGAGGAAGGTGCTCTTGGCGCGGTGGGCTTCTTCGAGCTGCTGGTAGGCCGTGGCGTTCACGTCGTCGTAGCCCGAGACGAAGGCCCACAGCACCAGCACCATCAGCACGAAGTTGAGGCCGTTCGTCACGAATGGGCTGGGGTCGTGGTGGGGGAGCACCAGCCCGTGGTGTGCCGCCGCGAGGACGACGAGCCCCCAGGCGACCGTGAAGGCCACCCAGCCGAGCGCCTCACGCCGTGGCAGCGCCAGCGCCGCCAGCAGGGGGATGACGGACAAGAAGCACACGTTGGTGACGTCGGCCGGCGTCTGCGCGAGCGTCGCGAGCCCGAAGGTCAACCCGGCCACGACGAGTGAGACGCGGACGGCGGCGTGGAGCACGCCCGTTCGTCGGAACCACCAGAGCGTGCCGACGCTCGTCGCGGCCATCGCGCAGCAGAGCACCACCTGGCCCCACACGCCGGTGAGGCTGTAGAGCACGGTCGACAGCAGCAGGAAGGGCACCGCCATGAAGTGGGCCCGAATGAAGAAGCGCGCGCGCACCTGCTCCGCCGGTGACAGGCCGGTCGGCATGCACGCGTTCCTCAGGCGAACGAGCCCCCGGCCCATCTGGGAAGCCTAACGGGCTTTACTCGCGCGCCGCACGAGGTCATCGTCGACACCGTTGAACCTCGTTCGACCCGGAGCGGCTCTGACGCGCTCGCGGTACCTTGGAAAGGAAGACGGCATGGGCGCGGGCACGTTGGAGCTGACGGACCAGAACTTCGAGGCCACCCTCGAGAAGGGCGGCATTCTCATCATCGACTTCTGGGCCGAATGGTGTGGCCCGTGCCGCGCGTTCGCGCCCGTCTTCGAAGCGGCCGCGAAGAAGCACACCGACATCACCTTCGCGAAGGTCGACACCGAGGCGCAGCAGGCCCTCGCCCAGGCCTTCGACGTGCAGGCGATTCCCACGCTCGCGGTGTTCCGCGACGGCATTCTGCTCGGCCGCAACGCTGGCGCGCTCCCGGGCGCGGCGCTCGAGGGCGTCATCGAGCAGGTGCGCGGGCTCGACATGGTGAAGATCAAGGCCGAGGTCGAGGCCGCGAAGAAGGCCGAGGCGACGAAGACCGATGCACCGAAGGCCTGAACTGGTGCGAGCCTCGCCGTGATGCAGCGGGTCGCTCGCGAGGCCTTTCGGTTCCAGCGAAGCCCAGCGGCGCTGGTGGTGATGGGGTAGCCGACTCCAGCGGGGCCACCTCCGTCAGCGTGACCGTTCGCCTTGATGGGCGCTGAACATCGGCGAGAACTCGCCAGTATGACGGGCGCTGCTCGCCAGTGCGCGCGCGCGAGGACACGCACCTCCACGCCAGCCGAAGGCCTGTGCCTGGGGGGGGGGCGGCGCCATTCACCCCGCGCGGAGACGTCGCACCATCAGCACCAGAAAGACCGGCCCGCCGAGGAGCGCGGTGATGACGCCCACGGGCGGCTCGGTCTGGAAGACGCGGAACAGCAGTCGCGCGCCGAGGTCGGCCAGCACCAGAAAGGCCGCGCCGAGGCACGCGCTGGCCGGCAGCGACAGCCGCTGGTCGGCTCCGAGCACCAGCCGGGCCAGGTGAGGCACCAGCAGCCCCACGAAGCCCACCAGGCCCGAGAGCGCCACCGCCGCCGCGACGGCGGCCGACGCGAGCAGCAGCAGCCAGAGCCGCGTGCGCTCCACGTCCACGCCGAGGGAGCGCGCGTCGTCGTCACCCAGCGACAACAGGTTGATGCGCGGGGCGAGGGCCGCCATCACCGCCACCGCCGGCAGCACGATGCCCGCGGTGAGGCCCAGCGCCGGCCACGACTCATGCCCCAGCGAACCGGCGAGCCAGAAGAGCACCTCGCCCAGCTTGTCGGGCGCCACCAGCGCCTTGATGAAGATGATGGCCGCCAGCGCGAAGGCGTTGAAGATGACGCCCGCCAGCAGCGTGGTGGTGGTGCCGGCCTCGCGGCTCGAGCGGCCGACGGCCAGCACCAGCGCGGTGGCGCTCACCGCACCGACGAGCGCGAAGAGCGAGGTGCCCGACAGCCCCAGGGCCGACGCCGACACGCCCAGGGCCAGCGCCACCGTCGCGCCCAGCGCCGCGCCCCCGGACACGCCCAGCACGAAGGGGTCGGCCAGCGGGTTTCGCAGCAGCGCCTGCAGCATCGAGCCCGACGCCGCCAGCGCCGCGCCCACCACGGCCGCGAGCACCACCCGCGGCAGCCGCAGCGACCAGAAGATGGTGTTGGCCGTGGTGCCGTCGGAGAAGGCCTCGGCGAGCGACAGCGGCTGCTCTCCGAGCGCCACGCCGAGCGCCACGCAGACGGCCAGCGTGAGGAGCCCCGCTCCCGTGACGCCCAGCACGCGGCCCGCCGTCGCTCGCACGGCCCGTGGGGTTACCAGACGCCGGGCGCGATTACCCTTTCGGCTTCACCGCGCGCACGCCGAGCACGTTGGGCAGTTCCCACTGCTGCCGGTTGTCGTCGCGCGGGAAGAAGCCCGTCTCGTAGCTGCCGGCGAGGTCGACGTTCACCCCCTCGGCGCGGATGGTGAGGCTCGCCTCGGGGCCGCCTTCGACGTGCATCGCGCGCAGCACGTGCAGGTCCGACGCCAGCACCAGGTCCATCAGCGCGGCCATCTCGAATGGAGTGCGGGTGAAGGCGAACAGCAGCCGGCCGGCGTCGTCGACGGCCACGAAGGCCTCGCTCCAGCGCCGCTTGTTGGGCTTCCACACGTTCTCGCCCGTGCCCTTCACCAGCCGCAGGTTCTGCACCACGGTGCGGTAGCCCTTCACCTGTGCCTCGAAGTCGGGCGCGTCACGGTCGAGCAGCTGCGCGCGGGGAAGGCCTGGCGTCAGCGGCCCGAAGACGAGCACCGACTGGTACGACTTCTTCCAGGGGCGCTGGTTGACGTGCTCGCCGTGCACCAGGCGGCCCACGTTCGAGCGGTAGTCCGTCTCGTACATGCCGGCGTTGATGACGACGCTGAAGTCCTTCGCGTGGGCCCACTGCGCGGCCGTGCGGAGCTGCCCCGTCTGGCTGGCGAGGCCGAGGTCGAGCTCGGCGAGGGCCGGGTCGACGCGCACCACGTGCAGCTTCCCGTCGCCGGCCTCGGGCCGCTTCGTCAGCGTGAGGGTTCCGTACTCGACGCCGGGCTGGAGCGGCTGAAACGCCACGGCCTGCGCCAGGGCCGAGAGGCTCCACGCCCACACGACGAGGCTCGACGCCCACCTTGTTGTGCGCATGCGCGGTGGCAATTCACGCGCGATGCCAACCGGCGGCCTCACCACTCGGTGCGCGTCACCACGGGGAGCTGCAGCGCGCGCTCGCGGTCGAGGTCGAGGTTGCCGACGTGCAACGAGATGGGCGACTGCACCCACTTGTAGATGCTCACCGTGAAGAGCTTGACGAAGCGGGCGACGTGGTTGGCCAGCACCTCGGGCGCCACCTCGGGGAACATCGCCGTCACCGCCTGGGTGACGTCGGCCGGCGACAGCTTCTCGCCCGCGAAGAGGTGGAAGCACGCGTCGAGGATGGGGAAGGGCATCAGCTCGTCTTCACCCACCTGGTTGGGCGCCAGCTCGGGGCCGGCCGGCTTCGCGGTGACGGCCTTGATTCCCTGGTAGCCGTGGACCTCGTACAGGTAGTCGAGCAGGTACATCACCACGGTCTTCGGCAGGTTGGCGATGACGGCCAGCGCGCCCATCAAGTCGCCTCCGATGGTGGTGTAGCCGACGGCCTTCTCCGACATGTTGCCCGTCTGCAGGAAGAGGCCGCCCGAGGTGTTGGCCCAGTTCCACATGCGCTGCGCGCGCAGCCGCGCCTGCACGTTCTGCTCGGTGATGGGGGTGAGGGCCTGGCCGCCCAGCATCTCGCGCGCGGCCGCCAGCTCGCGCTCGAAGGCCTCGTCGATGCTCACCACCGAGAAGCGCACGCCCAGCTCGCTGGCGATGGTCTCGGCGGCCTTGCGCGTCGACTCCGACGAGTACCGCGTCGGCATGTAGAACGTCTCGATGGGCACCTTCGCCCGGCTCGCCCAGCGGTGGGCGATGAGCAGCGTGAGCAACGAGTCGCGGCCGCCCGACAGCGCGATGCCCAGCCGCGAGAAGCCCTTCGTCTTCTCGAAGTAGTCGCCGATGCCGAGCGCCAGCGCGTCGAGCAGGTCTTCGCAGTACTCGGCCCGCGCCGACTTCCGCTCGCCCGGCGCCGGGAGGAAGAAGCTTCGGTGCGGTGGCGTCGGGTACCGGAGCCCCTCGCGCTTCGTCACCACCGGCACCTGCAGCACGGGCACCGCGGCTTCCTTCGCCGCCCAGCTCTTGCGGTCGTCGCGCCAGGTGGTGTTCTCGGTGCGCAGCCGCAGCGTGCGCTCGAGGTCGACGACGCAGGCCGCGTGCCCCTGGCGGAAGCGCGGCAGCTCGAGCGCCATGCGGCCGTTCTGGTTCACGTAGCCACCGCCGTCGAAGACGAGGCCGTCTTGCGCGCCCACCTGGTTCGCGTAGGCGATGGTGCACTGGTGGTCGCCCGCGCGCGTCGACAAGAGCTCGCGCCGGGTGCCCTCGACGCCGATGCGAAAGGGCGACGCCGACACATTGCAGATGAGCTCGGCGCCCGAGTACGCGCGGCGCTTCATGGGGCCGTCGGCGCTCCAGAGGTCTTCACACACCTCGACGCCCACCAGGCCGAAGTCGCACTGGAAGAGGAAGTCGCCCAGGGGCACGCCGCGGTGCTCTTCCTTCATGCCCGGCAGGCCGCGCGCGTAGGTGCGGCCCTCGTAGAAGATGTTGTAGGTGGGCAGCTTTTCCTTCGGCACCAGCCCGTGCACGCGGCCGCCGCCCACCACCGCCGCGCAGTTGTAGCGCAGCCCCCGGTGCGCCACCGCCACGCCCAGCACCGACACCATCGGCAGCGCCGCCGTCTCGGCCGAGAAGCGCTGCAGCTCGGTCCACTGGCGGTCGACGAAGGACTGCCACTGCACGAGGTCTTCGGCCGGGTAGCCCGCGATGCACTGCTCCGGGAAGACGGCGATGCTGGTGCCCTCGGCCGACAGCGCCCTGGCCAGCGTCACCGCGCGGTCGACGTTGGCGCCGAACGCGCCCACCGTGGTGTTCACCGACGCCAGACCCACCTTCACGAGCCGCATGACTTCCTCCGCCGTGCTTCGAAGACGGCCTGCAGTGTCGTCGACCCCCGCATGGGATGCACCTCTCTCGTGTGCACCGGCGCGGGGCTGCGCTACGCGAGGCACCCCATGGCCGAGCCGACGCTCCCCAGAGGCCTCCAGGCGGTGCTCTCGGGCATCGTCGACCGCGAGCTGGCCGGGCGCATGACGCGCGTGTGTCTGGCCGCCGCGCGGTGCATCGAGCAGCTGCAGGCCATCAACCTGGTGAGCCTCGAGCCGGCCGAGGCCGAAGACGGGAGCGCCGACCTGTCGCTCTGGGAGCAGATGGCGCCGGCCGTGGCCGACACCGTCGCGGCGACGAGCGGGCTGTGCGCCGTCATCGACGCCGAGTTCCCCGACGCGTCGTCGCGCTCTGGCGTCTTCGCCTCCGAGAGCAGTGACGAGCGGGCCGAGGCCGAGGCTGCGCTGGTGTTCCAGTCGGTGGCGAGGCTGCTGCGCGCCCAGCTCGCTGCGGTGCGCGACATGGTGCGGCGGCCCGAGCTGATGGCGTCGCGGTGGGCCCTCCTCGAAGAGCTCCAGCGCCTGCGCGCCGAGTTCCGCCGCCGGGTGGGCGACGCCGTCTACCTCGCGGCGGCAGCCACCTCGGCGGTGCGGCGCGACGACGTGGTGCCGGGGGCCAGCCAGGAGGTGCAGCGCGCCCTCCTCTACCGCGCGACGGCCGCCGACCTGGTGAAGCAGGTGCGCGTCCGGCTCGAGCGGGCCGACGAGCCGCTGCCGCGGCTGGTGGCGGGCCTCTCTGGCGACCTCACGCTCTTCGCCTCGATGCCCGCGTGGCGCCACGTGCACGCCTCGCCCAAGCGTCACTTTCTCGCGGTGAAGGCCTTCCTCTCGCGCGCCGACCTGGAGCGCGCCGACGTCGACGAGGCGGTGCGGGGGCTGCTCGACACGCTCCTCGACGTCGCGGACGCGCTGACGCACGAGGTGCTGGCGTCGCACGACCTGCAGGTGTTCGCCGACGTCGCCTTTCGGCTCGAGCAGGCGCAGCTGCACGTCACGCTCGGCACGGGCGCCGCCGCCTGGGCCTTCGGCGCGGCCCTGACGCAGACCGAGACGCTGCGCGGGCGCACCGAGCGGCTCGACGCCGTGCTGCGTCGCTTCAAGAAGGAGCCCCTCGACGACGCCGACGCGGTGGCCGTGCGCGAGGCCATCGACGCGCTCCGCGAGGCCGTCACCGAGGTGGCGTCGCCCCGGCCCGGGCCAGCAGCGCCGCCCGGCTCGTGAGGCCCGAGGCCTTCACCCGGGCCGCCTCGTCCGTCAGCTCGAAGTGGGCGAGGTACTTGTGCACGCGCTCCTCGAGCGTGGGCGCGGCGATGCGCTCGCACAGCTCGTCTGGCTGGTAGTCACGGCACACCTGCGGCCGGCGCTCGTAGACGGTGCAGCGGTGGTCGTCGCCCAGGTGCGGGCAGACGAGGCCGAGCGGCTTGTCGAGGGCGGCGATGTCGGGCGCGACGCAGCAGGCGCCGCACATCGTGCACTCGTGGCTCACGGGGTGCCGAAGGCGACGTTGTCGAGGCACGTCGTGCTGCGCGAGCTCATCAGGTACTCGGCGCGAATGCGCACCGAGTTGAGGTTGCGCAAGATGGTGCGCAGCAGCTCTTCCGACGCCGGCTGGCCCCGGTTCTCGGGGGAATCATCGACCCAGCCCGAGTTGTTCGCGTCGATGCGCACGCTGAAGGGCGTCCAGTCGAGGCTGGGAATCGCGCGCAGGTCGAGCGAGGCCGACAGCCCGCTGCCGTTGAGCAGCACGTCGCGCCCCTGGAGCGTCATGAACTGGCCGCTCGTCTTCATGTCGAAGGTGAAGCGCGCGCCGTACACCTGGCGCTCGACGTTGCCGAGGTAGCGGGGCGGTGCCACGAAGTAGACGGTGCCGGCCGGGTTGTTCGCGTCGGTGATGCAGATGTGCCCGCCCGGGCTCCCGCCGGTCTCGACGTACGTGGGAGTTCGGTCGTCGAGGTTGCCGTCGATGGTCCACTCTTCGATGGAGGCCTCGAAGCGGCTCGACGCGAAGCCGGGCCCGCAGGCCGACAGGCAGAGAAGGACGAGAGGAACCAGGAACCGCACGCGCCGTCTCATAGCAGGCGGCCCCCGCCATGGGGCCTTCAGCTCGCAGGCCAGGGCTTCATGCCGGCGATGCGCTCGGACTCGGCCGCGACGCGGTCGATTTCCTGGGCTTCACGCTCCGAGGCCCGCTTCAGCGCCTGCTCGAACTTCGGGTGGAAGACGCGGTGCGCCGAGTGCACGCGGGTGGGCTCGAAGCCCCGGCTCACCTTGTGCTCGCCGCCAGCGCCTGGCTCGAAGACGCGCAGGCCGCGGCCAATGGCGTCGTCGATGGAGTGGTACAGGCACACGTGGAAGTGGAGGAAGGGGAACTCTTCGAAGCAGCCCCAGTAGCGCCCGTACAGGTGCGTCGGGGTGTGCAGGTTGAAGGCGCCGGCGACGACACGGTCCTTCCGCTGAGCGACGACGAGCTCGATGGCGTCGGGCATCGCGCGGAAGGCGCGGCGGAAGAAGTCGCGCGTGAGCTGCACCGGGCCCCACGAGTACCGGCCGGCCGTGGCCTCGTAGAACCGGGCCGCGAGCGTCGCGTGAGACTCGTCGAGCTCGGCGCTGCGCACGGTGCGCAAGGTGAGGCCCTGCTGGGCCGCTGCGCCGCGCTCGCGCTTGAGCTGGTGGCGGCGCTTCGAGTCGAAGCGCGAGAGGTAGTCGTCGTAGGTGCGAAAGCCGGGGTTCTTCCAGTGGAACTGGAGCGTGCCGCGGCGGAAGAAGCCCGCGGCCTCGAAGGCGAGCGCTTCGTCTTCGGGGGGAAACAGCGCGTGTACCGACGAGGCGCCTTCGCTCCTGGCGAGCTCGAGCGCGGCCGCCGTCAGCTGCGCGCGCACGGCGGCCTCATCTTCTCCCGGGGCCACGTGGAGCTTCCTCGCCGTGACGGGCGACAGCGGCATGCCGACGAGCAGCTTCGGGTAGTACGCGACGCCGAACTGCGCCGCCGCGTTGGCCCACCCAAAGTCGTAGACGTACTCGCCCATCGAGTGCGTCTTCAGGTACGCCGGCAGCGACGCCACCAGCTGTTCGCCACGCCACAGGGTGAGGTGACGGGCGCTCCAGCCGCGTTCGGGCACGGCGGAGCCCGACTGCTCCATGGCGTCGAGCCATTCCCAGCGGGTGACGGGGGCCTCGCCCGGCGCGAGGAGCGCATTCCAGGCAGCCTTCGGCACGTCGGAGACGGCCTCGAGGACCTTCAGGCGAAGTGGAGCAGTCGACACGAGACCCGTCCTAACGGGGTCTCCGTCGACCGGCCGCAGCTTTCAGTTCCGCCGTTCGAGCAGCTCGACGATCTCTTCCACCAGCAGCGCCTCGGCCTTGTAGTCCTTGCGCAGCACCTCGAGGCGCTTCGCGTCTGGCTGCTTGCGCTCCCGCATCGACGCCACTTCCCGGTAGGCGCTGGCAATGGAGCCCGAGAGCTCGTCGGCCTTGCGCTTGCGCGCCAGCGCTTCTGACGTTCCCGCCGTGAAGCTGTCGAGCTGGCCGAAGTGTTTGTCCCACGTGGCGGGGTCGGCCGGGCCGCCGGCGACCGACGGAATCGACTGCGCGATGGCCACGTACGCCCACGTCGGCACCGGCAGCTGCTTGCCGGCGTACCAGACGCGGAAGTCGATGACCTCGTGGCCCTCGACGACGAAGCCCGACACCTCGACCCCGGACTTCAGGGTGAGGGTGAAGGGGCCGCGGGCCGGGAGGCGCTCGGTGCCGATGAGCACCACGCCGGCGTTCTTCCGGGGGCCCTCGGTGGTGACGCCGCCCTTCGACAGCATCACCGGGCCGGCGAGCTCGATGACGGCGGCGGTGAGGCCGGGCCCCGTCTCGCGCCCGAAGCGGTGCACCTCGGTCACCTCGCCGGTGAACTCGAGCAGGTCGCCCGACGTCTTCTCGAGCACCAGGTGGTTGACGGTGTGCGAGCGCAGCGCCTCGTCGAGGCCGAAGTCGCCGCCGCGCACCCAGGCCAGCGTGTTCTTGAACTGGTCGAGCACGTCGTTGAGGTGCCCGAAGTCGCGCGCGACGAAGAGCTGCGGCTGCATGCGGGTGATGTCGTACGAGGTGGTGGTGCACGCCAGCGACAGCGGCACCTTGCGGACGGCGTCGGTGAGGCAGTGCTCGGCTTCACCAATCGACGAGAGGAGCCCGGCGCCGTACAGCTTCGGCTGCTCGAGCGTGCCCACCATGCCGTACTCGGCGGTCCACCAGTACAGGCGGCTCGCGCGGGTCGACTCCGAGGCGTAGCGCACCGAGGCGGCGGCGGCGGCGAGGCGGTTCTCGGCGTGCACCACGTCGTCGCGCGTCGAGAACGGGTCTTCCTTCACCACCGAGAGGTTGCGAATCGCCTCGAACATCGCGCGGTCTTCCGCCGAGGCGATGGCCTTGAAGCCCACCTCACCACAGGCCTTGAGGTACCGGGCGTAGGCCGCGTCGGCGAGAATCGGCGCGTGCCCGGCGGACTCGTGCACGATGTCGGGCGCCGGCGTGTAGGCGATGTGCTCGTGGCTGCGAATGTCGGCGGCGATGGCCAGCACGCCCCGCGCCTGCAGCTCGGTGAAGACGGCCGGAGGAATGAAGCCGCGCACGCCGACGGCGCTCCAGCCGAGGGGCGCCAGCTTCTCGTTCATCGTCTCGAGCTTCGGAATGCGCTCGAGGTCGATGCCGGTGGCGTCGAGCCCCTGCAGGTACACCGAGTGGGCGCGCGTCTCGAGGTGGCCCCGCAGGCGCTTCAAGATGTGGCGCCACACCGCCTGGTCGCGCGGCGTGTACTGCTCGTAGGCCTGGTTCACCACGTAGCGCTGCAGGTGAGGGGGCAGGGAAGTCACCGTCGGAGCCATGACGCCGCTTGTGACGTGGACCGAGGGGCGATGGCAAGGCCGAGCGCACCACCCGGGGGAGGGGCGAGGTGGCGCATCGCGGCACAGCCAGCCACCAAAGTGAAGGAGCTGACGAAGGAGGACGGCTCAGTCGCCGCCCGCCTTCAGGCCGAGCGCGTCGAGCTTGTAATAGAGCGTGCGCCGGCTGACCCCGAGGAGCCGCGCCGCCAGCGCCCGGTTGCCCTTCGCCTGGGTGAGCGCGTCCTGCACGGCGACCCGCTCGGCGTCCTTGCGCCGGTCGTCGAGGAGCGGCCCGCCAGCCGTCGCCGGCGCAGACGTGGCGCTCGAGGCCGTGGGCGCGCCCGCGCGTGACAGCTCCCGCTGCACGTCTTCGGCCGACAGCTCGTCGTGGCTCGACAGCACCACCAGCCGCTCGAGGAAGTTCTGCAGCTGGCGCACGTTGCCGGGCCACGGCTGCGCCCGGAGGAGCCCCAGCGCATCAGCCGACAAGCGCGCCTGCGGCCGCCCGTGCGTCTGGCCCAGGGCTCCCACGAAGTGCTGCGCGAGCGCGTCGACGTCGTCGGCCCGCTCCCGCAAGGGCGGCAGCACGAGGGGAATGACGTTGAGCCGGTAGAAGAGGTCTTCGCGGAAGCTGCCTTCGCGCACCATCTGCTCGAGCGGCCGGTGCGTCGCGGCGACGAAGCGCACGTCGGCTTTCAGCGTCTCGGTGCCGCCGACGCGCTCGAACTCGCGCTCCTGGATGAGGCGCAAGAGCTTCACCTGAAGGGGCATCGACAGCTCGCCCACCTCGTCGAGGAAGAGCGTGCCGCCCTTCGCCAGCTCGACGCGCCCGGGCTTGCGGTTCACCGCGCCGGTGAAGGCGCCCTTCTCGTAGCCGAACAATTCGCTCTCGAAGAGGGTGTCGGGAATCGCGCCACCGGTGAGGCGCACGAAGGGCTGCTTCGCGCGAGTGGACTGGGCGTGAATGGCGCGCGCGGCCAGCTCCTTGCCCGTGCCCGTCTCTCCGAGGATGAGCACCGTCGCCTGGCTGCCCGCGGCCTTCGCGATGAGGGCCCGCACCTCGTCGAGCGCGCGCGAGCGGCCCACCATGCCGCCATCGAGCTGCTGCTGCGGCGGGGCTTCACGCGGAGCCTTCGTCACGCCCAGGGCCTTGCGGGCGGTGAACAGCACCTCGTCCTTCGCGAAGGGCTTCGTCACGAAGTCGGCGGCGCCTGCCTTCATCGCCTCGACGGCCATCGACACGGTGCCGTGCGCGGTGAGCAGCACCACGGGCACCTCGGGCATCAGCCGGCGAATGGTGGCGAGCAGCGCGAACCCATCCATCCCCGGCATGCGCACGTCGGACATCACGAGGTCGAAGGGGCGCTTCTCGAGCGTGGCGAGCGCGGCCTGCGCGCTGGGGACGAAGGTGGCCTCGAAGCCGTCCTGCTTGAGCAGCGCGGCGAGCACGGTGCCCACCGCGACGTCATCGTCCACCACCAGCACACTCGCGACGGGCTCGGCCATGAGGCGAGTCCTAGCAGCCGCTCCGGCCTCCGTCCCGTCAGGAACTCGCGAGCGGCAGGCGCAGCTCGACGGTCGTCCCCACGCCCTCGGCCGACTCGAGCGTCACCTCGCCGCCGTGCGCGCGCGCAATCTGCTGCACGAAGGCGAGGCCCAGCCCGCTGCCCTGCGCCTTGGTGGTGAAGAAGAGGCCGAAGGCCTGCTCGCGCGTGCGGGCGTCCATGCCCTGCCCGGTGTCCTTCACCGCCAGCGAGAGCGTCGGCCCGCGGACCGCCGTCGACACGGTGACGGTGCCGCCGGCGGGCATCGCCTCGTAGGCGTTCTTCACCAGGTTCTCGAGCGCCGACGCGATGAGCTCGGGGTCGAGGGCGGCGTGGGGCCCATCGGGCGAGAGGCGGGTGACGAGCTCGACCGACGGCCCGGCCGCGAGCGCCTGCAGTGACAACACCTTCTCGACGAGCGCGTTGACGTCGACCCGCTGGCGCTCGAGCTCGAGCCGCGAGAGGCGCTGGTACCGGTCGATGATGCCCGTGAGCCGGTCGAGCTGCTGCACGAGGAGCGACGAGAACTGCGCGAGGTCGTCTCGCGACAGCGCCTTCACCTCGCCCTCGAGCAGCTCGGCCGCGCCCCGGGCCGCCGCCAGCGGGTTCTTCAGGTCGTGGGCCATCTGCGCCGAGAAGCGGCCCAGCGTCGCGAAGCGGGTGAGGCCTTCTTGATGGCGGGCGAACGCCGTCCACACCAGGCGGCCGACGGCGACGAGCCCGAAGGTGAAGCCCGTCATCGACAGCACGAGCAGGCCCTGGCGCTCGCGGAAGACCGAGAACAGCGTGAGGAAGCTCACCACCACGAAGAGCGCGAAGAGCACGGCCTGGCCGAGCTGCTCCCGGCGCGACGCGCTCGAGATGCCCAGCGTGATGACGATGAGCAGGCCGTTGAAGACGCAGCTGCCAGCCGTCGACAGGGGCGGAACCGGCAGGCCCATGTCGAAGAAGAGGTCGGTGAGCATCAGCGGTACGCCCACGACGAGCGCCGTGACGAAGAGCCACGTGCGCAGGCGCTCGGTGCCCGTCGAGGCGCGCAGGTGCGTCGTCAGCAACCACGCTCCGAAGACGGCCACCGGGGCGCTGGTGCCGGCGGCGACGAGCGCGTGCGTGGCGAGCGCGCCGTCGAAGTCGACGAGGCCCGTCTGCCAGTCGAGCAGCACCAGCACTGCCTCACCCAGGAAGACGCCGTAGGCGGCCACCAGCAGGCCGCGGAAGCGGCGCAGCGTGCCGGTGAAGGCGAGGGCGAGGTGGAGCACGAAGGCCGTGAAGGGCGGCGTCACGCTCGCGGCGAGCCAGTTGTAGGCCGGGTCGGCCGAGAACGCGCCGGCCACCGAGCACGCGTTGAGGACGAACTGGTCGACCGCCAGCAGCACCAGCGGCAAGCGCAGCGCCGGGTTGGCGTGCCTCGACGAGGCCAGCACGACCACCATCACCGTCGAGAGGGCCGCCAGCACGTGCAGCCAGGTGAGGACGGGGAACATCAGCGCTCCGACGGCCCGGCGTTCGGCGCCACGTGCCACTCGGCGACGTTCCACCACAACGAGTCGGCCTTGCCCCAGTCGGGGCCCAGCAGGTCGGCGCGCACCGCCGCCATGCGCGACGACACGAGGAGCGGCAGCATCGGCAGGCGCACGAACCACGCGGCCTGCAGCTCGACCTCGAGCTCGTCGCGGCGCTCGTCGTACAGGGTGCTCTTGAAGCGGGTGTAGCGGGCGAGCAGCTCGGCGTCGAAGTGCGTGCCGAAGGGCCGGGTGAGCGCGCGGCCGGCCTCGCCGGGCACGTTCATGAAGCGGCCCGGGTCTGCAGCGTCTCGCGACAGCAGGGTGAGGCCCTGGTTCGTGCCCTGCGCGAGGCTGGCGCGGAGGTCGGCGTGTGCCTGCTCGACGAGCCGAACCCTGAGGCCCGCGCGCGTCAGCTGGGCGACGAGCTGCTCGGCCAGCACGGCGTGCGTCGCGTCCTTCGAACGAATGGTGGGCACCGTCAGCGGCACCTCGACCCCGGCGAGGCCGACGTCGGCGAGCGACTTCGCTGGCGGAGGCCGTGGGCAGTCGGCGCCCGCCGGACAGGGCTCGACGGACCAGCCCTCGGCGACGCGGGTGGGGAGCGGCTCGAGCGCCTTCACCAGCGCCGCGCGGTCGAGGACGGCCAGCAGCGCGCGCCGGGCCTCGACGTCGGCGAAGGGCCCGTCTTGCAGCCGGGGCACCAGCATCCACGCCTGGTCGCCGGGCTGCTCGAGGATGCGCACCGTCGGCCGGCCCTGCAGCACCTCGAGCGCGTCGGGCGTCAGCGAGGCCACCACGTCGAGCCTTCCATCGACGAGGGCCTGGGCCGCGGCCTTCGCGCCCATGGCGGTCACCTCGAGGCGCTCGATGGCCGGCGGGGTGGTGGCGAGGTGTGGGTTCCGCGTGAGCACGAGCTGTGTGCCCGCGTCGAAGGCCTCGACGACGTACGGCCCGCACGAGGGCAGCGAGCCTTCGGCGAGTGACTGGGCGAGCGCCTCGCGGCCACCGTCGAGGCCGAGGCGGTTCGCGGCGCGGCGCGGGTAGACCCAGAAGCCGGCGAGCGCCTCGGTGCGGCGGTCGGAATAGAAGACGTCGACGGTACGCTCGTCGACGACCACCACCTTCGTGCGCAGCGGGTCGGGCTGCCCGTCGAGGGAATAGACGAGGTCGTCGGCGGTGAGCGGCGCGCCGTCGCTCCAGCGCGCGTTCTCACGAAGGCGCCACCGCACCCGCATGCCGCCGTCGGGGAGCAGCCGCACCAGCTCGTTCGTCATCGCGGGCGCCTTCACGGCGAGGTCGGCACGGAAGTGTCCGTCAGCGGTCTTCGTCACCAGCGCGCAGCGGCGCAGCGGGCCCAGCCCCGAGCTGCCCGGCGTGTCGAGCGTGGCGACCGAGACGTGCGAGGTGGGCACGGCGACGAAGGGGTTGGGGCCGACGACGGGCTCGGGCTCGGCGCGGTGCGCGAAGGCTGGCGCGATGGCCAGCCACAGCCCCGCGACGGTGATGACGGGCAAGAGCCACACGCCGAGCCGGTCGGCCCACCGGGCGAGCCGCGGCCGCCG
>JALOQF010000066.1 GCA_025459425.1 Myxococcaceae bacterium | reverse complement strand
CCGCGCATCGAGTTCGGTGCGCAGGTCTCGACGCCCGACAAGCGGCCGCCGCCCGACGACGGGAGCGAGCTGCCCGAGGCCGAGCGCGGCCAGACGTCGTTCCTCCTCTTCACCGCCATCGACCCCGTCACCGAGCGCGCCATCACGCCGAAGCGCTGGGAATGGGTCTCGTGGGCGCGCGGGCAGATGCTGGCGTCGGCCGCCGCCGAGCAGGTGGTGCTCAACGACGACTTCGCAAAGGGCATCGAGGTGCCGCTGTGGCAGGCGGGCACGCCGGTGCCTCCCATCGAGCGGCAGCTCGCGGTGCTGGCGCCCGACCGCGACGGCTCGCTCAACGGCGTCAACGTGGTGATGGCCGGCACCCTCGCCTCGGCCACGCCGAACGACCGCCGCATCGGCCTGATCCCGCTCGCGACCGCCCAGGCGCTGCTCCGCATGGAAGGTCGCATCACCGAGTACGGGCTCGCCGTGAAGGAAGGCGTCGAACTGCTCGAGGCGAAGCGTGCGGTCGAGGCCGTCGTCGGGCCCGAGTTCGAGGTGCACACGTGGGAAGAACGAATTCCCTTCGTGCGCGACCTCGTCGACACGCAGGACTTCGTCTTCGGCATCGTCAGCGGCATCTTCCTCTTCGTGGTGCTGCTCGGCGTCGTCAACGCGATGCTGATGAGCGTGCTCGAGCGCGTGCGCGAGATCGGCACCATGCTCGCCGTCGGCATGAAGCGCCGGCAGATCGTCCAGCTCTTCATCGCCGAGGGCGTGGTGCTCGGGCTGGTGGGCGGCACGCTCGGCGCGCTGTTCGGCTTCGCCTGGGTGTCGTGGATGAACGCGAAGGGCCTCTCGATTCCGGCGCCGGGCGCCAACGTGCCCAGCCTGTTGCGCCCCGACGTCGACGTGGCCTTCCTGCTGCGGGCGACGCTGCAGGCCACCGTCGGCGCGGCGCTGGCGTCGTTGTGGCCGGCCTGGCGCGCGAGCAGGCTCCGCCCCGTGGAGGCGCTGGCGCACACATGAGCTCGAGACTCCCCAGGCTGGCGATTCGCAACGTCGGGCGGAACCGCCGGCGCAGCCTCATCACCGGCGTCACCATCGTCTTCGGCGTGGCGATGGTGCTGCTGGTGCGCGGCTTCACCGGCGGCATGGCGAAGCTGATGGTCGACGACGTCGTGCTCGGCCGGGTCGGCGCCATTCAGGTGCACCGCGCGGGCTACGTCGACAACGTCGACTCGGTGCCGACGCGCCTCAACCTGCCGTACGACGAGGCGCTGCGCGCGAAGATGGCCGCGGTGCCGCACGTCACCGGCGTCACCGGGCGCATCACCTTCAACGGGCTCGTCTCGAATGGCGCACAGCAGACGATGTTCATCGGCCGCGGGCTCGACCTCTCGCACGAGCTCGAGGCCTGCCCGCGCGCGAAGACGCTCATCGCGAAGGGCGCGCCGCTCGAGCCGGCCGACGGCACGGCGGTGACGCTGGTGGGCTCGGAGCTGGGCGAGTCGTTCAAGCTCTCGCCGGGCCAGATGCTGACGCTCCAGTCGACGAGCCCCTCGGGCCGCGCGAACGCCCTCGACCTCACCGTGAAGGGCCTCACCACCTCGACGTTCCCCTTCGAGAACAAGCGGGTGGTGACGCTGCCGCTCGAGACGGCGCAGCAGCTCGTCGGCCTCGAGGGCCGAGTCACCGAGTACGTGGTGGCCGTCGACGACCTGGCCGCGCTCGACGACACCGCCAACGCGCTGCGCGCCACCCTCGGGCCCGACTTCGAGGTGCACACCTGGCGCGAGCTGCAGCCCTTCGTGAGAGATCTCATCAACCGGCAGAACTTCGTGCTGGGCGCCATCGCCTTCGTGCTCTTCGTCATCGTGCTGACCGGCATCGTCAACACCATGCTGATGTCGGTCTTCGAGCGCGTGCGCGAGATCGGCACCCTGCTGGCCGTCGGCGTGCGGCGCCGGCAGGTGATGCAGATGTTCCTCGTCGAGGCGGCCGTCATCGGAGCGGTGGGCGGCCTGCTGGGGGCGCTCGTCGGCCGCGCCGCGCTCTTCGCCTTCGCGGCGAAGGGCATCGTCTTCAAGCTGTCGGGCGTGTCGGGCGCCAACGTGCTGCGCCCCTTCGCGACGAACGGCTTCACCGCCATGGCCGTCGCCGTGGCCGTCGTCGGCGCCATCGCCGCCGCGCTCTGGCCCGCGTTCCGGGCCTCGCGTCTCAACCCCGTGGAGGCCCTGCGCCAATGAGAACCCTGATCCTGTCGTCGCTGCTCTTTCCCCTCTGGGCCGTCGCCGGCGACCCCACGGCCGACGAGATTCTGGCGAAGTACGACGCCGTCATGGGCCCGGCGACGTTCGAGTCGCAGGCCGAGATGACGGCCACGCGCGAAGACGGCTCGACGCGCACCTATGGCATGCGATTCCTCAAGCGTGACGCCGACAAGTTCCGCGTGTGGTTCTCGGAGCCGGCGAGCGTGAAGGGGCAGGAAGTGCTGCGCCTGGGCGACAACGCCTGGGTGTACCTGCCCAACCTCAAGCGGGCGACGCGCATCGCCAACCGCGACAGCTTCCAGGGCGGAGACTTCAACAACGCCGACGTGCTGCGGGTGAACTACCGCGCCGACTACGACGCGAAGCTCGTCGACTCGCCGCTGCCCGACACCTTCGCGCTCAAGCTGAAGGCGAAGACGGCCGAGACGGCGTACGACGCCATCGTCCTCATCGTCCGCAAGGCCGACCTGCAGCCGGTGCGCGGCGAGTACTACGGCACCTCGGGCCAGCTCATCCGCTCGGCGACGTTCAGCGAGTGGAAGGAGTTCGACAAGGGCTTCACCCGGCCGGCGCGCATCGTCATGCAGAACGAGGTGGTGAAGGCGCGCAAGACCGAGATGGTGACGAAGGCGTTCAAGCTGAACGTCGACGCCCCGCCCCAGCGCTTCATGCAGGCCGACCTCGGCAAGTGACGATGCGCGCGGCCCTCGTCACGCTGGTGCTGAGCCTCTCCTTCGGCGCCCTCGCCGAGGACGTCGACGGCGGGAGCTCCGTCGAAGACGCTGGGGCACCACTCGCGGCCACGGACGAACGGGCGCCCACCGCCAGCGCGCTCAAGAAGGTCGTCGACGTCACCGGCTACGGCATGTCGCGCACGCAGTTCACCCGCGCGCGGCCGTGGGGGCTGGTGCCCACCAACGACATTCCCCAGCTCCAGCAGCTCCTCGAGTTCAACGCGCAGGTGAAGGTGAGCGTGAAGGAGCACTCGTACCTCTCGACCGACGTCTCGCTCATCGCGAACTTCGGTGGCTTCTACCGGGGCACCGACGCGAACGGCCGCGAGGTGGCGCTGGCCGACCGCAGCTCGCCGCAGGTGCAGCCCATCGTCAGCATCAACGAGTTCTTCGTCTCGCACGAGTTCCTGCCCGAGCTGAACGTGCTCGTCGGCAAGAAGCGCATCGTCTGGGGGCCGGGCCTCGCCTTCAACCCGACCGACCTGCTCAACCCGCGCCGAGACCCGACGGACCCGACGTTCCAGCGCTCCGGCGTGTGGCTCGCGCAGGTGGAAGCGCCGCTGTCGTTCGCGACCTTCTCACTCGTCTTCGCGCCCACGCAGCTCAAGCAGGTGTCGGGCCTGCCGACGCACTTCCTGTTCTGGCCTTCGTGGGACGCGCGGGACACCCAGGCGCACTACCAGCTCGCCGCCCGCGCCTACGCGCTGGTGTGGGACACGGACATCAACCTGATGTTCTTCTACGGCAACCGGTCGGTCGACGACTTCGAGGCCAAGCCGCGCGTCGGCTTGAGCTTCAGCCGCATCTTCTTCGAGGCGCTCGAGGTGCACGGCGAGGCGCTCTTCCAGACGGGCAGCTCACGAGACTTCATCAACCCCGACTGCGTGACGAGCCTCGTCGCGGCGAACGTCTGCCAGGCGCAGCGCACGCCCTTCACCACGAAGTCGAAGCTGACCGAAGCGGCGCTGCGCCCGCGCGTGCTGGTGGGCGCACGCTGGCAGTTCTCGGACGACTCGCTGCTGTCGCTCGAATACCTCTACCAGCACGACGGCTGGAACCAGGACCACTTCCAGACCTTCGCGAACGTGCTGGGCCTCATCCCCGAGGCGCGGCAGCTCGGCTTCGACGCGGCGAACGTTCCGGGCGCCGGGGCGCTCCTCGGAGGCACCGGCTCCGACGGCCTGCCGGTGCGCTTCGCCTTCGACCCACGGGGCCGGCACTACGCCTTCCTCACCTTCCAGAAGCCGCGGTTCTTCGACGACTTCAGCCTGCAGGCCGTGGTCATCGCGAACCTGCGCGACCTTTCGTCCATCGTGAACGCGTCGGTCACCTGGTCGGCCACCGAGTGGCTCAACCTGTCGCTGCTGGCCTTCGCGCCCGTTCCCGGTCCCGACGCGCTGGCGGTGCGCACGCCGCAGGGCGTCTCGGTCACCGAGTTCGGCAGCTCTCCCTTCGCCTTTCGCGCGATGTTCGAAGCGCGCGCGTTCTTCTGACGGAGCACCCCATGGCGCACCTCATCGAACTGTCCGGCATCAAGAAGTCGTACCAGCTCGGCCTCACCGAGGTCGTCGCCCTGCGCGGCGTCGACCTGGCCATCGACGCGGGAGAGTTCACCGTGGTGACGGGCCCGTCGGGCAGCGGCAAGACGACGTTGCTCAACATCATCGGCTGCCTCGACCGCGCCTCGGCGGGCCGCTACGTGCTCGACGGCATCGACGTGTCGAACCAGGACTTCGACGACCTCGCCGAGGTGCGCAACCAGAAGATCGGGTTCATCTTCCAGAGCTTCAACCTCATCCCCGTGCTCGACGTGGCCGAGAACATCGAGTTCCCTTGCGCGGTACGGGCGGGCGGCGAGTCACCGTCGGCCCTGCGCGACCGCGTCAAGGCGCTGGCGAAGGCCGTGGGCCTCGAGCCGTACCTGCACCACAAACCCGACGAGCTCTCGGGCGGTCAGCGGCAGCGCGTCGCCATCGCGCGGGCCCTCATCACCACGCCACGGCTCGTACTCGCCGACGAGCCGACGGCGAACCTCGACTCGAAGACGAGCGATCAGATCATCGACCTCATGCTCGCGCTCAACCGGGACCAGGGCGTGACGTTCCTCTTCTCGACGCACGACCCGCGGGTGGTGAAGCACGCGCGGCGGGCGCTCCAGATTCAAGACGGGCAGATGGTCGACGGCGCGATGGCGCACTGAACGGTTTCGCGCTCCGCTTCGACGAGAGCGTCGACGTGCGAAGGCGTCGGCGCTGGTGCTCGAGCAAGCGAAGGCTCGCGATACCCGCCGCGCCGGGGCCGACAACTCACCGCCCAGAAGGTGAACCGTCTCGCGGCCCGGGCTCGTGAACCTGGAGCGAAGGCAGCTCTTGCTTCAGCCACGCGTCGCCCTGGATTGCGCCCGTCTCGAAGAAGCGCTCGACCGCGGCCAGGACGGCCTCGAGCGGCACGAGTTCGCGACGGGGGCGGACCGATGTCTGACCCATCAGCACCTCGACCGGCTCTTGCGAGTCGTTGTGCTGGTCGACGAGGTTGTATTCGTCACCGTCGTAGAAGAAGCAGACTCTCCGGTCGTCTTCTCCACCACCGACGACCAGCATCGTCTCAGGGTCTTCGAGCGACGGCCTCAGGGCGACGAAGGTGCGGTCCGCTCCATCCATGGCCCTGATTGCCAGCTCGATGTCCCGCCAGGACGGGTCCAAGACCTTCACATCCTTCGAGCCTGTCGCCCTCCTGGCTCCCAGGTCCTCGTACATCAGGACCTTCACCTTGCCGGCCATGTGCGCCCCTCCCCGACGACTCGAGTTCCCTTTGCGCCGCACGTCAACCCGACTGACGCCGAGGGCGTGGAGCACCTGCGCGCGAACTCGCGCCGACGACTTCAGCGCACCTCCCAGGCCAGCGTGCCGGTGCAGGCGGTGTCGGCGTAGCAGCCCGCGCGGAGCACGTAGTCACCATCGGCCGGCGCCACGAAACGCAGGAACGACAGTCGACCGCACCCGTCGTCGTTCTGGGCCACGGTGCGGCGGGTCGACGCCGAGACGACGCGCACGAAGGTGTCACCCGTACCGACGGCGCCGGGCACGCCGCAGGTCCCCGCCGAGAGCGTCTGCCCCCGCCGCAGCGTCACCACCTGGTCGGCCGTGTTGCGCGTCGCGTTCGCGGTGAGCCGACCCTGGTAGGCGAGCGCCGCAGGTGCGGGAGCCGGAGGCGTCATGGGGCGCGGCGCCGAGGCGCACAGCCGCGACGACGGGTCGGCCCGGCACAGCGCCGAGAGCGCGACGTGGGTCGCCACGATGGTCTCTCCGCTGCACCCTGACTCACGGCACACGTTCACCACGTTGCAGCTTCCCTGGCGCACGTAGTCGGTGTCGCCCTGCACGAGAATGCCGGCCACCGAGTAGCCATCGAGCTCGTACACGCCCGAGCCCGAGTTGCCGCCGAAGGTGTCGGTCGTCGCCTCGAACGAGAGCCCCGCGCCCGGGTCTCGCACCGAGCCGCCGGTGTCGATCTTGAACGGCACGCCGCTCCCGCTGCCGATGACGCCGACCCGCTGGCCCGTGACGAGCGCGGTGGTCGCGCGGCGCACCGGCGCAGGCGTGAAGCGCGGCGTCGCCGACCGCGTGAGGCGCACGAGCGCGAAGTCGACCACCCCCTGCGCCGTCTGCGTCTCGGCGCGAACCACGATGCCGGCGCACGAGAAGACGTCGTCGGTGGTGATGGGCTCGAGCGCGTCGGCCGAGGCCTTCGCGTACTTGAAGACGACGCGCGTCGAGGCGCAGTCGGCGGCCGTCACCAGACAGTGACCGGCCGTCAGCACGAGGTCGTCGTCGACGAGCGTGCCCGAGCAGAAGGCCGCGGTCGGGTCGTTCGCGAAGCGCTGGCCCGCGCACAGGCCCTGCGACTGGGCGAGCGTGGCCGAGCGCACGCGCACGTTCGACGGCGTGCGCACGTCGAGCGCGCTGGCCGGAATGAGCGCCACCGTCGACTGGAGCGCCCGCTGCCGCATCGTCGCGTCGGGGTGTGCGTAGACGTCGGTGCGGTTGTCGGTGCCGTAGATGACGGCCTTCTCGGTGGTGGCCGTCTCGTCCACGCCCGACTCGTCGATGACGAGCGCGTTGTCACCACAGCCGACCGACACGAAGACGACACAGAGCAGGAGCGCGCGCATGATCGCGCCCGCCCATCGCAAGCGAGGGGCCATCGCGCTGGTCGGACGCCGACCAACTCCCAACCTCGCGACTCGTCGTCGAGGCGTGTGTGCCAGTGAAGGCGCGCCGCTGCACACGGCACCACCTTTCAGGAGCGCGTTCTGTCAACGCTCGAGACACGGCTGGAGTGACGTGGTTTCGGCCAGTGCAGCGGGCTCAGCCCGTGAAGCCCACCTTGCGATGCGAGCCGTCACAGTACGGCTTGTTGCCAGAGGCGCCGCACCGGCAGAACGCCGTCACCTTGTGGTGCTTCGTCTCGCTGCCATCGGGGCGCTTCACCGTGACGTTCCCGTAGACGAGGAGCGGCCCGTTGGGGCTCACCTCGACGATGCGCTCGGCTTCGACCACCGTCGAGCTCGCCTCGCCCTTGAGGCTGAGCGCGCCCGAAGGGCACTCCTTCACCTGCGCCACGATGGCCTCGGTGCTGGCCTGTGACAGGTCGACCCAGGGGCGACGCCGCGGGTTGAACACCTTGCCCAGGCCGGCGAAGCAGATGCCCGAGTGCATGCACTTCTTCGGCTCCCACACCACGGTGACTTCGCCGTTCGAGTACTCCTTCGCCGCGCCTTCGTGCCTGTCGTCGCTCATGGGGCCAGAGTGTCCTCCAGGCGGTGCCGCGTTGTCGTGCCTGAGCGGTCGCGTCATGCCGCTGGCTTGTGACGCCAGGGCTCTTGGGCTTTGTCACAGCCATGCAACACGCCCGGTTCACCCTCGTCCTTGCCGCTCTGTCGCTGCTCTCGTGCCCGAAGCCGGGCGGAGGCGGGGGCGTCGTCAACCCCAGGCGCTGTGAACTCGACCTGAAGGCCGCGGGCCTGGTGTCGACCGATGGCAGCGGCGCGAAGGCGAAGAAGGTCGAAGGGCCGGGCGACCTCATCGGAGGCCCCGGCGCGCAGGGCCGCGTGGGCGACGTGCTCCTCTCGAACGACGTGGTGCGGCTCATCATCGAGCAGCCGGGGCGCTCGGTGGGGCCGCTGCTGTCGGGCGGGAACCTCATCGACGCCGACCTCGTGCGCGGCGCGAACGAGCCGGGCCGTGACGTCTTCGGGCGCTCGGCGCTCTTCTATTCCCTCGGGCGGCTCACCAGCGTGACCGACGTCGAGATTCTGGCTGACGGGTCGAGCGGCGGCCCGGCCATCGTCGCCGCGTCGGGCAAGGACGTGGCGCACGACCTGCTCAACCTGAAGTCGCTCATCACCGACGTCGCCGGCCTGCCGCTCGAGCCGGTCGTCGACCCCTCGCGCGCAGTGCCGATGCGGGCCACCACGTACTTCGCGTTGTCGCCGGGCGAGTCGCGGCTGCGCCTGGTGACGGCCTTCTGCAACGACTCCGACGGCACCATCAACCTGCCCCTCATCGAGCTGATGGATGTGGGGGCCTTCGAGCTCTTCAACCCCGGCGGGTGCGCGAACGGCATCGGCACCAGCAGCCTCGACGACACCGACTGCATCGCCGACCGCTCCCGGTGGATCGGCACGCAGGGCGAGGGCGTGGCGTACGGCCTGCGCAGCATGTCGCTGCGAGACCCGAAGCAGCCGGTGAAGGCGAACGCAGTCATCGGCTACGGCGGCGTGGTGGGCTCGTTCGTCGAGGGCGAGAACCTGAACGGGCTGCTCGCCTGGTTCGACCCACAGGCCCTCGTGCGTCCGGGCACCTTCAACATCCTCGCGAAGCAGCAGAAGGCCTACGTGCGCGACTTCGTCATCGCGAAGGACCTCGCGGGCGTCGGTGACGTGCTCGCGGCCCTCGACGGCGCGGCCACGGGCACGGCCGACGTCACCGTGGCCCCCGGCATCGCCTCGAGCGCGCTCGGCGCCCGGGTGAGCTTCGTCGACACCGCCACCGGCGCCATGGCGTCGCTCGCGGTGGCCGACGCCGCCGGCAAGGCGCGCGTGAACCTGCCGCCGGGCGAGTACCGCGTCAGCGCCACCCGCGAGGGCCACCTCGTCGGGCCCCCCGCCACCGTCTCCCTCAGCGCCGGGGTGACGACGCCGGTGACCGTCACGCTCGGAGACGGTCGCCGCCTCGCCGTCACCGCGAAGGACCGCTCCGGAGCGCCGGTGCCCGCCAAGGTGACGGTCTTCTGCACCCCCGCGCCGTGCGCCTTCGGCCCCGACACGTGGAAGCAGCACCTGCTCGTCGAGGCGCTGCCGATGGGCGCCGCGGCCATCGGCTACCTGCCCCCCACGGGCACCCTCACGCTCACCCTGCCGCCGGGGCAGTACGAGGCGGTGGTGTCTCGCGGCCCCGAGTACTCGACGTGGCCCGACACCTGGCCCACGCGCGGCGCGCCCGTCGACCTGCGCACGGCCGACGCGGCGCTCGAGGCCACCATCTCGCGCGTCCTCGACACGCCGGGCTGGGTGTCGGCCGACCTGCACGTGCACGCGGTCGCGAGCCCCGACAGCGCGGTGCGCAACGAGCTGCGGGTGGCGAACTTCCTCGCCGAGGGCGTCGACGTGCTGCTCTCGACGGACCACGAGGTCATCACCGACTTCGCGCCGGTGGTGCGCGCGCTCGACGCCGAGCACCTCATCGCCACGATGATGGGCGAAGAGGTCACCAGCTTCTCGCACGGGCACTTCAACACCTTCCCGATGAAGCGGAACCCCGACCTGCCCAATGGTGGCGCCTTCGACCACGCCGGCGGAGAAGACGGCCCCACGCTGCGGATGCCGCAGCTCTTCTCGGGCCTCAAGGCCGAGCACCCGGGCGCGGTGGTGCAGCTCAACCACCCGCGTGGCTCGGGCGGCGTGCTGACCCAGCTCCGCGTCGACACCGCCACCCTCGCCAGCCGCGCCGCGCCCGAGGCCTTCGGCATGGCGCCCGCGCCCGACGCCACGGCCGACGACACGAAGCTGTTCGGCGATGGGTTCGATGCCGTCGAGTCGGCCAACGGCACCTCGCCCAGCAACGCCGTGCTCAACGATTGGATGACGTTCCTCTCGCGCGGCACCGTGCGCACGGCGACGGGCGTGTCGGACACCCACAAGGCGTACAGCGACGTGCCCGGCTACGCGCGCACCTACGCGAAGGTGGAAGGCGACACCGCGGCGACGTTCCAGCCGGCGCAGTTCGCCGAGGCGATTCGAACGCAGCGCGCCTGGGTCACCAACGGCCCGGTGCTGGCCGTCACGGCGCGCAGGCTCGACGCCGCGATGCAGCCCGTCGGGCCCGTCGTCGACATCGGCGGCACGGTGTCGGTGGCGGCGAACGACGCCATCGAGCTGACCGTCGACCTCCAGGGCCCCGAGTGGCTGCACGTCGACCGCGTCGAGCTGTACAGCCACGCGAGCGGCCGCGAGTCGGTCGATGGCACGAGCAACACGTCGTGGCCCGAGGGGCGGGTGCTCGAGCGCAAGGCCATCACCGCCCCGACGCTCGAGGCGGTGCCCGGCACGCCGCTGCGCCGCTTGCACCACGTCGAGAAGCTCGTGGTGCGCCCCGCGAAGGACACCTGGTACGTCGTGATGGTGCGGGGCTCGCAGCCGCTCCGGCCCTTCCACAACGCACCGGCCGTCGCGTACTCGAACGCCATTCTCGTCGATGCCGATGGCTCGGGCCGCTACGACGACTTCCCGCTCAAGCCGGGCCAGCCGCTGCGCCGCGCGCCGCTGGTGCCTGCGGCCCCGAGGGTGCCGACCCGCGAGGAGCTCGGGCGCGCCATCATCAAGCTGCTCGAGCACCGCCACGACGAGGAGTAGGCCGCCGCGGGCCTCGCTGCTCGAGATGACGAACGCCGGCGCGTTCTGCTGTAGGTGAATTCTTTCATTGAGAGCGGCCGGCGGGGTGCGCCAACGTCAGGGCCTATGAAGACGCTCCTCGTGATGGCGTTGGTGGCAGGGTCGGTGGCCTGGGCCGGCCCGAAGAAGAAGGACAAAGAGAAGCCGGTCGAGGCGGCGCCGGCGGCACCGGTCGCCCCCAGCACGCCCCTGGTGAGTGTGTTGCCGACCGAGACCGAGGCCGAGGCGTACAAGCCGCTGCTCGCGCAGGCCGATGCGTTGATGAAGGCGGCCCTCGAGGGGTTCGTGCTCGACACCGCCGCGCCCGACGCGACGGACGCCGACCTCGCCGCGGCTGTGAAGGCGAAGCAAACGGTGGGGGTGCGCGTGAAGCTGGTGCTCACCGAGGCCCGCGAGCAGATGCGCGCGTCGCTGCTGGTGACGAAGATTCCCGGCAACGGCCTGCGCGGGAGCTGGTTCATTCACGCCAGCGGGCCGGCGCCCGACGAGCTGCTCGAGGCCATCGTGCCGGCCATCGTGGCCGATGCGGCGCAGGACCTCGGGTGGCAGAAGAAGCCGGCCGAGGCCTCTCCAGCCACGGCCACGGCGACTGGGGCACCTGCCGAGGCACCAGCGTCGGACAAGTGACGGCGGAGATCGCGGCGCTCCACCCTGCGCCCGGGTCGGCCCGGTGTTAAGCACCGCCCGCCGTGCGCGTCGCGTGCCTCTTCGTGCTGCTCTCGTCGTTCTCCGCACTCGCCCAGAGCGATGGCGGCGCCGGCGTGCTCACGAAGGCGCCCACGCTGGTCGAGCGGGTCGAGGCCACCTTCCCACCCGAGCTGCTCGACGCCGGCGTGGGCGGCACGGTGGTGATGGAGATCGACCTCGGCGTCGACGGCTCCGTCACCGACGCGAAGGTGGTGCAGAGCGCCGGTGAGGCCTTCGACCGCGAGGCGCTCGCCGCCATTCGCCGGTTCCGCTTCACGCCCGCCGAGGTCGACTTCGTCCCCACGCCGGTGCGCATTCAGTTCAGCTACCAGTTCTTCTTCCGCCAGCAGGTCGTCGAGGTGCCGGTCGCGCCCGACGCGGGCCTGACGGGCGTCGTCAACTTCGCCGGGCTCGTGCTCGAGCGGGGCACGCGGGACCCGCTCGCCAACGCGCAGGTGGTCGTCGGCGAGGGCGAGGCCGCGCGCGAGACGCTGACGGGCGCCGACGGGCGGTTCTCGGTCGAAGACGTGCCTGCGGGCCCGCAGCGCGTGGTGGTGCTGGTGCCCGGGTACTCGAAGTTCGAGACGACCGAGACCGTCACCGCCGGCCAGCGCACCGACGTCACCTACTACGTGCGCAAGCAGATCTACGGCGCCTACGAGACGGTGGTGCGCGCGCCCAGGGAGCGCAAGGAGGTCGCGCAGGTCACCCTCAAACAAGAAGAGATTCGCCTCATCCCCGGCACCAACGGCGACGCCTTTCGGGTGGTGCAGAACCTGCCCGGCGTGGCGCGCTCGCCGTTCGGCCTCGGCTTCCTCGTCGTCCGCGGCTCCAAGCCGTGGGACACGCGCACCTTCGTCGACGAAGCGCCGGTGCCCCTGCTCTTCCACTTCGGCGGGCTCTTCTCGACGTACAACTCGAACCTGCTCGAGTCGCTCACCTTCCAGCAGGGCAACTACGGCGCCGAGTTCGGCCGCGGCATCGCGGGCCTCGTCACCGCCACCTCGCGCACGCCGTCGAAGAAGGGCATTCACGGCTACTTCGACGTCAACATCGCCGACATCTCGGGCCTCATCGAGCTGCCCATCAACGACAGCTGGTCGGTCGCGGTCTCGGCGCGGCGCAGCTACGTCGACGCCTTCCTGCCGGCGGTGCTCTCGCTCATCCCCGGCGCGACCGAGACGGTCGGCTTCACCGTGGCGCCGCGCTACTGGGACTACCAGGCCCGCCACGAGTGGAAGCCGCCCACCGGCAAGAGCCGCTTCTTCGTCAGCTTCTTCGGCTCGTCGGACCAGCTCGTCGCCGCGCTGCCCAACCCCGCGCTCGACCCCGAGGGCCGCGGCACCTTCGGCACCTCGATCGCCTACAACCGGCTCGTCTTCGGGTACGACACGAAGCTGTCGAAGCGCGTCGACTTCCGCACCCGCACCACCCTGGGGCTCGACAACGTCGGCTTCTCGGCCGGGAGCGACCTGTTCGCGCGCAGCCAGCTCTTCCCCTTCATCTCGCGCAACACCTTCACCATCGACGTGCCCGAGGCGAACCTCGCCTTCGCCACCGGCCTCGACTTCCAGCTGCTCCCGTACGGGCTCGAGATTCAGTCGCCGCCCCTGCCCCGGTTCGGCGCCATTCCCGACCCGTTCGGTTCGCGGCGGCTCCTGTCGGTGCGTTCGAACGTGCTGATGGCCGAGCCCGCGCTCTTCGGTGAAGCCATCTGGAAGCCGGTGCAGGGCCTCAAGCTCATCGGCGGCGTGCGCGGCGACTACAACTCGCAGATGAACAAGGCGTGGGTCGACCCGCGGCTGTCGGCGCTGTGGCAGGTGCACGAGCGCGTGCTGCTGAAGGGCGGCGTCGGCATCTACCATCAGCCTCCGGACTACCGGCAGGGCCTCTTGACGAGGGAGTTCGGCAACCCCGACCTCCAGCCCGAGGGCGCGCGCCAGTACATGGTGGGCGGCGAGGTGCGCTTCACCGACGCCATCAGCCTCGACGTGCAGCTCTACTACAAGGACCTCTTCAACCAGGCGCGCGCGACGCTCGCGAGCTCGACGGGCGACTTCTCGAGCGGCGGCTCACCGCTGCTGTACGGCAGCTTCGGCCGCGGGCGGAGCTTCGGCGCCGAGCTTCTGCTGCGGCACCAGCTGACGAAGAACTTCTTCGGGTGGGTGGCCTACAGCCTCTCTCGCACCGAGCGCGACTTCCGCGGCGGCACCGTGTGGGCGCTCGCGCAGTTCGACCAGCCCCACAACCTCATCGTGGTGGCCAGCTACAAGCTGCCGCTCGACTTCATCATCGGCGCGCGGCTCCGGTACACCTCGGGCCCGCTGCGCACGCCCATCGTCGGCGCCATCTACGACGTCAACGGCAACTACTACTTCCCGATTCAGGGAGAGCAGTTCAGCGAGCGGCTGCCAGACTTCTTCCAGCTCGACGTGCGCCTCGACAAACGCTTCGTCTTCCAGAGCTGGATGCTGGCGCTGTACCTCGACGTGCAGAACGTCACCAACCGCATGAACGTCGAGGCGGTGCAGAACGCGTACGACTTCTCGGCGCAGACGTTCATCACCGGGCTCCCGATTCTCCCGGTGCTGGGGCTGAGGGCGGAGTACTGATGCGCGCGCTCGTCGTCGGCCTCTCGCTGTTCCTCGCGGCCTGTACGCCCGAGGACTTTCCGACCGAGTCGCTCGTCGACCGCCTGCGAATGCTGGGCATCTCGTCGAGCCCGGCCGACCTCGCCCCCGGAGAGACGGCGCAGCTGTCGGCGCTCGTGCTCGACCCGACCCGCAGCGGCGCCACCACCACCTTCTGGCTCGCCTGCGACCCCGACCCGTTCAACGAGAACCGCTCGGCCTGCACCGACCCGGCGGTGGTGAACGACCCGTCGCGGCTCGGAGACATGAACGCGCTCCCGCCGGGGGTGCGCTTCGCGGGCCTCAACGCGACGGCCACGTACTCGGCGCCGCGGGGCCTCTTCGACCTGCTCGCGGCCGACGACCCGCGCCGCACGCTCGGCACCGTCGGCACGCTCATCACCATCTCGGTGGCGGAAGCGGTGTCTCCGACCGCGCCCATGGAGGAGCTCGCGGCGCTCTTCGGCCGGGTGCAGCGCCGTGAGGTGGCCTCGCTCATCTCGCTCTTCCGCGTGCGCATCTCGGAAGACCCGGAGCGAAACCAGAACCCCCAGGTATCGCGCCTCATCGTCGATGGCGTCGACTGGCCAGCCGGGGCGCGCGTGATGGTGAAGCCGGCGCAAGACGTGGTGCTCGACGTCGACGCGGCGGACTCGGCGTTCGAGCCGTTCACCGCGTTGACGCCGAGCGGGCCCGAGGCGCGCACCGAGCGCATTCTCGTGTCGTGGTACTCGACGGCCGGCCGCTTCTCCGAGACGCGCACGGCGATGCGCGAGCAGGTGAAGACGACCTTCACGGCGCCCGGGAAGAAGCCGTTCGACCCGGTGCCGGAGCGGCGCACCGGCACGCTGTGGACGGTGCTGCGCGACACCCGCGGCGCGCTGACGTGGAGGGAGTTTCCCCTCTTCGTCTGCGACGAGTCGCTGCCGACACCGAGCGTGACGAAGGTGACGGCGCCGGTCGATCGGCTCTCGCCGGTGGTCGTCGAAGGCGAGAACCTGGGCTCGGTGCTCGACGTCATCGTCGGCGGTGTGGCGCTGACACGTGGGCGGGCCGACGCGGCGGGCACGAGCTGGACGGGCGAGGTGCCGGCCTCGGTGGCAGCGGGTTCGCGCGAGGTGGTGGTGCACTCGCGCCGCTGCGAGCGGTTCGAGGCGGCGTCCATCGTGGTGCCCTGAAACCGCCGTGGAATGACGGCTCCGCGCTCGGTCGCTCGCTTTCAGACGGACCTCCGTGAGGCACGGGGACCTCGGCGGGGGCGTCGAACCCGGTCGGCTTCTTCGATTCGCTTTCGCTCGAGAGGGCAGTTCTTGCGGGGCGCTCCTGCAGCGACCGGTCACGGACACACACGATGGCAGCGACCACCTGTTCGGGCTCTCGCTCGCCCAACGCGAGAAGGCCCGCCGATGAGCCCCCTCATGTTCGGACAAGGCGCCTCGCTCGGGCCTCCCCAGCAGGCCAGGCCAACGCGACGGAGCTGAGCTGCCGTGGTCGTGCGAGAGTCGGCCGGAGATGACGACGCCCAGCCACCAGGACCTGCTCCGCGCGCTGCCCCTGGGCGCGAAGATGTGGCTCCGCGCGGGCGGGCGCAGTTTGTGGCCGCTCGTGCTGGACGGAGACCAACTCCACGTCCAGCGCACGGACGAGGCGACGCTGAAGCCCGGCGACATCGCCCTGGTGGTGAGCCCTCGCGGCCAGCTCGTCGCGCATCTCGTGCAGTCCCTCGCGCCACTCGTCACGGTGTCGAGCGTCGGGGTCGTCGACCCCCCGGCGCGCGAAGTGCTCGGCCGCGTGGTGGCGGTTCGGCGTGGAGCGCTGCGGCTCGACCTCCCGAGCCAGAGCCACCTCGTGCTCCGCCAGGTCCCGCGCGTGGCGCGCACGCTGAAGGGAGTCCCCGGCCTTCGCCGCCTGGTTCGTCTGGTGAGAGACCGGTGAGAGGCCACGTGGGGCGCTTGGAACGCCGTGCGTTCGTGAAAGTGGTTCGCTCGCTCGACGACGTGGCGGCTGACGACGCGCACACCCGACCGCCCGGCCGGAACGCATCGAAGCCACGCTCGCTGACACGAGCCGTCCCCGCGCGCGCAACTCGAAGGCCTGCCACGGCGTCGCCACGCCGACCGGAGCCACGCTCGATGCTCCGGGCCGCTCCGCAGGCGCACGTCGAAGTCCTGGCCCGGCGTCACCACGCCGGCCGGAGCCACGTGCCATGACGCGAGCCGTCCCTCTGCTGGCAGCGCTCGTCATCGGCGCGCTCGCCATCGCATTCGGCCGCCGGGCGTTCCTCGCGTCGCGCGAGGGCAGCACGCCCCTTCACCTGCCCCGCCTGCTGACGCTCTCGGCGCTCACCGGCACGGCGGCGCTGAAGCTCGCCCTGGGGCCACTCGTGCGCTGGTGGCTCGCGCTGGTCGTCTTCGCGGCGCTGCGCGTGGGCCTCAGCCTGCTCGTGACGCACCTCGCCCGACGGCCCCCACAGGCCGAACTGGCGAAACGTTCGCGTCAGTGACAAATCGCCGCGTCATGACCGACGCCAACGCCGACACCCTCGTGGCCCGCCTGCTCGACGACAAGTCGAAGCGGCCGCGCATCCTCACCGACTGCGAGCGCCTCATCGAGGACGAGGTGTCGAGCAAGGGCGGCTTGTCGGGCCTCGCCATCAAGGGCGCCTACAAGGTGGTGTGCGCGGTGAAGCCAGGCATCATTCGCGAGTCGATGGACATGCTGCTCGACGACTTCGTGAAGCGGCTCGAGCCCTTCTACGCCGACCACCGCAAGGCCGGCAGTGCGCCAGCGCAGTTCGGAGACACGCTCTCGCGGCGGGGCGGCGAGGTCGCTGACGCGCTCCTCGGCATCACCGACGACCGCGCGAAGAAGGCGAAGAACGCCACGCTGAAGAGCGCGTACGAGAAGCTGCGCCCGCAGGCGAAGAAGCACGTCGAAGAGGCGGTGCCGCGCGTGGGCCGTACGCTGTCTCCACACCTCGGCAGCTGACGCGTCGATGTCGTCGGCCGACCTGCCGGGCTCCCTGGGTGGTGCCGCGCCACCGGCCGCGCCGCTTCCTCCAGCCGACGGTTTTCTGGCCCGCCTCGCCGCGCGCTTCACCACCTGGGCCGAGCGGTGGATTCCCGACGCCTACGTGTTCGCCCTGGCCGCCACCGTCATCGTCGTGGTGGCAGCCTTCGTGTCTCTCTCGCAGACGGTGCCGGCCACCGAGGCCGCCGGGCGAATCGTGCGCGCCTGGGGCGGCGGCTTCTGGGAGCTGCTCCCCTTCACCCTGCAGATGGCCCTCGTCATCATCACCGGCTCGGTGGTTGCCACCACGCGGCCCGTCGCGCGCCTCATCGCGTGGCTGGCGCGGGTGCCCAGGACGGCGAAGGGCGCGGTGGCCTGGGTGACGTTCTTCGCCATGGCGTCGAGCTGGTTCAACTGGGGCTTCTCGCTCATCTTCAGCGCGATGCTGGCGCGCGAGGTGGCCCGCCGCATGGAGCGCGTCGACTACCGTGCGCTCTGCGCGAGCGCCTTCCTCGGCCTCGGCAGCATCTGGGCGCAGGGCCTGTCGGGCTCGGCCGCGCTGCAGATGGCGACGCCGTCGATGCTGCAGAAGGACATTCGCGACATCGTCGCAGCAGGTGGCCTCGTCGAGGGCGGCGTCATTCCCCTGCGGCACACCATCTTCCTCTGGCAGAGCCTGCTGTCGGTCGCCATCGAGCTCATCGTCGTCACCGTGGTGCTGTACCTGGCGGCGCCGAGCGAGGCGAAGGCCGTGACGGCGAAGGCGCTGGGCCTCGAGCTGGGAGCCAGCCCCCTCGACGCCCCCGCGCCGGCGTCGCGCGGAACGCCCGGCGAGTGGCTCGAGCATCACCCGGCCCTGTCGGTCGCCTTCGTCACGCTCGCCGGAGCCTTCCTCGCCCTCACCTTCGTCGAAGCCGCCGACCCGCTGGGGGCGCTCACGCTCAACACGTTGAACCTGGCCTTCCTGACGCTGGGCGTCGCGCTTCACGGCACGCCGGCGCGGCTCATGCGCGCCGTGAAGGAGGCGACGCCGGGCGTCTGGGGCGTGCTGCTGCAGTTTCCCCTCTACGCGGGCATCGCGGCGCTCATCACGAAGACGCAGCTGTCACAGCAGCTCGCCCACTGGTTCGTCGGGCTCTCGACGCCCACCACGTTCCCCGCCGTCATCGCGACGTACTCGGCGGTGCTGGGCATCTTCGTGCCGAGCGGCGGCTCGAAGTGGGTCATCGAGGCGCCATACGTGATGCAGGCCGCGCACGAGCTCGAGGTGCACCTGGGGTGGATGGTGGCGGTGTACGACCTGGGCGAGGCGCTGGCGAACCTGCTGCAGCCGTTCTGGATGCTGCCGGTGCTGGGCCTGTTCGGGCTGAAGGCCCGCGACGTGATGGGCTACACGATGCTGGTGTTCCTCGTCCTCGCGCCGCTCGTGCTGGTGCTGGTGACGGTGCTGGGCCTGACGCTGACGTACCCACTCTGAGCTTCGCCCGGGTGTTCGAGCAGACCCGAGACAGCGCGCGTGGACTCGCCACCTCTCGATTTGGTGCGGGCCGTTCAGCCCGGCTCGGGAAGGCGCCCGCCACGAGCAGGGCTGCTTCGCGCGAGGCAGGCTGCACTCGCCGTCATGCGCCACGCCGAGTGCGCCCAGACGGGGAGCATCGGGCGACGCCAACGCCTTCGCCCGACGGTGAGTCGAGTGCGCGCAGCACATCACGCGGGCACGCCGCCCTTGGCGGTGAGGAAGGCCGCCGCCTCACCGACAGCCGGCTACCTGCGCCCGCCGCAGCACGTCCCGCGCCTGCTCGAGGTCCTTCTCGATGGGCCCGGTGTACAGGGAGGGGTCTGGAGGCAGCCGGGTGCGGCGACTTCGCCGGCCGCCGGCCATGCACGTGGCGGAGGCCCCCTCACCGTGCTGAGCGAGCACCGTCTGACAGTCCCCGTTCCAGATGAGCCGCGCGAGCTCGGCCTTCTTCTTCGCCTCGGCGAGCTTGCCCTCGAGACGCTCCACCTTCACCCTTGCCGCGGCGCAGGTGTCGGTCGGCTCCGGTTCCTCCCGCGACGATGCCCTTCGTGGACGAGGCGACTTGCTGGCCTCCACCACGCTCACGTCGGCCCCGTCCGTGGTGCGCACCTTCACACCCTTCGGAATCGACGCGCGGTCGTCGGTGTAGTGCGCCTCACCCTTCGCGTCCGTCCACACGTACACCTGGGCGAGGGCGAGCAGCAGCGCAGCGGACGTCATCGAAGCGAATGCGTGGCGCGTGCCGTCAGGAGCGGTCGACCCGCTCGAGCCAGCCGCTCCGCTGGACCTTCGCCTGAAGGCGGTCCGACACCTCCATCGCGCGGGCGAGCTCGACCTCGGTGACGAGCCCCAGGAAGAGCCCCTGGCGCATCACCGCGACGGCGCGCACCGGCCCGCGCAGCAACTTCGAGCGCGCGACATCGAGTGAATCGGTCGCCTGCACGACGGGCACCTCGCGCCGCACCAGGGCTGCGACGTAGCCGAAGGCACCACGCTGGCGTATGGCCTCGAGCAGGTCGTCGGCGGTGACGACGCCCACGAAGCGGCCCGACTGCTCGACGGTGAAGACGGGCAGCGGCGACACCTGCAGCACCATCACCGCCTGGCCCAGCGTGGTGCCGGGCTCGAAGCGCGGGGCGTACGGCGAGACGACGTCACCCGACGGAATCTGAGACAGCACCCGGGTCAGCTTCGCCTCGCGCACCTCGGCGCCGGCGCCGAAGTACACCACCAGCGCGATGAAGGGGAGCATCGGGCTGGCGTGCTCCGAGAGCGCCCACACCGCAACGAAGCCGATGGCCACCACCCGCGCCACCACGGCCGCGATGCGCGTCGCCCGCTCCGGCTCGAGCCCGTACGACAGCACCGCGCGCAGCACGCGGCCGCCGTCCATCGGCAGCGCCGGCAGCATGTTGAAGAGCGCCAGCATGATGTTGGCCGACACCAGCATCACCCAGATGTGCTCGGCCCTGGGCGCCTCGCGACCGAAGCTCTGCAGCGCGTCGACCAGCCCGGGCAGCCCCTCGAGGCCGACGCCGACGGCGAAGAAGAGGACGGCCAGCACGACGTTCACCGCCGGGCCCGCGATGGCGATGAGGAGCTCCTGCGTTGGCGTCTTCGGCCGGTCCTTCAGCACGGCCACGCCGCCGATGGGCGTCAGGGTGATGTCGGTGACGGGAATGCCGAAGGCCTTCGCCACCAGCGAGTGCCCCAGCTCGTGGAGCGCGATGCAGCCGAACACGGCGAGCGACATGACGGCGCCGAAGAGGCCTCCAGCCGGGCCCCAGACGAGCCACGGCCAGGCCCCCAGCAGCAGCACCAGCACGAAGGTGACGTGCAGCCGAATGTCGATGCCGAAGACGGTGGCCACCCGGAAAGACGCGCGCATGCCTTCGTCATCATCACCTTTCGCCCGGGCGCAACCCAACCGTCCCCGTCGAATGGCTGCGCTGGCGCCCAAACCACTGGAACTACAGGGCGCTGATGTTGCTGCGCACGTGCCGGCCCACCTCGATGACCTGGGTGGGCAGGTAGACGATGAGACGGAAGACGCGTTGGTAGGCCGTGCCGGCGGTGGTGGTGACGGTCGTCGTCGGCTCGGCGAAGACGAAGAGCCGGGCTGGCTGGGCGCCGAAGCGGGGCCGGCCGCGGTCGCGCCAGGGTCTGGAGCCGTCGGGCAGCGTCACCTCGCGCCAGGTCATGGGCTTGTTGACGCCTCCGTCGGGGAAGCGGCTGTCGAGCCGGCCCGAGGGGAGCGCGTCGTACTGCGCGACGAAGAGGCCGTCGTCGGTGAGCGCGACGGGCCAGCCGCCCAGGTTCTCGTAGTCGAGCACCGCCACCGGGGTGCCGCCATCGGCCGCAGGCAGCGGCTCGGTCAGCTGGAAGCCGCCGGGAATCGAGAAGACGGTGCCGTCGCGGTAGCCCACGCGCGCCAACCCACCGCGCGGGTTGTCGAACCACACCTCGACCGGCTCGGCGCCCGAGAAGGCGAGCGGGCTCGCGCTCCAGCGCAGGGGCGCACCTGCCAGCCTCACCTCGAAGACGCTGCGGGAGGTGACGACGTAGCCGCGCATGCGGTCGACGCCGTTCGAGCCAGTGGGCGCCCGCTCGAGCGCGAGGCTGCGGATGAAGGAGGACGGCTCGGGCGTGAGCACCGGCGAGAGGTCGCCCAGCTGCCGCGCCGCCACCGTCGGCGTGGGCGCCGGGAGGAAGTAGAGCGAGTCGTCGGCGGCGACGAGCAACGAGACGAGGCCCCCATCGAGGCCCACGAAGGCCTCGCCCCGCAACGGGCGTGACACGGGCTCGCTGCGGCCGTCGACGAGGCGGGGCCCGAAGAGCGCGGCGACCGTCGGCCTCCCCACGTCGACCAGCTTCACCAGGTTGCCGCCCTCTCCGATGGTCCACCCCTGGCCTTCGTTGACGATGGCGACGAGGCGCGAGGTGAGGTCGGGCGCCACCACGAGGTAGCCGCGGTCGGGGCGCCCGTCGAAGAGCCCGGCCGTCGTGAGGGCGAAGACCTGACTGCCTCCATCTGGAGCGCCGACCTGGCCGACGTCGAGCGGCACCCGGTCCATGAAGAGGGGCGTCGCGCTCCCGATGGTACGGCCGACCCACACCTGCCCGTTCTGGCCACCGGCCGCGAAGCCCGACAGCGCGGGGCGGTCGATGACGGGCGGCCGACCCGGCTCGGCCCGCTCGGCGAGCTGCGTGCGGTCGAAGGGCGCCTCGATGGGCTCTTCGAGGCAGCGACCGCTCCCCGGCGTCGCGCCACGAACGCGCGTCACGCCTTCGGCGCACAGCACGTCGACGTAGGGGCCCAGCGCGTCGAGGCCCGGCGTCGCGAAGCGGGGCGCCGCCTCACACGGCCGGCACGTGTCCCAGGGCTGCGACACCTCCACGTCGGCGAGGCCACGCGAGGCCACGAAGGTCAACAGGCGAGGAGGTGTCGAGGTGATGATGGCCAACACGGTGCCGCTCTCGTCCGCCGACAGTTGGGCATCGAGGCGCGCACCGGCATCGAGGACGCCCGGTGGGAAGCTCAGCGAGGCGACCTGCCTGAAGCCGCCATCGGCGAGCTGCGCGTGCAGGCCGTCGCTCGTCAGCACCACCGGCAACCGCCCGCCGAACCGCGGGCCCGGAACGACATCGAGCGCCTGGGTCTGCAACGGTGACACCTCGCGCGGCTCGAAGGTCGGGTTCGGGCCTCGTTGAATGACGCCGTACCCGAGGGGCCCGACGACCCCGACCCGGTCGCTGCTCAGCACACGCAGCCGGCTCGCGCGGAGCGGCATGGGCCCGACGGACACTGGCGCCAGCATGGGCGAGGGGCCCTGCCTCGAGACCACCACCTCGGTGTCCCCGGGCCCGCGTCGACGCGCGAAGACCTGGTACGGCAGCGCGGCCCCCACCCGCTCCAGCGCGATGAGGTCCTCGAAGTCCGACGGGCTCGCGGCGCTCAGGAGCGGCAGAGGCGTCACGCCCTGTCGGTCGATCTGAAAGAAGCCGTCGGCGGTGTGAACGAAGACGCCGTCGGGCACCTTCACCACCGCGTCGACGAGGCCCTTCACCAACCTCGGGTGCAGCACCGTGCCCGCGCCCACCTCGGCGGTGAAGACCGGGAACGTCGGCAGGCCTTCGAACTGTGGTCCTTCGTACTGGTAGCGCTGGCACCGATTGTCGACCCCGCACACGTCACCAGGCGAGCAGACGGCGTCGCGCTCGCCTGGCGGCTTCGAGAAGTCACAGGGAAAGTCGTTTCCCGGCTCGACGAGCACGGCCGGGCAGCCACAGAGCACGAACAGCAGGAGGAGCGCGCGTCGCATCGTCAGAAGCCTCCGGTCACGGCGAACCCGCCGAGCGTCGGCATCACGCGCAGCGACACCCGGCCGGGCGTCTCGAAGGGCGGCATCAGGACGATGCCCAGCACCGTGAGCGCGGCCCCTGCAGCCATCAGCCCCGCGCTCACCCACTTCTGGCGCACCAGCGCCTCGTTCTGCGTCAGGTAGAACGCGCGCTCGCTCAGGGCGGTGCCCGTGCAGCGCCCGTCTTCAGGCACGCCGCCAGGGCAGAGCTCGTCGTTGAGCAGCCGCTCCTGCGTGAGCGTGATGACGCCGAAGACCGCTCCCGAGATGAACGACACCGCGCCCACCGACAGCAGCGTGACCGGCACCACCCGCGACGGCGGTGGCGGCAACGGCGAGCCCGTGGCCTCGGCGGCCGCGTAGGGAATGACCTGCTGCAGCGCCTCGAGCGACGACGCCACCCGGTTCGACCGCCCCGCGGGCCGGCCCTTCACCGCGTCGAACGTCTGCAGCGTCAGCTGAAACGCGGTGCCGATGCGCGACAGCTGGCCCGAGACGATGAAGGGCGCCGAGAGCACCTCGCCGAGCGAGCTGTTGCAGGCGTCGGCGTTCGACTCGCAGACGCCCAGCAGCTGCTTCTGGCGCTCCGCGGACAGGGCCGTGGCGAGGTCGCGGGCCGAGACGACGTCGAAGAGGCCCCGCTCCGACAGCGCGGCCACGACGGCGTCGGTCACCGCCTCGGGCTCGGTCAGCTTGCTCTTCTTCGATTTTCCCTGCGCGGCGGCGCCCATCGCCGCGAGGAGCACCACCACCACGATGAATCGCACCGGTGTTCCCCCGAAGCCGTGAGGCCGTCGACACTTCGTCAGATGTCGAGGTTCTGCACGCGAACCGACTCTTTTTCGATCCACTGGCGGCGGCGGTCGACGTCGTCACCCATCAGCTTGGTGAAGATGTCCTGCGCCTCGATGAGGTCCTTCACCTTCACCTGGAGCAGCGTGCGCGTCGCCGGGTCCATCGTCGTCTCTTTGAGCTGCTCGGGGTTCATCTCGCCGAGGCCCTTGTAGCGCTGAATGTAGAGGCCCTTCTGCGCCTCGTCGTACGCGAGCGAGAGCACCTGCTGGTACGTGTGGGCCGTCACCCGCTGCACCTCGTCGGCCGACTTCTTCGGGTCGCCGATGCGCATGGTGTACGGCGCGGGCCCGAAGGCCTGGAAGGCCTCCTTCAGCGTGGTGAGCTCGCGGTACTCGGGGCCGTTCAAGAAGTCGGTGTCGAGCACCGTCTCGCGGAAGGCGCCGTTCACCTCGCTCTTGATGACGAACTTCTTCGAGCTGTGCTGCGGGTCGTCCTTCATCTCGACGCGCATGCGGTCGAGGATGTCGGGGTACCGCTCCTCGAGGTAGCCCTGCACCTTGTCGAACTCGGCCTGGGCGCGGCTCACCAGCTCGCCGTCGTCGTCGGTCACCGTCTTCGTCACGTCCTTCAGCATGTCGGGCGTGAACGCGGCGGCCTGCACGATGGCGTCGACGACGCGCTTGTCCTTGCGCAGCGCCATCTTCTCGAGGCGCTTGTTGTAGAGCGTCACCTTCTTCAGCAGCTTCTTGAGCGCCTCGCCGGTGAGCTCACCCGACTGCAGCTCGAGCGAGGCGCGCTCGGCCGCGATGTCGAGGAGGAAGTCGGACCGCGCGTCGTCGTCCTTCAGGTAGATGTCCTTCTTGTTGCGCGTGACTTTGTAGAGCGGCGGCTGCGCGATGTAGATGTACCCGCGCTCGATGAGCTCGGGCATCTGGCGGAAGAAGAACGTGAGCAGCAGCGTACGAATGTGCGAGCCGTCGACGTCGGCGTCCGTCATCAGGATGATGCGGTGGTACCGCACGTCGTCGGGCTTGTAGCCCTCGTTGTCGTTGCCCGCGCGCACGCCGGTGCCGAGCGCGGTGATGAGGGTGACGATTTCCTGGCTGGTGAGCATCTTGTCGATGCGCGCCTTCTCGACGTTGAGGATCTTCCCGCGCAGCGGGAGGATCGCCTGGAACTCGGAGTCGCGGCCCTGCTTGGCCGAGCCGCCTGCCGAGTCACCCTCGACGATGAAGATCTCGGACAGCTCGGGCTTCTTCGAGCGGCAGTCCGACAGCTTGCCGGGCAGGCCACCACCCGAGAACGCGCCCTTGCGCACCGTCTCGCGGGCCTTGCGGGCGGCGATGCGGGCGCGGGCGGCGTCGCCGATCTTCCCCACCACCTTCTTGGCGGTGTTCGGGTTCTCGTCGAGCCACTGCGCGAGCTGCTCGTTCACCATCTGCTCGACGAGGCCCTTGATCTCCGAGTTGCCGAGCTTCTGCTTCGTCTGCCCCTCGAACTGCGGGTTGGGCAGCTTCACCGAGATGACGGCGGCGAGGCCTTCGCGCGCGTCTTCGCCCGTGGGGAGCTCACCCTTGAGCTCCTTCCACAGCTGGTTGCGTTCGGCGTAGCCGTTGATGGTGCGCGTGAGCGCGGCCTTGAAGCCCGACAGGTGGCTGCCGCCCTCGGGCGTGTTGATGTTGTTGGCGAAGGTGAAGATGCGCTCGTCGTAGCCATCGTTCCACTGCAGGGCGATCTCGAGCGAGACGAGGTCCTTCTCGGTCTTGAAGAAGATGACCTTCTCGTTGAAGGCCTGCTTGCCCTTGTTCATGAACTCGACGAACGAGGTGATGCCGCCCTCGAACTTGAAGTCGTGGTTCTTGCCGCTTCGCTCGTCGGTGATGGTGATGTGAAGCCCGGCGTTCAAGAAGGCGAGCTCGCGCAGGCGGCCCGACAGCGTGTCGAAGTCGTACTCGCTGACCTCGAAGATGGTGGCGTCGGGCTTGAAGGTGACGCGGGTGCCACGCTTGTCGGTGACGCCGACCTCTTTCACCTGCCCCTGGGGCACGCCGCGCGCGTAGGTCTGGTTGTAGACCTTGCCGTTGCGCTGCACCTCGACCTTGAGCAGCTCGGACAGCGCGTTGACGCACGAGACGCCGACGCCGTGCAGACCGCCCGACACCTTGTACGCGCTGTTCTCGAACTTGCCGCCGGCGTGCAGCTTCGTCATCACGACGTCCAGCGTGTCCATGCCGGGCACGCTGGGGTGCGGGCCGACAGGAATGCCGCGGCCGTCGTCGACGACGGTGATGGAGTTGTCGACGTGGATGAAGACGTCGACCCGGCTCGCGAAGCCCGCCAGCGCCTCGTCGACCGAGTTGTCGACGACCTCGTAGACGAGGTGGTGGAGGCCGCGGAAGAACGTGTCACCGATGTACATGCCTGGCCGTTTGCGCACGGCCTCGAGGCCCTCGAGCACGGTGATGCTGGCGGCGTTGTATTCGGCGGGAGCGGTGGCGGGAGCGGGCTGCGGAGTCGATTCCATGAACCATCCGATGCGGGGTGCGAAAGCCCTCGACTCCTACCACTTCGGCGGCCGGAATCGGTGGCTTTTTGACCGCCGAAACGACGTCAATTCTCGAGTAATTTCGTTCACTTGAAGGACCACGCAGGTCCTCTGGAGGGCCCCGCTGCAACAGGGCTGTTCACGGTCGTGTCCTGGCGGTCCTTCGAGGCGGCGCGGCCTCCAGTCGGGCTGGCGACGGCCCTGCCCGAAGAGCACGAGCGCAGGCGCGTTCGGCGATACTCGACGCGCCCATGCTCGCCACGCTCGTCAGCCTCACGCTCGCGCTCGCTCCCCCGACCCCACGCGAGGCCGCGCTCCTCGTCGACGCGAAGGACGGGGCGCTCGACCAGGTGGACTTCACCGACGCCGCGCTCATCGCCAGCGGAGTTCCCGACAGCGAGCTCGGCTCCGCACGCGACGCGCTCCTCTCGCTGCTGACCCCCGCGCGCACCTCGGCGCTGGCCCTCACCGAGCCGCAGGCGCGCGCCGCGCGGCTCCTCGAGGCGTTGCACGACGGCGCCTTTCGCCAGTACCGCCTCGAGGCCACCACCCTGCCCGACCTCTGGCGCACCGGTGAGTTCAACTGCCTGTCGTCGTCGGTGGCCTACGTCATCGCCGCCGAGGGGCTGCTGGAGTCCTCTCGCGCGGTGCTCTCGGTGCGGCACGCGCTGGTGCAGGTGGTGGTGAAGGGCCGCGCCTTCGACGTGCAGACGACGGTGCGCTCGGGCTTCGGCATGCCGCGCAAGCAGATGCTGTCGGCCGAGTACCTCTCGCGGGTCGCGCGCCCCGGCGAAGACCTCGCCCGCGTCGAGAAGGAGATCCTCGACGCGGAAGAAGTCCCGGTGCTGTCGCTCATCGCCGGGCTGTACGCGAACCGCGCGGTGCTCCTCCTGCAGCAGGGGCGCTCGGCCGACGCCGATGGGCTCATCGACCGGGCCACCCAGCTCGCCGCCGGCAAGTCGAAGGAGCGCTTCGCCACCTGGCGCGCCGCCCTCTTCAACGACACCGCGCGGGCGCTCGCTCAGGCTGGCCGTCACGAAGAGGCGCTGCACCTGCTCGAGCGCATCGTCGACTCGGCGGGCGAGCACCGCGCCGTCATTCGACACAACGTGGGCGTGTACCGCCTCACGCTCGCGCAGGAGGCGGCCCGGCGCGGTGACTGGGCCGAGTCGCTGCGGCACGCCGAGGCCGCGAAGGGCGCCGGGCTGGCCGAGGCTGGGCCCCTCGTCGGCGAAGCGAAGGGGCAGCTCGGCGGCAAGGGGGGCCTCGACACCTGCCAGTCGGGGAACACGGCCGAGCGCGTGGCCTGCCTCACCGCGCTGTCGTCGGCGAAGCGCAAGGCGAACGAGCCGTCGCTCGCCCTCGCGGCGGCGCGTCAGGCGCTCGCGCTCTCCCCGCGGGACGAGGGCGCCCGCTACGCGCTCTACGAGGTCGAGTCGGTGCGCTTCGAGGGCCTCGTCGCCGCGCGGGCCTGTGACGACGCGGCGGCGCTCGGCCTCGAGCTCGAGCGCGTGGTGTCGGGGCTCACCGAGAAGCCGTGGCGCTCGCAGGACGCCATCGTGTACTGCTTCGCCGCCGCGGGCGCCGACGCGTTCGAGCGGCAGGACTTCGCCGCGGCCGCCGCTGGCTTCAGGCGCGCCCTCGCCCTCGCCCCGGGCAACGAGGTGGCGCGACAGAACCTCGAGGCCAGTGAGTTCAACATCGCCGTGGGTCTCTCGAACACGGGCGCCTGCGACGAGGCCCGCGCGGTGCTCGGGCGGAGCCTTCCTCCCGCGCGCTGGCGCAGCGTGCTCGAGCCCTGCTGGGTCAACCTCACCGCCAGCCTCGCGAAGTCCGGCCAGTGGGCCGCGCTGGTGACGCAGGCTCGCCACGGGCTCCTCGACGTGCCCGGCAGCGAGGCGCTCACCAACAACCTCGTGGCGGCGCTCCAGCAGCTGACGCTGACGGCCGTGAAGGCGAAGCGGTGTGACGAGGCGAAGGGCCTGCTCGCCGAGCTCCGCGCGCTGGGAGCGGGCGCCTTCGCCGACCAGGCGCAGGCGTCGTGTCGGGCGCCCTGACCCTTGTCCTTCCCTCGATCATCCTTCAGGACTCACGGAATGACGACGACCGTCACGACCCTGGAGCTGCCGACGAAGTTGAAGCGAAGACTGACGGTGCTGGCTCGGAAGACGGGTCAGAGCCCCCACGCGTGGATCATCGACGCCGTGGCGGAGCGGCTCGAACGAGAAGAGGCGCGTCTTGCCTTCATCGATGCGGCCGAGGCGGCGGCGGTCACGATGGACGCGGGTGACGAGGTCTTCGCGGCAGACGACGTGCACGAGTGGCTGCGCGCGAAGGTGCAGGGGCAGGCCTTTCGCCGCCCAGCGCCGGTCCGACGAGCTCGAAGGTGAAGGTCGTGCATTCGTCACGTGCACTCGACGACCTCGACCGTCTCTCTGACTTCCTCTCGCAGAACAGCGCGGTCGACCCGACCGAGGCGGCGCAAGCCTTCGTCGATGCGGTGAACACGCTCGCCCGTGGACCCGTTCATCGGGCGTCCGGTGACGAGGGCGGCGAGGCCGCTGCGCGAACTCGTCATTCGTTTCGAAAAGGCCGGGCCAGCTTGCGCGCTCCCGCGTTCACCGGGGCCGTCTCGGCGTGCTCACCCTGCGCCATCCACGCGAGGCTGGATACCCCGAGCGGTGGGGTCGCCACGTCACGAAGCAGCGGCACCGGTCTCGGAGCAGCGCTATGCCCTCGGCCCATGTTCGCACTCGCGCTCGCTGCAGTGGTGCTGTCCCAGGCTCCGTCGAAGGCCCCGTCGCTCGCGCAGAGCATCGACGTGCCCTTCCAGAAGTTCGTCCTCGACAACGGGCTGACGCTCATCGTCCACGAGGACAAGAAGGCGCCCATCGTCGCCGTCAACGTCTGGTACCACGTCGGCTCGAAGGACGAGGTGCCCGGCAAGAGCGGCTTCGCGCACCTCTTCGAGCACCTCATGTTCAACGGCTCGGAGCACTTCAACACCGACTACTTCAAGGCGCTCGGCGCCATGGGCGCCACCGACTTGAACGGCACCACCAACCGCGACCGCACCAACTACTTCCAGAACGTGCCGGTGAGCGGGCTCGACCGCGTGCTCTTCCTCGAGTCCGACCGCATGGGCCACCTGCTGGGCGTCATCGACCAGGCCCGCCTCGACGAGCAGCGCGGCGTCGTGCAGAACGAGAAGCGCCAGAGCGAGAACCAGCCCTACGGCCAGGTCTTCAACGAGGCCAACAAGGTGCTCTTCCCCTCGCACCACCCGTACGCGTACCCGCGCGGCACCGTGCTCGGCAGCATGGAAGACCTCGACGCCGCCTCGCTCAAGGACGTGCAGGGAGAAGGTGAAGACGTACTTCGGCCACATTCCCGCGGGGCCGCCGGTGCCGCGCAAGGGGCCCTGGGCCGAGAAGCTCACCGCGAACGTGCGCAAGGAGCTCGAAGACCGTGTCCCCCAGACGCGCCTGTACCGTTTCTGGGTGACGCCCTCGCTCACCAGTGCCGACAACGACCTGCTCAACATCGCCACCGCCGTGCTCGCGCAGGGCAAGACGAGCCGCCTCTTCAAGCGCCTCGTGTACACCGATCAGATCGCCACCGACGTCTCGGCCGGCATCTGGGACGGTGAGCTCGCGGGCCAGGCCATCATCACCGCGACGGTGAAGCCGGGCGTCGAGCTGGCGAAGGTCGAGCAGGCGCTCGACGAGGAGCTGAAGCGTTTCCTCGACAAGGGGCCCACCGACGACGAGCTCGCGCGGCTGCGGACCCAGTGGGTCGCCGGCTTCATTCGTGGGCTCGAGCGCATCGGCGGCTTCGGCGGCAAGAGCGACGTGCTGGCCGAGAGTCAGGTGTACCTGGGCCGCCCCGACGCCTGGAAGGACTCGCTGCGCACGCTCGAGACCGCCACGCCCAAGCAGGTGCAGGCCGCCGCGAAGGAATGGCTCGGCGCGCCCCGCCTCGACCTCGTGGTGCGGCCCTTCGGCACCTTCACCAACGCGAAGGAAGGCGTCGACCGCTCGAAGCTGCCGGCCCTGGGCCCGCCGCCCGAGGTGACGTTCCCCTCGCTCCAGCGCGCGACGCTCAAGAACGGCCTCACGGTGGTGCTCGCCGAACGCAAGGGCGTGCCCGTGCTCGACCTGCGGCTGCGCCTCGAGGGCGGCACGTCGACCGATACGGCCCAGACGGCTGGCCTCGCCAGCCTCGCGATGGATCTGCTCGACGAGGGCGCCGGAAACCGCGACGCCATTCAGCTCTCCGAGGCCCTGCAGCGGCTGGGCTCGACGTTGTCCACCGGCGCCGGCCAGGACGTGTCGGTCGTCTCGATGACGTCCCTCAAGGCGAACGTCGACCCCTCGCTCGCGCTCATGGCCGACGTGGTGCTGAAGCCCACCTTCCCCGCCGCCGACTTCGAGCGCCTCAAGAACCAGCGCCTCGCCGGCATCAAGCAGGAGAAGAACTCACCCGGCGGCATCGCCTCGCGGCTGGCGCCGAGGCTGCTCTTCGGTGAAGGCCACCCGTACGCGCTGCCGGGGTCGGGCACCGAGGCCTCCGTCGGCAAGCTGACCCGGGACGACGTGGTGGCGTGGGCGAAGGCGCGCCTCAAGCCCGGCAGCGCGACGCTGGGCGTGGTGGGTGACGTCACGATGGCCGAGTTGCTCCCGAAGCTCGAGAAGGCCTTCGCGGGCTGGACGGCCGGCGCCGCGCCGCGCGTGCAGGTGCCCGAGGTGAAGCTCGCCGACAAGCCCACCGTGTGGCTCGTCGACCGGCCGGGCAGCCAGCAGAGCGTCATTCTCGTCGGGCACCCGGCGCCGCCCACCAACAACCCCGACGAGCCCGCGATTCTCGGCATGAACACCGTGCTGGGCGGCGACTTCAACTCGCGCCTCAACATGAACCTGCGCGAGGACAAGCACTGGAGCTACGGCGTGCGCACCTTCTTCGGTGACGCGCGCGGGCAGCGCTTCTTCGGCATCTCGGCGCCGGTGCAGACCGACAAGACGAAGGAATCGCTCGCCGAGATTCAGAAGGAGCTCACCGAGTTCGTCGGCAAGCGCCCCACCACCGCCGAGGAGTTCGAGCGAATTCAGGCGGACCGCGTGCTGAAGCTGCCGGGCGCGTGGGAGACCAACGGCGCGGTGCAGGGCGCGATGGGCCAGGTCATCACCTACGGCCTGGCGGACGACTACTTCCAGACGTGGGCGTCGAAGGTGCGCTCGCTGAAGCGGGAAGACTACGACGCAGCCGCGCGAAAGGTGCTCAAGCCCCAGAGCCTCGTGTGGGTCGTCGTCGGTGACCGCGCGAAGATCGAAGCCGGCGTCCGCGCGCTCAACCTCGGGCCCGTGACGGTGCTCGACGCCGACGGCGCGGTGGTGAAGTAGCGGACTCGCGGCGGCGCGACGTCACGGAGCCTCGACGGTGTCGCGCGGGTGCCTGCGGGCCGCGAGGAGGCGCTTCACTTCGTCTCGGTCGGCGCGCCCACGACGAGGCGAAGGACGAAGCGCTCGTCGTCTCGGAAGATGATCGGCTGCCCGTTGCCGCGGTCGCCCTCGGCCTTGTGCGAGGCGACCTGCGCGACCGCGCCGATGCTCACCCACGCCACCTTCGTGCGCACCGAGAGGGTCGGCCCGACGTAGACGCCGGTGCCCTGGTAGTCGGCGCTGCGCCACGCCTGCCTCGCGCGCAGCTCGAGGCCGGCCGAGACGTCGCTCGTGACCGCGAGGCGGAGGGCGAACGAGTGCTCGAGGCGCGTCTCGATGTCGTCACGGCGGTCCCAGAAGATGGTGCGCTCGAAGGCCGAGTTGGCGGCGAGCAGCACGTCACCGAGCACCCGGTCGAGGACGAGGCGCGCCTCGAGCTGGGTGGCGGCGACCCCGACGCCGGCTCGGGCGATGAGCGCCAGCCCGACCACGTCGGTCGGCTCCAGCAAACGGTACCGCGCCTGCGCCGAGAGCCGCCCGTCGAGCTGCTTGTCTTCACGCCGACGGAGCAGCACGTCGGTGTCGAGGCCCAGGTGCACGTCGACGTTGCGCGCGACGCCGAGGCCCACCCAGGCCCGGGCCTCGAGCAGCTCGAACGGCGTCTGGCGCCCGGAGCGAATCGTGAGCCACAGCTGGGGGCTCGCGGTGCCCTTCGTCTCGGTGCTCGAAGTCCAGGTGAAGGGAAAGGGCCGCTCGGCGTGGGCGACCGTCGGCACCGAGAGCACCGCCACGATGAACGCCAGCACACGCACGGGCGCCGTCATAAACCTGCCGCCGCCCGCACGCATCACTTCGTGCTCACTCGAGCCACTCGGCGTCTTCGGGCACGTCGAGCTCGTCGGTGAAGCGCACCTCGAGGAGATCGCCCGAGACGACGACCCACCGCGCACCCGGCGCAGCGCGAATCGCCACCGCTCGCGCGGACAGCCGACGCACCTGAGGCCAGTCATCGGGGCCGGCGCGCACTTCGAGCGCGAGCTCGACTGCTGCCCCTGAGGCCTCTGACGCGAGCGCTTCGCTCGGAGCCCCGACGCCGGTTCCAGAGCCGGCCGTGCCCGCGTCGCGCGCGCGGGCTCGCACGTCATTCACCAGCAGCTCGAAGGGATCCGCTGAGGCAGCGTGGCCGCCGTGTACCTCTGGCCCGAACGCGCCGTCGTACGTGACGTCGCTCCAGGCTCGGTCATGCGTCGCGCTTTCTCCCTCGAAGGCACCGAGCTGATTGGCGCTCGAAGCTGCGTCAGCCCTTCCCTCCACGAGTCCAGCGCCGAACTCGTGTGCTGAACGTCCGGGCCTGAAGCCATCACCAGTCGCGCTGGCGTGAGCGCCGCTGTTGGCCCCATCGAGCGCAGCCCTTCCGGTGTCGAGCCCAGCGCCGTACGGACCGGCGCGCGTCATGCCGCTGGTGGCCGTGTCGTGTGGCGCCTCACCGTTCACGTGGCCAGCGGTGAACGACCTGGCCTCAGTGACGCGCGCCGCGGCGTCGTGAGGTGCCCCACCCTCGGGAAAGCCCGCGCCGAACGCGCCCCCGTCACGAACGTCGCTGGCGACTCGATCGGGCGAGCGCGCGCGGTCCGCGAGGCCACCGCCCACCGCTCCGGCGTGAGTGATGCCGATGCTGACTCCATCGGGCGGTCGCTGTGCGCTCGCGAGGCCAGCGTCAGGCCGGTACGAACCGCGAGCAGGTGCATCGTCGTCCGTGAGACGCCCCGAGGGGTCACCCGCGAGCGACTCGGCCGGCGCATCGCTCCGTCGAGCGCCCGCGCTGCCCAGGGCGAGATCGTCGGGCGGTCCCGTTCGGCCCGCGAGGCCAGCGTCGGGCGCTCCGGGCCGGTACGAACCGCTGGCCGGCGCATCGTCGTCCGTGAGACGCCCCGACGGGTCACCCGCGAGCGACTCGGCCGGCGCACCGCTCCGTCGAGCGCCCGCGCTGCCCAGGGCGAGTTCGTCGGGCGGTCCCGTTCGGCTCGAGAGGCCAGCGTCAGGCGCTCCGGGCTGGTTCGAACCGCCGGCCGGCGCATCGCCGTGCGTGAGCGGCGACCCCGAGGGAGGCTCACCTGCGATCAACTCAGCCGGCACACCGCTCCGTCGAGCGATCGCACTGCCGAAAGACTCCGTCCCCTCGCCCTCGGAGGCCGTCGCTCCGCTGGCGGCCGAATGACCCGTTGGACTCGCTTCGCGCGTGTCGGCCACGGACGCGGCGAACGCCGGCGGGTTGGCACCGATGCTCACAGTCGCCAGGTCCTGCGGGGCGCTCCCGGCCTGCGCCTCCGTGCTCGTGGGCGCAGCCGCGATCAGCTCGTTCGGTCCCAGGTGCTGGCCGCTGACGGCAGGCGCCGCGCCCGCCACCGGTGCGCTCGGCAGGGCCAGCTGCACCCCTTCGGCGTCTCGCGCGATGCTGCTCGCCGATGACGCCGGCACGGTCGCGAGCAGCTGCGAAGGCGACGAGATGGGGAACACCGACCGCACGGCCGCCTGGCCTCTGCGCGTCTTCATCTCGGAGCGGATGATGTCGGTGATGAGGTCGATGTCGTCTGGCAGGAGCGAGAGCGCGAGCTTCAGCGCCGCCGCGGCCCGCGGGTGGTGGCCCTCGTCGTCGAGAATGCGCGCCGCGAGCCGGTAGCTGGCGACCGCGTCGGCGGGGCGGGACAGGCGCTTGAGCACCTCGGCGTGCCTGAGCCACGCCTGCGCGTCGCGGGGCGTCTGCGTCAACACCTGACGGAGCAACACCTCGGCGCGCGCAAACTGCCCCTGGGCCACGAGCCTGGCGGCCTTCTCCTTGACCTCGCGCACGCCCACATGGCGGGTGTACCGCCCTTTGAGCTCCCCATCAGGCTGATTCAGCCCCACTGGATTGGTGGACACGCCCCACCGTTCGTCGGCATGGAGACGCCGTGGGGTTTCCTCCGACGATGGGCGCCACGGTGGCGCTGGTGACGAAGCACGGCAAGGAGCGCCTGCTCGACGGCCTGCTCGAGCCCCACGGCCTCGCGCTCGTCCACCTCGGCGACGTCGACACCGACGCGCTCGGCACCTTCACGCGGGAGCGGCCCCGCGTTGGCACCGCCCTCGACGCCGCGCGCACCAAGCTCGCGTGGGCGCTGACCCACGCCCCCCACGCGCGCTTCGCGCTGGCGAGCGAGGGGTCGTTCGGCCCCCACCCGGAGCTGCCGTGGATCGCCGGAGGCCACGAGCTGGTGCTCCTCGCCGACCGCGACACCGGCCTCGAGCTGCGCGGCGACGACCTCACGAGCGACACCAACTTCGGCGCGACCCGGGTGCACTCGGTCGACGAAGCCCTCACCTTCGCCCAGGCGCATCATTTTCCCAGTCATGCGCTCATCGTCGGCCCCCACAAGGCGGTGACCGACCCCGGGCAGCTCGAGCGCCTCGTCAGCGACGCGCTCGAGCGCGGCCCGGTGCACCTCGAGACTGACATGCGCGCGCACCTGAACCCGCTGCGGCAGGCCTCGATTCGGCGCGCCATGGAGCGGTGCTTCGCAAGCCTCGCCGCGCTCTGCCCGCGCTGCAGCTGGCCCGGGTTCGTCGGCGGAACCCCCGTGCCCGGTCTGCCCTGTGAGGCCTGCGGCGCACCGACCCGCGTCGCGCACCACGTGCTGAGAACTTGTAGGCACTGTCACCACACGCTCGAGCGACCCGCCGACGCTGCGGTGGCACCCGCCAGTCGCTGCGACGCCTGCAACCCTTGAGCGGCTCACAGCCCACTTTGCTTTTTCGAAGTAGCCCCCCAGAGCGCGCGTGCCTACCTCTTCAGCCGTGAACATCGAGATCCGGGGCCGGAACGTGCCCCTGACAGATGAACTCAAGGCCCACGCCGACCAGCGGCTTCATCTCGCGTTGTCCCGGTTCTCGAACCGCATTCGTTCCGTCAAGGTCGTCTTCGAAGACGTGAACGGGCCGAAGGGCGGGCCCGACAAGAAGTGCCTGGTGACCGTGAAGCTCGACGGCGGCGACGAGCTGCGCGTCGAAGACGGCAACGGCGACCTGCGCTTCATCATCGACAGCGTGGCCGAGCGCGTCGGCCGGCTGGTCGCGCGTGAGATCGAGCGGCAGCGCGAAGCGCACAGCTCGAAGGCCGCCCGCTTCAACGGCAAGCGCTGATCCGCCCCGTCGCTGATCCCTCAGGCCCGGCTGCCCCGGCCGCATCGTTTCTGTTTTCTCGATGTCCGTGCAGCCAATTATCAAATTTCCCTCACATTCCACAAACACTACACATCGCTCACCACCCTTCCTCTCCGTCGAATCGAGGCCTGACCATGGGAATGAGCGAAGCGACCTACTTCGAACGGCAGTGCGCACGAATCAGCCGGCAGCCGCAGATGACGGAAGACGAGGAGCGCCAGCTCGCGCGCCGGTGGCTCGAGAAGAAGGACCGGAAGGCCGCTGAGGCGCTCGTCGAGGCCCACCTGCCGCTCGTGGTGCACCTCGCGCACCGGCTGCGCGGCTACGGCGTGCCGAAGGACGAGCTCGTCGCCGAGGGCAACGTCGGCCTGCTCCGAGCGGTCGAGAAGTTCGACCTGCGCGGCGTGCGCTTCAAGACCTACGCGACGTACTGGATCCGCGCGCACATGCTCGCCTACGCGATGCGGGCCAACAGCATCGTGACGGTGGCCACCGGCGCGCTCGGCGCGAAGTTCTTCTTCAAGCTCCGGTCGGCGCGGGCGAAGGCCGAGACGCTGCTCGGGCCCGGGCACGAGGGCATCGACGCGCTGCTCGCGAAGCAGTTCGGCGTCTCGGAAGACGTGATTCGCCAGCACTCGGCGCGGCTGGCGTCGTCCGACCTGTCACTCGACGTCAAGGTGAACGAGGACGGCGAGACGACGGCGCTCGACCTGCTGCCGGGTGCCGACGCCTCACCCGAAGAGGCCATCGGCGCCACCGAGCGTGACGAGCTGGTACACCAGGTGGTGCAGCGCCTGTGGAAGGCGCTCGACGAGCGTGAGCGCGCCGTGCTGCAGCACCGCCTCATGGCCGAGGAGGACGACACCACGCTCGCCGACCTCGGCGACCGGTTTCAGCTCTCGCGCGAGCGGCTGCGGCAGATCGAGATGCGCGTCAAGCAGCGCCTCAAGCGCGCGCTCGAGACGGCCACGCACGAAGAGCCGTCGTTCATGCAGTGACGCGCCGGCTCAGGACAACGCGACGAGGCGCTCGAGCAGGCGGGTGACCTCGGCCATCTGGCCGGTGTCCTGGAGCCTCACCGCGACGCGCCCCTGGGCCAGCAGCGCCTTCACCTGCCCCACGGCGGTGTCGGCCTCGGGGCTCGGGTTCTCTTCGGCGCTCTTCTCGAGCAGGCGCACCAGGCGCTCGGCCTTGTCGAGCACCCGGGGGAACGTCTGAATGGCGAGCGCCTTGTCCTTCTCGGCCTGCGCCTCGGAGTAGGCCGCCTGCTCGGCCTTGAGGGAATCGACCTCGCTCGTCGACAGCGTGGTGCGCGCCTCGATGCGCAGCGCCTCGGCCATGCCGGTGGTGGTGTCGACGGCCCGCACCGACAGCGTGCCCTCGTTCGACAGCTCGAAGGACACCTCGATGGGCACGTCGGCGCGGTTCACGACGTTGAGCTCGTGCAAGACGACCTCGCCCAGCTTCGTGCACTCGTCGGCGAAGTCGCTCTCGCCCTGGTAGACGGGAATGCGCGCCTGCGTCTGGCCGGTGCGGCCGGGCAGGAAGGCGTCCTTCGCGGTGGCGGGCACCGGCGAGTTGCGGGGAATCAGCTTGCGTACCGTGCCGCCCAGCACGCCCACCGACAGCGTGTGGCTGGCGACGTCGATGAGCACCGTCTGGCCCTGCCGCGAGGAAAGCTCGGCGGCGTGCACCGCGGCGCCCAGCGCCACGGCTTCGTCGGGGTTGACGCCGGTGACGGGCGGGTGGCCGAAGAAGCGGGTGACGAGCTCTCGCACCAGCGGCATGCGCGTCATGCCACCCACCAGCATCACGGCCTCGATGTCCTGCGCGGTGAGCTTCGCGGCGTCGAGCACCTGCCGGCAGACGTCGAGGCAGCGCGTGGTGAGCGGCTCGGACAACGACTCGAAGAACGCCCGCGTGAGCGCGGTGTCGAGCTGGCAGAAGCGCCCCTCGCCGCTCGAGTGGTCGCCCAGCTCGCTCACCGAGATGAAGGCCTCGGGCTTGTCCGACAGGGTGCGCTTGGCGCGCTCGGCGGCGTAGCGCAGGCGCTGCATCGACACCCGGTCCTTCACCACGGCCTCGCGGTAGAGGTCGGGCACCTGCGCCACGAGCCACTGCACGATGCGCGCGTCGAAGTCGTCGCCGCCGAGCTGCGGGTCGCCCCCCGTGGCGCGCACCTCGTACACGCCGTTCTCCATCTCGAGCACCGACACGTCGAAGGTGCCGCCCCCGAGGTCGAACACCAGCGCGCGGCCCTGAAACGAGTTCACCAGGCCGTAGGCCATCGCGGCGGCGGTCGGCTCGTTCAACAGCCGCATCACCTCGAGCCCCGCGATGCGGGCCGCCTCGCGGGTGGCCTGGCGCTGGCCCTCGTCGAAGTTCGCCGGCACGGTGATGACGCACTTCGAGACGGGGCGGCCGAAGTGGGCCTCGGCGTCGAGCTTGAGCTCGCCGAGCAGCATGGCCGACACCTGGGTGAGGGGCATCACGCGCCCGGCGACCTTGATGCGCACCTCGCCCTGTGGGCCCGCCAGGACGGGGTACGGCACCACCAGCTTCGCGGCCTTCTCGAGGGCAGCGCTCCAGCGCTTGCCGATGAAGCGCTTGGTGGCCGGCGCGGCGCGCTCGGGCGCCTCGTCTCCCAGAATCTGCGCGCGCTCACCCACCACGCGCTCGCCCATCGCGGTGAAGCCGACGACCGACGGGGTGAGCCGGGCTCCCGCGCGCGAGGGAATGAGGGCCGGCCGACCGGAATCGAGCGTGGCCACGGCGCTGTAGGTGGTGCCGAGGTCGATGCCGATGACGGGTTCCATGCGAGCGCGGAACTCTAGCGCGCACGCACCTGGGGGCGGCGCACATTCGCGTCGGGGCGCGCTCCACGGGCGTCGATGACTGGCGAGTTCCTGCGGCGATGCAGACCTTCCGCTCGAGCGATGGGCGCTGGCCGGCGACGAGGCGCACCGTGACGGCGTGAGCGGGCTCGCGACCGTCATCCATCCACCGTGGGGCGCGGGAGCGCGTGAAGGACCTCGCGCAGCGCCTCGTGTGGCCCGAGAGGCAGGACACTGCGGTCCTCTCGCGTCGAAGGAGCAGGTGCGGCTCGGCGCGAAGGACACCTCGAGCCATCAGCGCGGCTTGCATCGCTACCCTCGCCGGCCTTGCCGTCAGGGCGTCGTGTGCTAGGGGTCCGCGCGCCATGCAGAACGTCTCCGTCGCCCGCCGCTACGCCCGCGCCCTCCTCGAAGCCACTGGAGCCGGGGCTGATCAAGTCCTCTCGCAGCTCGACGAGCTGGTGCGCTACCTCCACTCGGCGCCCGACGTGCTCGCCGCCCTGTCGAACCCGGCGCTGAGCCGCTCGCAGCGCATGGCGATGACCGAGGGCCTCATCAAGGCGGCCCCGGGCATGGCGCCGACGCTGGCCAACACGCTGCGCCTCCTGACCGACCGCAACCGCTTCGCGTCACTGCCGGGGCTGGCGCTCCAGTTCCGAGAGCTCGTCGACCAGCGCCTGGGCCGCGTGCGGGGCACGGTGACGTCGGCCACGATGCTCGGCGACGCACAGCTCACCGCCATCAAGGTACAGCTCGAGACGTTGACCCAGCGCAAGGTGGTGCTCGACA
>JALOQF010000065.1 GCA_025459425.1 Myxococcaceae bacterium | reverse complement strand
CACAGGCCTTCATGCGCCTGCTCCTGCTCTCCGTCCTCGCCACCGTTGCGCTGCTCGCCGCCTGCAAGAAAGACGCGCCACCCGCGGCCGAAGCGCCGAAGGTGGTGGCCGAGGTGAAGCCCGCCGAGCCCGTGAAGCCCCCCGAGCCGGCGAAGGCCGCGCCAACCGAGGGCGCAGCGGCGCGCGTCGTCGAGCTCAAGGTGACGGCCGAGGGGTTTCAGCCCGGCAACGTCACCCTGAAGAAGGACCAGCCCGTGAAGTTCGTCGTCACCCGGGTGAGCGACGAGACGTGTGCCAACGAGCTGTTGATCGCCGACACCGACATCAAGGCCGATCTGCCCCTCAACAAGCCCGTCGAGATCGCCTGGACGCCCACGAAGGCAGGCCAGGTGAAGTTCGGCTGCGCGATGGGAATGATGGTCAGCGGCATGTTGCTGGTCGAGTGAGCGGGCTCTTCGAGACGCAGGGTGGGAGGGGCGCCGTGAGCGTCGTCGCACACAAGTTCGGCGGAACCAGCATGGGCACCAGCGAGCGCATTCGCGCGGTGGCCGACATTCTCGTTGGGCGCAGGGGCGAGCGGCAGGCCGTCGTCGTCTCGGCGATGTCGAAGGTGACCGACGCCCTCATCGCGGTGACGAAGAAGGCGGCCGCGAGAGACGCCACCTGGGCAGCCGACGCCGAGGCGCTCGCCGAGAAGCACCGGCAGGTGGCGAGGGAGCTGCTCGGCGAAAAGGCCGCCCCCACCCTCGAGCGGCTCGAGCACGAGCTTCTGGCGCTGCGTGAGCTGTTGTCGGCCCAGGCCTTTCTCGGCTCGTTGTCCGACGACCTGCTCGACGTCGTGCAGGGGCTGGGCGAGGTGCTCAGCTCGATGCTCCTCGACGCGCACCTGCGGGCCCGGGGTGAGCCGACGGCGTGGCTCGACGCCCGCGAGGTGCTGGTGGTCGACAAGACGCCCCTGGGCGCGATGGTCGACTGGGCGCTCTCGAAGCAGAAGCTCGAGGCCTGGCGGGCCGGCCGCGCGCTCGAGCGCGTCATCATCACCGGCTTCGTCGCCCGCGATCGCAAGGGCCGCATCACCACGCTCGGCCGCAACGGCAGCGACTACTCGGGCGCCATCTTCGGAGCGCTCTTCGAGGCCAGCGAGATCCACATCTGGACCGACGTCGACGGGGTGCTCTCGGCCGACCCGCGGCTGGTGCCGGAAGCGGTGCTGCTCGATCGCATGTCGTACTCCGAGGCCTGCGAGCTGGCGTACTTCGGCGCGAAGGTGATTCACCCGCAGACGATGGCGCCGGCCTTCGAGCGCGGCATTCCCCTCGTCATCCGCAACACGTTCGCGCCGAGCAAACCCGGCACGCGCATCGAGCGGACGACCGACACCACGCTCCCGGTGAAGGGCATCACGGCCTTCTCGGGGCTCGCGCTCGTCAACGTCGAGGGCGCGGGCATGATCGGCGTCCCCGGCACGGCCGAACGAACCTTCGGCGCGCTGAAGCAGGCGGGCGTGTCGGTGGTGATGATCAGCCAGGGATCGAGCGAGCACTCGATCTGCTCGGTGGTGCAGGAGCACGAGGCCCTGGCCGCGCGCCGCGCGCTCGAAGACGCCTTTCGTCGCGAGCTCGACTCGAAGCTGATCGAGGCCATCACGGTGACGCCGGGCATTGCGGTGCTCGCGGTGGTGGGCGACGGCATGGCCGGCCTGCCGGGCGTCGCGGCGCGGCTCTTCAACGCCCTGTCTCGGGCGAACATCAACGTGCGCGCCATCGCCCAGGGCAGCTCGGAGCGGAATATCTCGGTCGCCGTCGCGGCGGCCGATGCCACCCGCGCGCTCAAGGCCGTGCACGCGGGCTTCTATCTTTCGGCGCTCACCATCTCGGTGGGGGTGTTGGGGCCCGGGAATGTCGGGCGCACCTTCCTCGCCCAGCTCGGGGCGGCGCGGCAGCGGCTCCTCACCCAGCACGGGCTCGATCTGCGGGTTCGCGCCGTCGCGACCCGCTCGAGCATGGCGCTCGCAGACCAGCACCTCGACGCCCCGACGCTCGATCAGCCTGCCGACCTCGATCGGTTCACCTCGCACGTGCTGGCCGACCACCTGCCCCACGCGATCATCGTCGACTGCAGCGCCAGCGCCGCGGTGGCCGACCGGTACGCCGACTGGCTCTCGCGCGGCATTCACGTGGTGACGCCGAACAAGCACGCCGGCTCCGGGCCGCTCGAGCGGTACGAGGCGATTCGAAGGGCGTCGAGCCGGGCGCGCTTCCGGGCCGAGTCGACGGTGGGGGCAGGCCTGCCCGTCATCTCGACGCTGCGCGATCTCATCGACACCGGTGACGAGGTGATCGCGATCGAGGGCATCTTCTCGGGCACGCTCGCGTGGCTGTTCAACACCTTCGACGGCTCGCGGCCGTTCGGTGCGCTCGTCTCGGAAGCCCGCGCGCTGGGCTACACCGAGCCCGACCCTCGCGACGACCTGTCGGGCATGGACGTGGCGCGCAAGCTCGTGATCCTCGCGCGCGAAGCCGGTTGGAAGATCTCGCTCGACGCGGTGCAGGTCGAGTCGCTGGTGCCAGCCGCCCTCCGCGACGCCGCCCCGGCGACGTTCCTCGAGCGGCTGGCCGAGCTCGACGGGCCCATGGAGGCGCGGCTGTCGTCGGCTCGGCGCAACGGCACCGTGCTGCGATACGTGGCGAAGCTCGATGGCAACGGCACGGCGAAGGTGGGGCTGGTCGAGCTCCCGTCGTCGCACGCCTTCGCGCACATCGCGCTCACCGACAACGTGGTGCAGTTCACCACCGCGCGCTATCGGAAGAACCCGCTGGTGGTGCAGGGCCCCGGCGCGGGCCCCGAGGTCACGGCGGCCGGTATCTTCGCCGACGTCCTGCGCATCGCCGGCTCACTCGGAGCGAAGCTGTGAAGCGCCCCACGCAGGCCCGGGCGTTCGCGCCCGCATCAATCGGGAACGTGGCGGTGGGCTTCGACATGCTCGGCCACTCGGTGCAGGGCCCGGGTGACATCGCCACCGTGCGGCTGACGAAGGATCGCCTCGTGCGCATCACGGCCATTCGCGGGGTGGTGGCCGACCTGCCGAACGACGCGCGCGAAAACACCGCCGGGCGTGCGCTGATTGGGCTGGCGAAGCTGCGCAAGGGGGTGGGCTTCGAGATCGAGCTCGACAAGGGCATTCCCCTCGGGAGCGGCATGGGCGGCTCGGCAGCCTCGGCGGTGGCAGCGCTGGTGGCAGCGAACGCGCTCCTCGACGACCCGGTGTCCCTCGAGACGCTCTACGATCTCGCCATCGACGGCGAGTCTGCGGCGAGCGGCTCGCGCCATGGCGACAACGTCGCGCCGATGCTGCTGGGCGGCCTCGTGATCGCTCCGGCGAGCGGCACCCCGGTGCGAGTGCCCGTGCCGGGCAACCTGTACTGCACGCTGGTGCACCCCCACTTCGTGCTCGAGACGCGCAAGGCCCGCGCGGCGCTCAAGGGCGCGTACGAGCTCCACGACTTCGTGGTGCAGAGCGAAGGCCTGGCCCTGCTCCTCGCAGGCTGCTGGGCGAAGGACTTCGAGCTCATTCGCCGCGGCTTCCGTGACGTGCTCGTCGAGCCGCGGCGCGCCGGGCTGATTCCCGGCTTCGGGCGGGTGAAGGAAGCAGCGCTCGACGCCGGAGCGCTGGGCGCCTCGATCTCGGGTGGCGGCCCCTCGGTGTTCGCGTGGTTCGACTCGAAGCCGAAGGCGCAGGCCGCGGGCGCGGCGATGGCCGAGGCCTTTCGAAGCGTGAAGCTCGGCGCGGACGTGTTGGTGTCGAAGGTGGCGGGCCCTGGAGCGCGGGTGCTGGGCCGATGAAGTGCGTGTCGACGCGCGGCGAAGGGCCGGTGTCGTTGTCGACGGCGCTCGCGCGCGGCCTCTCGCCCGATGGCGGGCTGTACGTCTTCCCGCTCGAGAAGCTCCCACCCGTGCATGCGGGCGCGACGCTGGCAGAGACGGCCGCGCAGCTGCTCGCCCCGCTGTTCGCCGGAGAGTCGCTCGACGTCGCGGCCGTCACCAACGCCGCGTTCACCTTCGACGCGCCGCTGCTGCCGCTGGACGCCGACACGTGGCTGCTGGAGCAGTTCCACGGTCCGACGGCCGCCTTCAAGGACTTCGGTGCGCGGTTCCTCGCCGAGGCGCTGGCGCGGCTCGAGCTCCCGCCGACGACGATTCTCGTCGCGACCTCGGGTGACACCGGGGCCGCCGTGGCGGCGGCCTTTCATCGACGGCCTGGCTTCCGGGTCGTGATTCTGTACCCCGATGGGCGCGTGTCGGCGCGGCAGGCACACCAGCTCGGCGCCTTCGGCGACAACGTGCGCACGTTCCGAGTCGCGGGGAGCTTCGACGACTGCCAGCGGCTCGCGAAAGAGGCCTTCGCCGACGCGTCGCTGGTGCAGCGGCATGGGCTGTCGTCGGCCAACAGCATCTCGCTGGGGCGGCTCGTGCCGCAGATGGCCTCGTACGCGCACGCGGCGCTGGTGCTGGGCTCGAGGGGGCTCGGCCCCGTCGACGTCATCGTGCCCACGGGCAACCTCGGCAACGCGCTGGCCTGCCTGATGGTGAAGCGGCTCGGGCTGCCCATTGGGCACGTCACGCTCGCGACCAATGCCAACCGCGTGTTGCCCGAGTTCCTCTCGAGCGGGCGCTACACGCCGGCGCCGAGCGTGGCGACGCTCGCGAACGCGATGGACGTGGGGGCCCCGAGCAACCTCGAGCGCCTGCGGTACTGGTGGCCCGACGTCGGGGCCCTGCGCGACGAGCTCTCGGCCGACTGGGTCGACGACGAGACGATTCGGCGCACCATCGCGGCGACGTTTCGCGCGACGCGCACGGCCATCTGCCCGCACACGGCGTGCGGCGTCGCGGTGCGCGACCGGCTGCGGGCGCGCGGGCACCAGCGGCCGCTGCTCGTCGCGGCCACCGCGCACCCCGCCAAGTTCGAGACGATCGTCGAGCCGCTCATCGGAGAGACCGTCGAGGTGCCCTCCCCGCTCGCAGCCCTCCTGTCGAAGCCGGCGGTGGCGAAGCCCCTCGCCCCGACGCTCGATGCGCTGCGGGCCGCCCTGGGGTGACGGGCCCCGCCGCAAAACGCGCGCGCGGGAGCGACGAATACGGTATCGCCCAGCGCGCGATGTTGATCGTCCACCCGCACCTGCACCCGCGTCGCTCCGGTGTGACGGCGCACGTCGAGCTGATCGCGAAGGCGCAAGGCGAGCTCGGCGAGGTGAAGGTGCTCGGGCAGCAGCTGCCGCCTTCTCTGCCGCACCTCACGTGGGGCGAGCTGTGGCGTCGCAGCGGGCGCGAGTGGGTCTTGTGGCACGCACACCGGAACAACGAGCTCATCTGGGGCGCCCTGCTGCGGCTGCTCGGGCGGAAGCTGCGGTTGGTCTACACCAGTCACAGCCCGCGACCGGTCGGGCGCTTCACGCGGTTCCTCCTGCGCTTCGCCGACCAGGTGGTGACGCTCAACCGCATCGCCGCCGAGTGGGTGCACCACCCGTCCACCATCGTGCAGCACGGGGTCGATCTCTCCCGCTTCTCCCCTCCTGACGATCGGCGCGCGGCCTTCGAGGCGCTCGGCGTCCCGGGCCGCCACGGCGTCGGGGTCGTCGGCCGCGTCCGCCCGAACAAGGGCCAGGGCGACTTCGTCGAGGCCATCGCGCCGCTGCTCGAGACGCACCCCGAGTGGACACCGGTGTTGGTGGGCCTCACCAAAGACACGGGCTGGGCCGAGGGCCTCAAGGCGAAGACGAAGGGCCGGCTGGTGCTGGCGGGAGAGCATCGCGACGTGGTGCCCTGGTACCGGGGCCTCTCGATCCTGGTGCACCCGTCGTACGCCGAAGCCTTCTCGATGGTGCTCATCGAAGCGATGGCGGCGGGCTGCTGCGTGGTGGCGACGCGCATCGCCGCGGTCCCCGAGGTCATCGAGGACGGGAAGACGGGCTTCCTCTTCGAGCCGGGTGACGTCGAAGGGCTCCGGCGCATCCTCGAGCGGCTCCTGGCCGACCCGGGCCTGGTCGAGACCGTCGGCCGGGCCGCGCGGGCCGAGGCCGAGCGCCGGCGCGGAATCGAACACGAAGCGAAGGCGCTCCTCGCCGTGTACCAGCGCGCGGCGACCTGACCTCTCGCACGCACGGTGACCGTCGTTCGGGCGCGCGGGACGACCGGTGGCGTACACCCTTCACGCCACCGGCGAACCCACTCGTTCAGCGCCGCCGTCGCCGCAGCAGCGCGATGACGCCGAGCCACGCAGCCATCGACATGCCGCCCGCCGTGCACCCGGCGCCAAGACCGCTCCCGCTGAACGACGCCTGCGAGAGCACCAGGAACGGCACCGGCTCGGTGAGCGCGCTCTTCGCCGAGTTCCACTCCACGCCGGCCATCGCGAGGTGCGGCCCGGCTGGGAGCGTGCCGGTGCAGCTGAAGTCGCCGGCCCGAGAGACGGGGCTCCGGCACAGGGGCTGACCCTGCCGGTCGTAGACGACGGCCTCGGTCCCGGGCTCGCCACGGCCGGCGAACACCACCGCGCCGCCAGGCAGTCGCGCATCGACCGCCGGCGACGTGAGGGTGGGCGTGGGCAGCGCGATGACCACCTCGAAGGTGACGCGGGCACCGTCTGACACATTGCCCGCCTCGTCACGCGCCGTCGCCTGGGCCACCTTCGCGCCGTGGCTCAGCCCCTCGGCCTCGCACGCCCACGTGCCAGCCATCGACGCGAGCGCGCTGCACGCTGGCCGGCCGTCGACGAAGACCGAGACCAACGAGCCGGGCTCGGCTGCTCCGGCGAGCCGTGCCCGTGCGCCGAGCACCCGCTCGCCGCTGGCTGGAGACCGGATCTCCGGGGGCATGGGAGCGCGGGTGTCGATGGTGAATCGCACGTCGGGTGAGGCGAGCCGCGTCCCGAAGCCGTCGTCGGCGATGGCGAAGGCCGTCTTGACGCCGTCGGACAGCGCGGAGGCGCGGCAGCTGAACTCACCACCGCTCGACACCACCGCGCGGCACACCTCTCCGCCGTCGACGAGCACCTCGACGGTGTGGCCCGGCTCGCCAGTTCCCGAGAAGTCGGGGCGCGACTGGCCGAGCACGGCGCCGACGACGGGCCGAACGATGCGTGGCACCCGCGTCGAGACCTGGAAGGCGACCGGCGACGAGGGCACCTCACGACCGGCGCGATCGACCAACACGGCCACCACGGTTCGTTCACCCGTCGCCAGCGGCACCGGCGCGGTGCACGCGAACGCTCCCTGCGCGTCGCTCCGCACGCTGCATACGTCTCGCCCATCGACGCGGACGAGCACGACGTGGAGCGGCAACGTCAGGCCCTCGAACGACGGCCAGGCCGTGGTGACGCTCGCGGCGGCGGGGTTGGAGACGACTGGCGCCAGGGGCCCGCGCGGGTCGATCTCGAACGCGACCCGGGCCGACTCGGGGCCAGCGCCAGTCGAGGCGGAGGCGCGAGCCGTGACACCGTGGCTGCCAGCAGGCAGGCCCGTGCCCGTGCAGGTGAAGTCGCCGCTCCCGCTCGCGAACGCCTCGCACACCCGTTGCCCATTCAGGAACACCTCGACCCGGCTGCCGGGCTCGGCGAGGCCTTCGAAGACGACGTCGCCGCCGGTGAGGAGCGCGTTCTCGGCAGGCGCGAGCACCGCTGGCGCCCCCGCGGGCGCCGAGGCATCGACGGTGAAGGGAACGGCGAGCGAGGGCGCCGACGTGGCGCCTTCGCCGGTCGAAGCCCAGGCCCGCGCCAGCCGGGCCCCCGACGCGAGCGGCGACGAGGCGAGGCACGCGAAGCGCCCGCTGCGGTCAGCGAAGGCGACGCACGAGGTGACGCCATCGACCTGCAGCGTCACCTGCGCCAGGGGGCGCGCCGTGCCCGAGAAGACGGGCTGGGCGCGCACCACCGCGCCGCTCGCCGGCGCCAGCACCACGGGCGGCGCGAGCGGCTGGGTGTCGACGGCGAAGCGGCTCACACCCGGGGCGCTGTCGCCAGCGGCCGTGGTCGCCTTCACTTGCACCTCGTGTGAACCGTCGGGCAGCGACACCCGGGCCTCGCACTCGAACGCTCCGTTGGCGTCGGCGGTCGTCTCACACAGCACGATCGCGCCGCGGCTCACCACCACGAGGCTGCCCGGCTCTGCTCGCCCACGGAGCCTCGGCGTCGGGTCTCCAATCGATGCATCCATCGAGGGGAACTCGAGCATCGGCGCCGATGGGGCGGCGGTCGTGCCGACCTCGAACCCGACCTGCGCAGACGGCAGTGAGGTGTTCCCGGCGGGGTCGGCCGCGGTGGCCACCGCCTGATGCGAGCCGCTCGTGAGCGCCTGGGCGCCCAGGCAGGCCCACTGGCCCGCGTCGTCCACGAGTGCGCTGCAGTGTGCCCGACCTCCGACCGAGACGGTCACTTCGCTGCCAGGCTCACCCAGGCCGCGGAAGATGGGCCACGGCGAGACCACCTGCGCTGCCGACGGCAACAGCAACGAGGGCGCGCGGGGCGGCACCACGTCGACGACGAAGCGCTGCGCCGGTGAGATGGCAGAACGGTTGCCGGCGGCGTCTTCGACGATGACCTGCACGGCCTGCGACCCGGGGCGCACGTTCGAGATGCACGACCAGGTGCCATCTGGCGCGATGGGCGCCCGACAGACTTCGACGCCGTTCGACGTGACGATGGCCGTCGCACCCGGCTCTCCGACGCCGGTGATCAGCGGCCGCACCGACGTCGAGATCGAGCCCGCGAGCGGCGAGAGGATCGCGCCACGCGATGGCGGCGTGGTGTCGATGCGGACGCCGTGACTGACCGCCGGGCTCTCGTTGCCTGCACGGTCGAACTGGCGCAGACGAAGGACGATCTCACCGTCGGGCAGGCTCGCGCTCGTGCACCGGAAGGCCCCCTGGGCGTCGCACGTCGCCGAGCAGACGGGCTCGGCGCCATGCTCGACGTGCACCTGCGCGAAGGGTTCACAGGCGCCGTCGAGCCGCGGCGTCGCGGTCGCGAGGAGCGCACCGGCGGCCGGCGTCACGACAGACGGAGCGACCGGAGCGGACAGATCGACCGTGACCCGAGCGAACGCCTGCGACTCGCTGCGATTCCCGGCACGGTCGACCTGCTCGACACGCAGCTCGTGCCCGCCTTGACGCAGCGCTGGCTCGAGGGCGCACTCGAAGCGTCCGGCGACGCAGCTGACGGTGCACGACGAGCCAGAGCGGCTCCGCGCGGTCACCGTACTTCCTGCTTCGCACCGGCCCTGCACCAGAGGCGTGGGCGTCGCGAGAAAGGCGCCATCGCGCGGAGCGTCGAGCTTGGGCGCACTTGGCGGCGAGAGATCGATCTCGAAGTCGAGGCGCCCCTCGATGCTGGTGTTTCCCGCGGCGTCGGTCTGGAAGGCCTCGAGGGTGGTCTGGCCCTCGGGGAACGGCGCCGGCATGCAGCGCCACGCACCAGCCGTACACGGCACCGAGCAGACCGGCCCCTGCATCGAGCGCACCTCGACGGTGGCGCCCGTCTCGCAAGCACCAGCGAGATCGACCTGCGCGACGTTGAGGAGGCCCGCGGCGGGGCTCGAGAACGAGGGAGCGGCCGGGGCGGTCGTGTCCTTGACGACCTGAGCCGTCGCGATGGCGAGGCCGCCCGCGTTGCCCTGCGAGGCCGTCACCGCGCGCAGCCCGTCGGGAACCGCCGACACCTCGAGGGTGGCGCTGAAGCGACCGGCGATGCACGGTACGGACTGCGACGCGCTCCCGAGGGCCACCGTCACCGCGCCCGCCGAGGCGAAGCACCCGCCAGCGATGACGTAGGACCCCTCGTTCGAGGGCGTGATGCCGACGAGCGCATCGAGGCTCGGGCGCCCGCACTGCATGGCGGCCGCGGGCTTGATCGAGAAGCCGTCGATGGCGCCGTCGTTGCCCGAGGCCGAGGCGGCGCGGTTGATGATCCGGAACGTGGCCGGACCGGTCGAGCCCGCGCGAAAGGTGGCCGCCACCCGCGTCCACGACGTGCTGGGCGAGCACACCGCGGCCTGGACTTCGGCGGTGAGCTCGACGCCGTTGGCTTCGAAGACGAGGCGAGGCGGCGCGTCGGACGACCACGACATCGCTCGCGCCTCGACGACGTACCCGGTGTTCGCCGTGAGGCTGGCCGTCGTCTGGTAGAGCACCTGGCCAGCCGTCGAGCCGCCGTTGAAGTACAGCGCGCGGTTCGGACCACTGCGCTCACCGTCGGGCACGCCCGAGCACACGTCGGGGCGGAAGGCGTTGCCGGCCGAGATGCCGTACTCGTTCACGGCGCCATTCGTGCCGCTCGCGAGGAACGTGAGCCCCGAGGTGAAGCCGACATTGCCGTCGTCGAAGCCGCCGTTCGTCACCAGGGTCGGCTCGTCGTTCGAACACAGCCACCCGGCTTCGAGCGCGCACGCCGCGCTGCAGCCGTCTCCGTCTTCGGTGTCACCGTCGTCACAGGCCTCGGAGGCGGTCTGAATGCCGTCTCCACACGTCGACGAACAGGCGCCGCCATTGGCCGCACAGGCGAAGCCCGGCTCGGGTGAACAGGCGCGGGAGCAGCCGTCGCCGGCAAGCAGGTTGCCGTCATCGCAGGCCTCGGCGCCTTCGCGGGCGCCGTTGCCACAGATGGCGAGGGTGAGCGTGCGCGCCCCCGTGATGGCCAGCGTCGGATCTCCCGGCGAGTCGCCGTACTCGACGATGTATCCCGGCAGCGTCGTGCCGGTGCAGGGCAGGTCGTTCCAGCGGCCCGAGTTGAGGAAGTAGATCTGCCCGCAGCCCTCGCCGGTGCCGAAGTTGTTCGGCTCACCCGCCGCCCAGTTCGAGTACCGGCCGCTGATCGACGAGCACACGCCCGCCGAGGTGTTCTGGCAGAAGGCGGTCCCGGTGTCGGGGCCAGCCGACCACGACCACGTACGTGGGAACGCGTTCACCGGCGTCGTGGCGCCGATCCACCCGTCGGCGGTCAGCTTGCCGCGAATGAAGTCGTTCTCGGCGGCGCTGGTGATGGTGACGAGGTAGCCGCGCAGGCCCAGGTACCGGCGCGTCTGCGCGATGCCGTTCGCGTTCGTCCACGTCTGCGTCGAGGCGACGTACTCGTAGAAGTGGCCGGTGTCGGTGTTGGCGATGGCGCTGCCCAGCGAGAAGGCGATCGTGCGCGTGCTGCCGGTCGGCGTCGCGCTCACGTTGCGGTACGTCACCGAGCGGAGCGCAGCCTGGTACTGGGCGAGCGTCGCGCCACCAGACAGCCGGAGCGTTCCGCGCTGCGCGTCGTAGCTGCCGCTGATGCCGCCCTGGTTGGTGAACTCGAGGCGGTCCTGGCTGGCGACGAAGCCGCCGTTGATGCTCACCACGGCGCCATCGAGGCTCGACAGGGTGCCGGTGATGGTGAGCGTCGGGTCGATGACGATTGCACCGCCCGGGTAGCCGAGCGCGCCCGCGGTGACGGCGAGCTCGACCGACTCGGAGCAGATGCCGCCATTGCAGACGTTGCTCGCGCACTCGTTCGCGGTCGAGCAGACGCCGCCGAGCGCTGCGCCGCAGGTGGTGGTGGCCGCGTTGCACTGGCCCGAGGCGCACGCCGCGTTGACCGGGTTCTGCGCATCACAGGCGTCGTGCAGGCCGTCCTGGGGAAGCGCGGCGCCGTTCGCGAGACGGGTGCGGCAGGTCCACGAGGAGCGCTCGCAGAACTGGCCCGACGAGCAGTCGGCATCGACGTAGCAGGCGTCGGCGCGGTTCGGCATGCAGATGCCGGCGGTGCTGCAGTTGACCGTCTGGCAGACCGAGCCCTCGGTGGCGGGCGTGCACGGGCCCTGCCCCTGGGCGAGACACGACGAGGGGCCGATCTCGATGCCAGTCGGCACGATGACCGGGTCGGGGTTCGCGTAGCGGCGCACGTAGGCGTAGTCGACGCGCGAGATGGGGTTCGGCGCGACGCTCGAATGGTCGAACTGCCAGTACGCACTCTCGGTGGCGTCGGCGGTGCACGTCGGCGACCCCATGGTCGTCTCGAGCTTCGCGCCGTTCTTGTCGTAGATGCCGAAGGTGAGCGAGCCGTTGGCGCCCTTCTCGTAGAAGAACTCGGTCTGGAAGTAGGTGGTGACGCCGGGCACGTTGGCCCAGCGGGCCGCGACGCGGTCGCGGTTCTGGCAGACGCCTCCCGAGGTGGCGCGACCGATCGAGGCGAAGCTCCAGTCGTACGACATCCACACCACGCCGGACCACCGCCGCGACGACCAGTGCATCTCGTTGCCGGCGACGCCGGGCGCGAGCAGGGTCGCGGCGCCGTACTCGATGTCAGCGCCACTCGCCGACTGCGCGTCGGTGCGCACACCGAACACCGTCTGGCCCGCCGCGAGCACCTTGTTCTTCGACCAGAAGCCCGCCGCGCCGCCCGCGGTGGTGGCGACGCCGCTGCCCTGGCTCACGGGGCCATAGACGTTCCACTTGTCCGAATCGAGCGTGGCGCCGGGGCCGTTGAAGTCGTCGAAGAAGGTGGGGAAGACCGCGGGCCCGTTCGACTGGCTCGTGGCCGAGGGGTTGCCCCAGAACATCGACAGCGGCGTCGAGGTGCCGGCGTTCACCACCGGCAGCCGCAGCCACACGTTCGTCGACGCGGTGTTGCACGTCCCGTCGGCGACCCAGAAGGGAACCGCGTCGGTGGGCGTGCAGCCATCACCGGCGAAGATGCGCAGGTCTCCGCAGTCGGAGCGCATGCGGCCCGCGGCGATCTCGGTCGCGGTGTCGATGAGGAAGCGCACCTGGAAGTCGGCGAGGTTCTGCGCCCCGCTGGCGGTGTGCTGGACGAGGTAGCGGCGGCCAACCGAGAAGCCGGCGAGGCCCGTCGAGGCCTGGCGCGTCTGGGCAGCGGGCGCTTCCACGTTCGACGAGGGTTCGGTGCACGCCGACGTGAGGGCGAGCGTGAGGGCCGCGACGACCGGCCAGCGAGACAGGGTTCGAGTCGTGTTCATGGCGAGTGGTCCTTGAGGCATCACTTCGAGGTGGTGAACTCGACGCGCCGGTTCTTCTCGCGGCTGGCGGCGTCGACGTTGGGCGTCAGGGGGCGGTCGGGGCCGAAGCCACGGGCCTCGAGGCGGGCGGCGTCGATGCCCCGCTCGACGAGGGCGCGGCGCACGGACTCGGCCCGGCGCTGGGAGAGGTCGCGGTTGAAGGCTGCGGGACCGAGATCGTCCGTGTGGCCTTCGATGCTGATGCGGCCGAGCTCGGGGTTGGCCACGAGCACCTGCGCGACCTCGTCGAGGAGCGGGAACGACGCTGGCGAGATGACGTCGCGGTTGAGCTCGAACTGGATCTTCGCCGCCAGCGCGAGGCCCGACTGCGACACGCTCACCGAGGCGCACCCGGTGGCCGAGCCGGGCGCGGCGACCGTGGGGCAGGCGTCGCTGCCGTCGGCGATGGAATCACCATCGGTATCGGGACACCCGCCGAGCGGGCCAGGCTGGCCCGGGCACGCATCGCTCGCATCAGCGAGGCCGTCGGCATCGGCGTCAGGGCAGCCCCCTGCGGCCGCCGGGCCCGCTTCACGGGGACAGGCGTCACGCGCGTCGGCGAGACCGTCAGCGTCGGCGTCGGCCGGCGGGCACCCGTCGCCACCGCCCGCGCGCTGCGGGCACGCGTCGGCGAGGTTCGACAGCCCGTCGCCGTCGTCGTCACGGTCGGCGCAGCCCTGGAGCGCCACCAGCCCGGGCAGCTCGGGGCAGGCGTCAGCGCCGTTCGCGATTCCGTCACGGTCCCTGTCGAGCTCGGCGCAGTCGGCGAGGCGGTAGGGCTCGTCGTCACGGCACACCGGTGGCGCGAGCGGCGTCCACGCGACTCCGCCCAGCAGCCGGAAGGCGGGCGTGCCCGGCATCGCGCCGAAGCCAGGGCCGCCGAGCACCATCAGCTCGAGGCGTGACTGGGGAATCAGGTACCGAACTCCGCCCAGCACCTCGACCGACGCGCTGGTCCGCGACAGCGGGGCGATGACGCGCACGTCGAGCTGACCTCGCAGGCGCTCTCCGAGGGTCGTCGCCGAAGCCGCCACCGAGACGAGGCTGCCGACCTCGTCGCGCACCTCGTCGGCGAACGGAGTGAGGAGCTGCTGACCACGCACGACGGCGCCCAGCTCTCCGCCCACGCGGACGAACGAGCCGAAGGCATGGCCGACACCGACGCGGGGCATCAGCGCGAACCCGAGGCCGCCGTCGCGGGTGAGCGCAGCCGCGCTGCCGAGCGGAAGTGAGCCGCCCAGGGTGAAGCCAAGATCGATCGGGCTGCCCTGTGACTGGCGCAGCGCCGTGTATCGCGCCTGCAGCACGGGAGCCCCCAGCGCGGTGGCGACGACGGGCTCGATGCCCCGCGCCCGGAGGTCGTCACCGCCCTGCCACCAGACGACGGGGAGCTGCAGGCCCAGCTCGATTCGATCGCTCGCGGCCCACGCGACGCCGAGGTGAGAGGAGACGCGCGCCCCGATCACCGCGCCGGCCGATTCACCCTCGACCAGCAACCGGAGCGGCCGGTGCTGGTAGTGACCAAGCAGCGACACGCGGAGCGCACCCGCGCGCAGGCCATCGCCAGACGCGTGAAGCGACGACGACGGCGCCGCGGGATCGGGCGAAAGCACCCGATCGAGATCGAACGTTGGAATGGCCGACGCGCTCTGCGCCACGGCGACGGCCGCGCCCAGCGCGACCGCGAAGAACACCACCCGATTCATGTGACCCCTCCCTCGAGACACCACGCCCTCACGCAGCCCCTCGCCGCGCGACACATCGTTGACTGCGCCCGCACCCACCCGGTCTGCGCCACCCCAGGCCCGCTCGGGCCCGACGCTTCGACGCTCGGCTCGTGATTCCGACGCCCTCTTCATCCCGCCCCTCCCACCCGAACCCGCTGGTGGAAGACCGTCGTGCAGCGAACGTGCCGGGGAGGTCGGTGAGTCCGCCGAGGGACGCGGCTCTGTCTCGGGCGTGGAGAAGGCCGTCGCAGTCGTCGCCGCCACCGGCCCCCGTGCAGCTGGAAGAGCAGCGCCCGCGCCTGAGGCAGCCGTCGACCGGTCCGCGCGCGCGGCCCGCCCGATGCCCGTCGCGCGCCGTCAGACGACACGGAGGTCGATGCGTCCGCCCGCGCCCTCGCGCCGTCAGACGACACGGACGTCGATGAGTCCGCCCGATGCGGTCGGACGACACGAACGTCGATGCGTCCGCCCGATGGCCCTCGCGAGCCGTGAGGCAGCCTCGACATTCAGGCGCTCATGACCAGACGGGGTGCCCACGACCGACCCGCTCCGCGTCGGCCCCCCAAACCGGGCCTCGCGCCGTCTGGCCTGCCACTTGACGCAGCGCATTGAACCCGCGCGCCCGGGCCCTTATCCTGCGCTGATGCACCGCGTTGAACGCCGTTCAGGGCTCTACGAGCCGAGCACCGAAAAAGACAGCTGTGGCATCGGGTTCGTCGCCCACATCAAGGGGGTGCGCTCACGCTCGATCGTCGACCAGGCGCTCGAGGTGCTGCACCGCATGCGGCACCGCGCGGCGACGGGCGCCGACCCGCTGACGGGCGACGGCGCCGGCATTCTGGTGCAGGTCCCCGAGCGCTTCTTCGCCCGCGAAGGCACCCGGCTCGGCTTCACGATGCCGCCGCGCGGAGCCTTCGGCGTGGCGCAGGTCTTCCTGCCGAGCGACCCCTTCGCCCGCTCCGAGTGCGAACGCATGCTCGCCGAGGTCGTCGAGCAGGAAGGCCAGCGGGTCATCGGCTGGCGCGACGTACCAGTCGACGTCTCGGTGCTGGGCCCCGTCGCGCGGAGCGTCTTGCCGACGATGCGCCAGTGCTTCATCGCGCGGCGCCGCACGGTGCCGTCGGCCTTCGAGCGCAAGCTCTTCATCATCCGCAAGCTGGTCGAGAACCGCGTTCGCGCCAGCGGCGTCGACGGCGACGGGCGCTTCCACATCGCGAGCTGCTCGTCCGAGACGATCATCTACAAGGGCCTGCTGCTCCCGGCGACGCTGCCGCAGTTCTTCATCGACCTGCGCGACGCGCTGTTCGAGAGCGCCATCGCGGTGGTGCACTCGCGCTTCTCGACCAACACCTTCCCGACCTGGGATCTCGCGCAGCCGTTCCGCTTCATCGCGCACAACGGCGAGATCAACACCGTGCAGGGCAACCGGAACTCGATGCAGGCCCGCCGCACGCTGCTCCAGTCGGCGAAGTTCGGCGGCAGCCTCGAGCGCCTCGAGCCCATCATCGTGCCGGGCAAGAGCGACTCGGCGCAGTTCGACAACATGCTCGAGCTGCTGGTGCTGGGCGGCCGCTCGTTGCCCAACGCGATGATGCTGATGATCCCCGAGGCGTGGCAGCACAACCCGCAGATGGACGACGCGCGGCGCGCCTTCTACCAGTACTCGAGCTCACTCATGGAGCCGTGGGACGGCCCCGCCGCCATCACCTTCACCGACGGCCGGCTGGTGGGCGCGACGCTCGACCGCAACGGGCTCCGGCCCGCGCGCTACGTCATCACCGACGACGATCGCGTCATCCTCGCGAGCGAGGCTGGCGTCATCGACGTGCCGCCGGCGCAGGTTCGCCGCAAGGGCCGCCTCCAGCCCGGCAAGATGTTCCTGGTCGACACCGATGAAGGCCGCATCGTCGAAGACGACGAAGTGAAGAAGGACATCACGGGCCGCTGGCCGTACCGGAAGTGGCTCGAGCGCAACGTCTTCACCTGGGACGACGTGCCCCAGGCCCCGGCGCCGACCCCGCTGTCGGGTGAAGACCTCTTCCGCCAGCAGCGCGCCTTCGGGTGGACCGACGAAGATCTGCGGCTCATCGTGGGCCCGATGGCCGAAACGGGGAAGGAGCCCGTCGGCTCGATGGGCACCGACACCCCGCTGGCGGTGCTGTCGACGCGCGCGCCGTCGCTCTTCGACTACTTCCACCAGCTCTTCGCGCAGGTGACGAACCCGCCCATCGACCCGATCCGCGAGTCGCTCGTCATGTCGCTCGGCGTCGGCCTCGGCCCCGACGGCAACACCTTCGAAGAGACGCCCGAGCAGTGCGCGAAGCTCACCCTGCCCGGCCCGGTGCTCACCAACTCGCAGCTCGCGCGCATCAAGGCGCTCGCCGGGAAGGGCGACTTCGACCCCCGCGTCATCGACATGACCTATGAGCCCGGCACGCCGGGTGCGCTCGAGCGCGCGGTCGACGATCTCATCCACGCCTCGGTGCGCGCGGTCGACGAGGGCCACGACATCCTCATCCTCTCGGACCGGAGCGTCGACGCGAAGCGGGCGCCGATTCCCGCGCTGCTCGCGACCTCGGCCGTGCACAAGACGCTCGTCCGGGCCGGCATTCGGCGCCACACCTCGCTCGTCATCGAGACGGCCGAGGTGCGCGAGGTGCATCACGTCGCCGTGCTCATCGGCTACGGCGCCGCCGCCGTGAACCCGTGGATGTGCTTCGACGCCGTGCGCGATCTCGCCGCCCGCGGCGAGCTGTCGGCGGTCGACCCCGGCAAGCTCGACGCGAACCTGGTGCACGCCTTCGACGAGGGGCTGCTCAAGATCATGTCGAAGATGGGCATCTCGACGGTGCAGTCGTACCGGGGCGCACAGATCTTCGAGTGTGTCGGCCTCGACAAGGCGCTCATCGAGAAGCACTTCTCGGGCACGCCGTCGCGCCTCGAGGGCATCGGCCTGGACGATCTCGATCGCGAGGTGGTCGAGCGGCACGCCCGGGGCTACGGGCCTGCGGCGAGCGCCGACGACGTGGTGGTGCCCTTCACCGGCGGCAACTACCAGTGGCGCCGCCGCGGCGAGTTGCACAAGTGGAACCCGGCGACGCTGGCGGCGCTCCAGCACGCCTCGAAGTCGAACGACCTGAAGGTGTTCGAGCGCTACGAGCAGCTCGCCGACGACGAAGACGAGGGGCTGGTCACCTTGCGCGGCCTGCTCGAGTTCGACACCTCGGGGCCGCCGGTTCCGCTCGACGAGGTCGAGCCGGCCACGTCACTGGCCAGGCGCTTCGTCACAGGCGCGATGAGCTTCGGCTCGATCTCGGCCGAGGCGCACGAGACGCTCGCCATCGCGATGAACCGCATCGGCGGCCGCTCGAACTCCGGCGAGGGCGGAGAAGAGCCCCGGCGCTTCCAGAAGGACCCGAATGGAGACTTCCGGCGCAGCGCCATCAAGCAGGTCGCCAGCGCGCGCTTCGGCGTCACCACCGAGTACCTCGTCAACGCCGACGAGCTGCAGATCAAGGTGGCCCAGGGCGCCAAGCCCGGCGAAGGCGGCCAGCTGCCCGGCCACAAGGTCGACGAGCGCATCGCGAAGGTGCGGTGGTCGACGCCCGGCGTCACCCTCATCTCGCCGCCGCCGCACCACGACATCTACTCCATCGAGGATCTCGCCCAGCTCATCTACGATCTGCAGAGCGTCAACCGCCCGGCGCGCGTGTCGGTGAAGCTGGTGAGCGAGGTCGGCGTCGGCACCATCGCGGCGGGCGTGGCGAAGGCCGGCGCGGGCGGCGTCACCATCTCCGGGTACGAGGGCGGCACCGGCGCGTCGCCGCTGTCGTCGATCAAGCGCGCGGGCCTGCCCTGGGAGCTCGGCCTCGCCGAGACGCAGCAGGTGCTGGTGCAGAACGGCCTGCGCGATCGCCTCAAGGTGCAGGTCGACGGCGGCCTGCGCACCTCGCGTGACGTCGTCATCGCCGGGCTGCTCGGCGGAGAGGAGTTCGGCCTCGCCACCGCGTCGCTCGTCGTCGAGGGCTGCGTGATGCTGCGCAAGTGCCACCTCAACACCTGCAGCGTCGGCATCGCCACCCAGGACCCGAAGCTGCGCGCGCAGTTCACCGGCAACCCCGATCACGTGGTGAACTTCTTCATGCTGCTGGCCGAGCGCATTCGCCGGCACATGGCCCGCCTCGGCTTCCGCACGTTCGACGAGCTCGTCGGCCGCGTCGACAAGCTCAAGGTGAAGGCGCGGGTGCCGCACTGGAAGGCGGCGAAGCTCGACCTCTCGCCCATTCTCTCGCTGCCCAACGCGCCCGACTCGGCGCCCCGCTTCTGCACCTCGTGGCAGAAGAAGGACGTGTCGGACTCGCTCGATCACCAGCTGCTCGAGGCCGCGAAACGAACGCTCGAGAACGGCGCGCCGGTGACCATCGCCCTGCCCGTCGCCAACGCCCACCGGGCGGTCGGCGCGATGCTGTCGGGTGAGATCATTCGAAAGCACGGCGGCCAGGGGCTCCCGGACGACACGGTGCGCATCAAGCTGCAGGGCGCCGCGGGCCAGAGCTTCGGCGCCTTCGCGGTGCAGGGCGTGACGCTCGAGCTCGAGGGTGAGGCGAACGACTACGTCGGCAAGGGCCTCTCGGGCGGGCGGCTGGTGGTGCGGCCTCCGACTGGCGCGCGCTTCAACGCCGACGAGAACGTCATCGTCGGGAACACGGTGCTCTACGGCGCCACGGCCGGCGAGGCGTACTTCGCGGGCGTCGCCGGCGAGCGCTTCGCCGTGCGCAACTCGGGCGCGCGCTGCGTGGTGGAAGGCGTGGGCGACCACGGCTGCGAGTACATGACCGGCGGCGTGGTGGTGGTGCTCGGGCAGACGGGGCGCAACTTCGCCGCCGGCATGAGCGGTGGCACGGCGTACGTGTTCGATCGCAACCGCGCCTTCCGCGAGCGCTGCAACCTCGAGATGGTCGAGCTCGAATCGCTCGTCGACGAGTCCGAGATCTGGCTCGTCTACGGCCTCATCGAGAACCACCTGCGCTTCACCGGCTCGGCGCAGGCGCGCCGCATTCTCGACAACTGGGAGCACCTCGTGGGCTCGTTCGTGAAGGTGATGCCGACGGACTACAAGCGCGTGCTGCAGGCCAGGCGCGCGCAACTCCGACCCCGGCCAAGTCCCCCGCGGCTGCGCGCCGTCGGCGGAAGGGAGGGCTGACCCATGGGCAAGACGACCGGCTTTCTCGAGTGGAATCGCGAAGCGCCTCCCAAGCGCGAGAAGAAGGAGCGCCTGCACGACTCGAAGGAGTTCATCCTCCCGGTGGTGCCGGAGCAGTCGAAGCGGCAGGCCGGGCGCTGCATGGACTGCGGCGTACCGTTCTGCCAGCAGGGCTGCCCGCTGGGGAACCCGATTCCCGACTTCAACGAGCACGTGTGGAAGGGCCGCTGGCGCGAGGCGTACCTGTCGCTCACCTCGACCAACAACTTCCCCGAGTTCACCGGCCGCCTGTGCCCCGCGCCCTGCGAGGCCGCGTGCGTGCTCGCGGTGAACCAGGACCCCGTCACCATCGAGCAGATCGAGAAGGAGATCATCGAGCGCGCGTTTCAGGAGGGCTGGGTCCACGCGCAGCCGCCCACCTTCCGCACCGGCAAGACGGTCGCCATCGTCGGCAGCGGACCGGCGGGCCTCGCCGCCGCGGCCCAGCTCAACCGCGCGGGCCACACCGTCACCGTCTACGAGAAGGACGACGTGCTGGGCGGGCTGCTCCGCTACGGCATTCCCGACTTCAAGATGGAGAAGTGGGTCATCGATCGCCGCGTGAAGCTGCTCGAGGCCGAGGGCGTCACCTTCAAGACGGGCGTCGCGGTGGGCACCTCGCCCACGTGGGCCGAGCTCAAGGCGAGCCATGACGCGGTGGTGCTGGGCATCGGCGCGCGCGTCGGTCGCGAGCTGGGGCTCCCCGGCCGCGAGCTGTCGGGCATCGTGCAGGCGATGGACTACCTCGAGGCCGCGAACCGGCGCATCGCCAGCCAGGCCGGCGCCCACGGCGCGGCGACGGGCAAGCGCGTCATCGTGCTGGGCGGCGGCGACACCGGCTCGGACTGCCTGGGCACCGCGCTGCGGGAAGAGGCCGCGTCGGTCTCGCAGATCGAGCTCATGCCCGTGCCTCCGACGGCGAGGGATGTGCAGAACCCCTGGCCCCAGTGGCCGCTCGTCTTCCGCACCTCGTCGAGCCAGGAAGAAGGTGGCCTGCGCAGCTTCGGCTTCCTCACCAAGCGGCTCGTCGGTGAGAACGGCGCGCTCGTGGCCCTCGAGGGCGTCGAGGTGACGCTCGAGCACGGCAAGCTCGTCGAACATGAGGCCACGCGTCGCCGCATCGACGTCGACCTGCTGATCCTCGCGCTGGGCTTCACCGGCCCCGACACCGCCACCCTCTCGCAGCAGCTCGGCGTGGCGCTCGACCCGCGCGGCAATGTGAAGGTCGACCGCCAGTTCGCTACCTCGGTGCCCGGCGTCTTCGCGGCCGGAGACGCCATGCGCGGCGCCAGCCTCATCGTCTGGGCCATCTCCGACGGGCGTGAGGCCGCGCGCGCCGTCGACACCTTCCTCACCGGCGAGCCCTCGACGCTCCCCACGCGCGGCCACGACACACCGTTCGGCGGTCGGTAGTGCTGCCTGAGATCAAGCACTTGCATCGCATGTAGGTGTCCTGGTCACAGACTCGCAACTCCCTGGGTTCTCAAGCGAGAATGGCTGGAACCATTCCATAGGGAGAATCGAAGCCATGTCGCGCATCGACCGTTCGCAGTTCAGCCAGTCGCTCCAGAAGGGCATCAACCTCAACGACGCGGCGACGGTCGACAAGCTCACGCGCGCCGGCGTCAACGTCGCCGAGTTGAAGGCGAAGGCCGACGTCAACGGCGACGGGTGGCTCAAGGGCGGGCCGGAGCTCGACAAGCTCTTCAAGCACGTCGATGACTTCGACCGGAACGGCAGCTCGACGAGCTTCAACAACACCGGGCGCGCCGGCAAGGAGTACCAGGCGCTGGTGAACGCGGCGGGCGGCGTGGTGCCGACGTCAGGCCCGCGGGAGCCACGCTTCGCGCAGCAGATCCTCGACGCGGCGAAGGACCGGGTGGCGAAGGAAGGCCCGAACTACGCCTTCTCGGAGGCGCCCACGAGCCCGCTGGCGATGCTCTCGGGCAACCGCCGCCCGGGCGAGTCGCGCCCGTCGTGGCTCAAGGACAACAACAAGTGCAACCAATTCGTCGGAGACGCGCTCACGCAGGCGGGCGTCAAGGCGCCCACGTGGGCGATGCGCGACGGCACGCTGCACTACGCGAGCGCCGAGAAGTGGCCGACGTTCTCGAACCTGTTCGACCGCATCACCGACCCCTCGCAGATCCGCCCGGGCGACGTCATCGTGAAGGACTACCCGAGCACCGGCGAGTCGACGGCGCACGTCGAGATCATTACCGGCACCTCGCCCTTCTCGTCGGTGGGCGCGCACGGTGACGGCGCCTACGAGCAGAACACCAACGACTGGCTCGCCGGGGGCACCTACAACGCCACCAAGCGCGCCTTCGAGGTGAACGGGAACGACGTGTACATCCTCCGGCCGAAGGTGGCGCAGTAACGCCTCAGGCCGGCTTGTTCTGCAGCACCCCTTCGATGCGGGCCATGACGTCGCCGGTCAGCTTCGGCACCACGTCGAGCGCCTTCATGTTCTCGACCACCTGCTCGGCGCGGGTGGCCCCGGTGATGACGGTCGAGACGTTGGGGTTCTTGAGGCACCAGGCGAGCGCGAGCTGAGCCTGGGTGCAGCCGAGCTCCTTCGCGATGGGCGCCAGCGCCTTCGCCTTCGCGAGATTCTCGGGCGAGAGGATCTTCTCCTTCAGCCAGTCGTAGTTCGGCAGCGTGAAGCGCGAGTCCTTCGGGACGCCGTCGTTGTACTTGCCCGACAGCACGCCCGAGGCGAGCGGGCTCCAGATGGTGGTGCCGTAGCCGTGGTGCTCGAAGAGCGGCGCGTATTCCTTCTCGAAGCGCTCGCGCACCAGCATGTTGTACTGCGGCTGCTCCATCGTCGGCGGCGTCAGGTGCTGCTCCTTCGCGACGCGGAAGGCGGTCTGCACCTCGGCGGCGCTCCACTCGCTCGTGCCCCAGTAGAAGAGCTTTCCCTGCCGCACGAGCACGTCCATCGCGCGCACCGTCTCGTCGATGGGCGTGTTCGGGTCCGGGCGGTGACAGAAGCAGAGGTCGAGGTAGTCGACCTGCCAGCGCTTCAGCGCCGCGTGGAAACCCTCGATGATGTGCTTGTGCGAGAGGCCCTGGTCGTTCGGGCCGTCACCGCCCCAGAAGAGCTTCGTCGACAGCACCAGGCCCTCGCGGCGCCAGCCCATCTTCTTGAGGACGCGGCCCATGGCGAGCTCGGCCTGGCCCTTCGCGTACACCTCGGCACCATCGAAGAAGTTCACCCCGGCGTCGTACGCGGCCTTCATGCACGACTCGGTCGGCCCGTCACCGACCTGCCCGCCGAAGGTGACCCACGAGCCCAGGGACAGCTCACTGACTTTGAGGCCGGCGCGGCCGAGGCGGCGGTAGTTCATGGCAGTCGTCATCTGAGGCTCCAGGGGGCTGCGGGGATGGACGCCGCGACGCGTAACGCGTCTTCGCGGCGCTGCCACGGAGTCTTTCGGTGAGGCCGCTTTCCTTCCAATGACCCGATGTCACCGCTTTGACTACCGGCACACCTTCGCGCGCGCGCCGGCCGGTCGCTACACTTGTCGTGACTGGCCGGTCACATGCGGGGTGGTGGCACATGCTGGGTCTGAAGGCGCGCGTTCGGCAGCTGCAACGGCAGGCCCGGTACCTCAAGGGCTACTTCGAGCTCGACGCCTCGAACACGGTGGTGCGCCGCACCGACTTCACCAACTGCCCAAGGCCGGTGCTCCTGCTGTACGGCTTCATGTCGACGCGCCGGGTGTTCGAGGTGCTCGAGCACCGGCTGCGCCGCGATCAGTTCTGCGTGTGGAGCATCAACCTGGGCGGCTGGAAAGACGCGTTCAACACCAACGCCATCGACGCCACGGCCGAGAAGGTGCGCGAGAAGATCGAGCGGCTCTACCAGCGCTACCCGTCGATGGGCCCGCTGTCGATCATCGGCCACTCGAAGGGCGGCATCATCGGCACGTACTACGTGAAGCGCCTGGGCGGAGATCGCCGCGTGAAGAACCTCGTCACGCTCGGCAGCCCGCACAACGGCTCGCCCAGCGCGTACTTCGGCATCGTGACCCACGGGCTCATCTCGCGCAGCATCTGGCAGCTCACGCCCATGTCGCCCTTCATCACCAG
>JALOQF010000368.1 GCA_025459425.1 Myxococcaceae bacterium | reverse complement strand
GATCGGCGTCTGGTGTGAGGGCGCCTCGAGCCCGACCTTCTCGGGTTCGACCTTCATGGTGCAGCCAGGCGGCTCCGGTGCCGTGCAGGGGCTCTCGGCCCAGCGCCGTGGAACCTGCCCCTGAGGTCTTTCCGTTTTCGGCGCCCAGGGTGTCCGTGCCGTCGGGCACACATGCAACTGCTGCGGGCCTGCCATCGGTGCCCTGCATGACTCGCGGAACATCGAGTTGAATCGCGGCTTCAGAGGCCGGCACGGACCTTGGACCCTGCAGCCAGTCATTCGGGGAGACACACATGCGCGTCACGAGCCTCACGCTGACCCTCGCTGTCGCAGCGCTCGCCAACGGATGCAGCTGCGGCGTCACGCCGGCGGATGACGTCGACGCCGGCCCGGCTGGAGGCGGTGCGACAGGTGGAGGAACGGCGGGTGGTCTGACGGCTGGCGGGGCGGCGGGCGGCATGACGGCGGGCGGCGCTGCAGGTGGCCTGACGGCCGGCGGCGCGGCAGGTGGCATGACCGCGGGCGGCATGACGGCCGGTGGCATGACGGCCGGTGGCATGACGGCCGGCGGCGCGGCAGGCGGCATGACGGCCGGTGGCGCTGCAGGCGGCATGACGGCCGGTGGCGCCGCAGGCGGCATGATGGCCGGTGGCTCGGCAGGCGGCATGACGGCCGGTGGCGCAGCAGGCGGCATGACGGCCGGTGGCGCCGCGGGCGGCATGACGGCGGGTGGCGCAGCAGGCGGCATGACGGCCGGTGGCGCAGCAGGCGGCATGACGGCCGGTGGCGCTGCGGGCGATGTCTACGTCTGCGGCAATTGCCCGAACGCGAATGGAATGAACCCCGGCACGCAGGCGCAGCCGGTCGACACCATCGGGCGCGGCATCGCGCTGGCCGTCTCGGCGAACCGCCCACGGGTGCACGTCGCGACGCGCTTCGGCAACTTCTCCCACACGTATTCCGAGGACGTGACGATGGCCGAAGGCAAACCCGTCGACGGCCGCTGGAGCGTCACCCAGAGCCCGACGGGCCTCACCTGGGCGCAGACGGCGCCGCGCACCGAGCTCCGCAACACGGCGGCGACGGGCCTCAAGTTCCCCGCGGGCCTGACGTCCGCCACCACCCTCCAGGGCTTCGCCATCACGACCGCCGGCGGCGGGCTCGGTGGAGGCCGCGTGGCAGGCATCACCATCACCCAGAGCAGCCCGGTGGTTCGGGACTTCGAAATCAGCGCGCCATCCATCGGCATCGGCAGCCCCTCGGAGGCCATCGGCGTCGACGTCGTCGGCGCCCCCATGGCCGTCACCCAACCGACGTTCGAGAGCGGCAGCACGAGCGCCTCGGTGGTGAACGCAGGCAACGGCTCGACGGCGAGCGTCGGGCTGGCAGCCACGCTCGCGCGCGTGACCTCGTCCGGGGTGACCTGGGCCGCGGGCAACGGCGGCAACCAGATGAATGGACTCTCGGTGGGCGTGTTCCTCGTCAACGCGCCGGGCTCCGTCATTCAACGCGGCTCGGCGACGGCGGGAGCGGCCACGAGCTGCATCGGCCTCTTCTCGAGCGGTGGGGCATCGGGAACACGCATCGAGGGCCTCACGGCCACGGGCTGCCCCCGCGGTGCGGGCCTGTTCAACGTGCCCCGCTTCGGCGTCGGAGTGCTCTTCGACGCGTGCGGGCCGATCGTGCCGGGAAGCACCGCCCCCCTCGTGCGAAACGTCACCGCGACCGGCGGCGTGGTGGGCGGCAACGGCAGCTCGGCCGTCGGTGGCGCGGCGCTCGACGGCTGCAACGTTCGCTTCGAGAGCCAGGGCGGCACGTCGACCTTCACCGGCGCCTCCGGAGCCCCCTCGCCCGGCGTCGGGGCCGAGAACGCCATCGGCCTCGCGTGCTCGTTCGCCGGCTTCGCCAACCGCAACGGCTTCGATGCGCGCTGCTCCGTCAGTGGCGTCACCGCCGTGGGCTCGACCGCGTTCCAGGCGTCGAACGCGGTGGGGCTCGCCTGCGACGGCACCTGCGGCAACCAGGGCCTCTCCTGCCAGGGGTCGTGCAGCGAGATCGTCGGCAACACCCTCACCGGCGGCGCGGGCACGCAGATCAACCACGCGCTCATTCGACACTCGTCGCCGGCGCTCCGCCAGAACCGGCTGGGCGTGGGCGCGAGCGGCATCAGTTGCACGAACAACGGCGCGGTCGCCGGGCTGAACCTGGTGGGCACGGGCGGCTCGGTGGTGAACAACCTCATCGTCGCGGGCAACTGCCTGACCACCATCGGCGTGGTGCATCAGCTCGCCGTTCGACAGGGAGGCGTTCCGTCGACGCTGTTCCACTCGAACACCATCGTCTCCACCACGGGAGGCTCTGGCTCGGCGCCGCTCGTCAGCGTCGGCGTGCAGCTCAGCGGGCCGTCGGGCAGCTCGGCAAATACCGGCGGCGAGTACCGGAACAACATCATCTTCGCAGGCGCGGCCCAGGGCGCCGGAGCCGTGAACGTCGCCTTCCGCGAAGAGGGCCCCGGCGGAGACCCGTTGGCGCTCCAGAACAACCTCTTCTTCACGGCCGGCTCGACCCCGAACGCGCCCCTCTACGTCGACGAGGGCTCCACCTTCGTGACGACGGCGACGGCCCTCAACGCGCTCACTGGCGCCAGCGGCAACCTCATCGGCAACCCGAACTTCCAGAACGCCGGCAACGGCAACTTCGCGCCGTCGATGGGCTCGCCTGCGCTCGGCGCCGGGACGACGGCAGGCGCACCGATGGTCGACCTCAACGGGGCTCCGCGCCCAGCGCCAGTGCCCTCGTCGCCCGACATCGGGTGCATCGAGGTGGCGCAGTAGTCGAGCGACTTCAGCGGAGGACGACGGCGGCGCCCACGGGCACCGAGGCGTAGAAGCCGGCGACGTCTTCGGGGTGGAGCACCACGCAGCCCCACGACAGGCCGAAGCCCTCGACGTCGCCACGCCACGGCGCAATCCACCCGTGGAAGCCGATGCCGCCGCCCAGCGTCGTCTTCTGGGCCGTCAGCGCCCGCCGCCACCAGGTGCGCGCCACCTCGCTCGCCTGCGCCGCCGACAACCAGCCGTTCGCCAGGCCTCGCTGCGCGTCGAACGCGTTGGGGTAGTTCACCTTCACCCAGTGCCCGCCGTAGTAGCCCGCGAAGTCGCCGGCGAAGGGCCCGGTCGACTTCTCGGTGACGAAGTAGAGCCCGCGCGGCGTCTTGAGGTCGCCCCGCCGCAGCTTTTCGCCCTCAGCCTGACCGCGCCCCACCTCGAACGCGTGCGTGCGCACGCCACGCTCGTACCGCCGCGCTTCGTGCGCTTCCACGTCGACCACCACCAGCACCGCCTCGGCGTGCGGGTCGAAGAGGTACGGGTGCTGCTGGAAGAAGCGCTCCGGCGTGACGCCGTCGAGGGTGAACGTGCCCTGCCCGAGCGTGGCGCCGCGCTCGAGGCGCGTGCCTACCCGGGGGAGCGTCGTCGAGAGCCGCGCCTCGAAGCGCACCGCGAGGACCTGGTGGTTCTCGAAGGCGCACAACGTGGCCCGCACCGTCTGGCCCTCGACCGAGTGCACGACGCCGCCGCCGGGCACCTGGACGACCGCGCGGCCGGCGCGCGCGGTGGCCTTCACCGGTGACGGGCAACGCTCGAGGTAGTCGACGGGCGCCTGCGCGAGCGCCACCAGCACACAGGCCTGGAGCATGGTTCACGGCGAAAGACGCGCGGGCCCTTCGGGCGGTTCCGGGCTTCGCTTCGACAGGGCGTAGCGCACCATCTCGCTGGCGATGTCCTGCTTCGTGGCCCGCTCGAGGCCCTCGAAGCCCGGTGACGAGTTGAGCTCCATCACCTTCGGGCCGTCGCGCCCTTCGAGCATGTCGACCCCGCAGATCTCGAGCCCCACCAGTCGGGCCGCCTCGAGGGCCGTCTTCGTGAAGGCCTCGTCGAGCGCGATGGGGCTGCCTTCTCCACCGCGGTGGATGTTGGAGCGGAACTCGCCCGCCCTCGCCTGTCGCCGCATCGCGCCCACCACCCGGCCGCCGACCACCAGCGCGCGCACGTCTCGCCCGCTCGACTCGGCGATGAACTCCTGCAGGCAGATCTCCTGACCGAGCGAGGTGAAGGTGTCGACGATGGAGCGCGCCTCGCTCAGCGTGGTGGCGATCATCACGCCGACGCCCTGCGTGCCGCGGAGCAGCTTGATGATGCACGGCAGCCCACCGATGGCCTCGACGAGGCGCACGATGTGCGAGGTGTCGTTCGCCATGACGGTGCGCGGCACCGAGACGTTCGCCGCCGCCAGCAGCTGGAGGCATCGCACCTTGTCCCGGCTGCGGGCGATGGCCGAGGCGCGGTTGACGACGGGCACGCCCATGGCGTCGAGGTGATTGACCACCTGCATGCCGTACCCGGTGATGGAGGTCCCGATGCGGGGGATGACGGCCGAGAGCCCCTCGACGGCCACGCCGCGGTACAGCAGCTTCGAGCCATCGGGGCCCATCACCATCGTGCAGCGCAGCGTGTCGACGACGATGGGCCGCGCGCCCAGGGCTTCGGCGGCCTCGACGAGCCGAGACGTCGAGTACAACGACCGTTGCCGGGACAGGATGCAGAGCCGCTCGTGGCGCACGCGAGACATCGGCAAAAAACCGTAGCACCGGCGCACGTCGCGAGAGCCACTATCGGGACGCAGCAGCCTGGCTCACGCGCTCGCCGGCGCAGGCTCGCAAGCAGTTGCGGTGGCAGGGCCAGGTGAATACCCCTGCGGCGCCGTGTCGTACGTCCTCGCCTGCACTGCGTTCCTCCTCCTCGTGGCCAGCGCGACGGCGGTGGCTGCGCTCTTCTCGTTCTGGCGACACCGGCGCGCCGAGCGGGCCGCCGAGACGGCCATCGACCAGCGGCTCGCGAAGGTGCAGGCGCCTCCGCTCCCGCCGCTCCTCGCCACGGCGCCGCCCCGAGCCATCGCCGCGCGCGGTGGCTACCTCGACGCCGGCCTCGAGCACGAGCGGCCCCGGTACCGCGCGCTGCTCGAGCAGGGCGTCCCCACCACGGGGCTGGTGCTCGAGTTCACGGAGTCGCGCCACCAGCGGCTCGTCGGCTACCGGTGGAAGTGGGCCTTTCGCCTGCCGACGGGCGAGGTGAAGGTTCTCAGTGAGAGCGACGAGTACGACCTCGACCTCATCGCCTTCGAGAACCGGCGCGGCAAGCTGAAGCCTGCGTGGGACCTCAGGCTCAAGGCCGGCTCGACCTTCACCGTGCTGGTCGACCCACGCACCGGCGACGCGCTCATCTACGACGCGCTGATGCTGGACTGACGGTGGGTGGCACGGGAGGCTGGTCGCCATGCCCACGCTCCGCTGTGTCGCGATGGCTGACACGCATGGCTACCACCGCGAGCTCGCGGTGCCCGACGGTGACGTGCTCCTTCACGCGGGCGACCTGACGACCCGTGGCACGCGCCCGCAGCTCGAAGAGGTCGCGCGCTGGCTGCGCTCGCTGCCGCACCGCCACAAGGTCGTCGTCGCCGGCAACCACGACTTCTTGATGGAACAGAAGCCCACCGAGGGCCGGGCGCTCTTCGAGGGCCTCACCTATCTGATGGACGAGCAGGTGACGGTCGACGGGCTCACCATCTACGGCAGCCCGTGGCAGCCCTGGTTCCACGACTGGGCCTTCAACCTGCAGCGCGGCGCCGACCTCGACGCGAAGTGGCAGCTGATTCCCGAAGGCGTCGACGTGCTGGTGACGCATGGGCCGCCGGCGGGCATGGGCGACCGCTGCTGGGACGGCCGCCGCGTGGGCTGCGACGACCTGCTGCGGCACCTGGGCCGGGTGAAGCCCCGGTTCCACCTGTTCGGCCACATTCACGAGGACAAAGGCGAGTGGCAGCACGGGCCGACGCGGGTGCTGAACGTCACCACGTCAGAGTGTGAGTTGCCGTGCACGGTGTTCGACGTCGAGGTGCCCTGAAGGAGCGTGCCTCGCGCACGGCGAAGTGGCACGGTGCGCGTCATGGCGACCGAAGACGAGCTGCGGGCCGAGCTGGAGAAGCTCAAAGCCGAGAACGAAGCGCTCAAGAACCGGGGCGCGAAGGGCGTGTCGATGAAGGTGTCCGAGAAGGGCGCCGTCAGCATCTACGGCATGGGCCGCTTCCCGGTGACGCTGTACCAGGAGCAGTGGCTCAAGCTGCTCGACATGGCCGACGACATTCGCGCGTTCATCAAGGAGAACGAGGCGAAGCTGAAGAAGAAGGAGTGAGCCCCGCGCGGAAGTGGCTGCACGCCCTCGGCATGCAGGGCGCGTGGTTCGCAGCGGCGCTGTCGGCCTCGACGCCGTGGCACCCACTCGGGGTCGCGGCGAACGGGCTCGTCTTCGTGGTGCACGTGGCGACATCGGGGCACGCGCGGCGGGAAACCGTTCGCGGTGGCGTCGGGCTGCTCCTCGGCGTGGTGGTCGAGCTGGTGAACCAGCACGTCGGCGGGCTCCGGGTGCACCAGGCCTCGTGGTTCCCACCGGCGTGGCTCTTGTCGCTGTGGCCCGTGTTCGCCTCGGCGATGATGACGGGGCATTCGCTCGAGTGGCTCCGGCGCAGGAAGGTGTTGGCGGCGGTGGTCGGCGCCGTGGTGGGGCCGGTGAGCTACTCGGGCGGTGGCAGGCTGGGCGCGCTCGAGCTCGATGGAGTGCGCTCGCTCGTCACGCTGGCGGTCTGCTGGGGCGTGGCCATGCCCCTGCTGGCGTTGCTGGCAGACGAGCTCGAGCCGCGCGCGGACACCTGAGTGCTGCGGCATCGCGGCGCATGGACTCGCCGCAGCACCGCGCGATGCGTCTTTCCCTCTGCGGCCACACATGACCTTCCACGTCATGGCATCGCTGCGGCTGCGCGCGCACCATGGCCTCGTGTCCACCCGCGCGCTCGACGTCCTCTTCGCATCGATGCTGGCCCTCATTCTGGGGCACGAACTCGACGCCGTTGCGCAATCAGAGTGGCGCCTCCTCCCCCTGGTGGTCGCGCTCGTGGTGGGTCTCTTCGTCACCGACGAGCCCCGACGGCAGCGGGTTCGCCTCGGCTTCGCCGCCTTCATGACGATTCACGTCGTGTTGCACGCGACGCTCGAGGTCCCCGGCGTGTCGAGCTTCGAGGGAACGCTCTCGCGGACGTACATCAGGGGCGCGGGCCTGCTCGGCGCGGTGGCGCTGGTGACGATGCTCCGCGAGCGGCGCCGGCCCACCGCAGGCCCCTGAGGCACGACGCCCGCCTCGCACGGCCCCCGCTGCCGGAGCATGAAACGGTCTGGGCCGTCGCAGGCCGACTCGCCACGTTCTCGCCGAAGCCTCACGCCAGCACGCGCGCAGACAACCGCGGGAGCGCCACCTCGGCCCCGGCGCGCAGCTCGAGCACCCCGGGCACCGGGGCTGGTTCCAGGTTGACGTTCACCACCGTCGCCCCCGAGACCTGCGCCGAGCGCACCGCCGTCGAGGTGATGCCGACCGAGAACGAGGTGCCGATGAACACGATGACGTCGGCGTCGTTGAGCGCGCGGCGCGCGCGGTGGGCCTGATACGCGTCGTGTCCGTCGTAGTACTCGTCGAAGAGGAGCACGAGCGGCCGCATGGGCGCCTGACAGGACGGGCACCGCGGAAACACGCCGGCGTCGAGGCCCGACAGGTCGACCCGCGACACCGGCTGCGCCACGCCCGGACAGTCCGACTCGGAGGCACAGATGAACCGATCGTGCCGCCCGTGAATCTCGATGAGCTGCGCGTCAGGGTGCCCCGCGGCGCGGTGCAGCCCGTCGATGTTCTGCGTCACGACGAGGTCCCCTGGCGATCGCCGCATCAGCTCGACGAGGGCCCGGTGCCCCGCGTTGGGGGCGATGTCGGTGCGCAGCACCTCGGCGTGAGCGCCGAGCCAGAAGGTCTTCCACCAGGCCGCGGGGTCGGCGAGGAACTTCGCGCGCGTGCCCCACTCGAGCACGTACTCGCCCCACACCGCGTCAGGGCCGGTCCGATAGGCGCGGATGCCGCTGGGCACCGAGAGGCCAGCGCCACAGAGATAGACGACCGATGAAGCCGCGCGAACGCGCCGGGCGACCTGGTCGAGCGTGGTGTCGAGACTCACGGATGGCTCCTGTGCGCGCGTGCGTCTCGGGAGCGACGACTCGACGCCTCGCTCGCCCGCGACCGCGTGAACGCGCCCGTGAAGTGCCGGTGACGTCGCGTCATGGCTTCCGGCTGCGGCGTCGGTTGAGCGCGGTGAGGAGCCAGAGGGAGAGGACCAGCGAGCCGCTCGCCGACGAGCAGCCGCACCCGCCCATCACCGGGACACATCGGCCCGCCTCGCAGGCTTCGGACGCTGAGCATGCGCACGCCCCGTTCCCTGCGGCGCCGCCCGCGCTCACGGCCGAGCCGCCAGCGTCGCCGCCCGCCGCGGAGCCACCGCCCGATGATCCACCTCCAGCGCTTCCACCGCCGGCACTTTCACCACCGGCGCTTCCACCACCGGCACTTCCACCACCGGCGCTTCCACCACCGGCACTTCCACCACCGGCGCTTCCACCGCTGGCGCTTCCACCACCGCCGCCTCCGCCCATCGGCGGCTTCGTCGTGACGCAGCTTCCCAACGAATGCTCGAGCGCGCCCTGCGTGTAGGGGCCCGACGTGGGTCGGGGACGGCCACAGAAGTCATCGGTCACGAGCGGCTCACGGGGCCCGGCACCGACGAGCATCGAGACGCTCCCCTGCACCGAGAGGTCACCCGCGAGGGGCGTCGTGTACCAGCCGTCGAACGTCGCGGTCGTCACCCCGGTGAGGTTCGCCATGCCGGCGAAGGTCCCAAGGTCGCGCTGCCGAATCACGCCGCTCGTCACGTTGCCTACGGCGGTGCCCGTCGTCGTGTCGAAGCGGAAGTCGGCGCCGCTCGTCGCGACGAAGGTGTTGTAGAGCATTCGCGTGTTGCGCCCCCGATTCACGTAGAGCGCCACGTCGCTGCAGTTCACCACCACGTTGTTCCGCGCGATGCCGTCTTCGTGCTCGACCGTGCAGGGCGTGTTCGCGTCGAAGGCGGGGAAGCAGAACGCACCGCCGGTTCCACCGCCGCCGAACGACAGCCCGATGCGCGCGTCGTTGCCCGGCTGGAGCGGCACCGCCTGCGTCGCGCAGATGACGAGGTTGCGCTCCATCACGCCACGCCGCCCACCGCTCTTCAGGAAGACGCCGTAGCTGACGAAGTTGCCGCCGTTCTTCCTCCAATCGTGAATGAAGTTGTCGCGCACGACCCAATCGTCGCCGGTGTCGATGTTCAGCTTGGTGACGGGGTTGCCCGCACTGCCGAGGTTGCGGGGCCGGGTGTCGAACACCTCGTTGGCTTCGACGAGCCCGCGGTGCGGCATCATCGCGTTGCCGGGTGACGACACGACCGCGTTCACCTTCAGCTGGGCGTTGAAGTCGATGAGCCGATTGCCGCGCAGCACCACGTCGGTCGCGCCGCCCGTGACCTGGAAGGCGTGCTCGCAGCTCGCGTCGCTCGCGCACACGCCACGCACTTCGAGGTCCTCGAAGGTCCAGAACGCGCCCGAGACCCCGAGCCCGATGAGGGTGTCGACTTCGATTCGCGCCGCGTGCCGCGTCTCGCTGCGCACGACGATGCGCTGTGACGCCGTACCGTTCGCCGCACACGTCAGCCGCGAGGTGAGCCGGTAGGTCCCCGGCGCGAGGAGGATGACGTCTCCAGGCATCGCCGCGCTCACCGCGGCGCGGAGGGCCGTGACGTCAGCCACACGAACGTCACGGGCGAACGCGGTGACCGCAGCCAACCCGGTCGCGACGAGCAGGGCATTCCGGAGCGGCGAAGGCGACATGATTCGAGTGTCGCGCCTCTCACGCGGTCGGGCACGCCCAATCGGCGCTGCACCGCGCCGCCGGCGACCGCCCTTCGACGACGGTGGTCGAGACCGCCGCGCTCCTACTTCCCGGGCGGCGACGCCGACTCGACGAGCTCGCGCGACTCGACCGAGAACCCTTCGGGCGCCGTGAGGGTGAAGGCGTCTTGCGTCACCTCTGCGGCCAGGTCGATGCGCGTGAACTCGGTGCGCCCGAGCTCGACGCCGTTCTCACGCTGCACCACGCGCTTCGGCACGCAGAGCCCGCGCGCGGCGTCGCACTGCTCCTCTTCCACCACCAGCTCCGAGACGCGCTCGCCGGCCGTCGTCTTCTTCCCGAGGAAGTCGCCCGTCGGGTAGCGAAGGTGTGTCACCACGGTGATGGGCGCACCGGCCTCGTCGCTGGTGACGACCTTGAGCTCGAACGCCTCGGGGCCCCGCGGGTGCGACACCTTCGCCGCCGCCACGCCCTTCGAGGGCAACAGCGGCGTGCGGTAGCCCTCGGGCACGAACGGGCTGAACTGCGTCAGCAGGAACATCGCCGCCTTGTCGGCCGGGAGCTTCAGCTCGAACGTCTCGAGCTTCTTGTCCGCTGGCGACAACTTGAAGAACCGCGTGCCGTCGAAGGCGAGCGTGAACGACGTGGGCGTCACCATCGTGCCCTTCACCCGGTTCGGCGCCCGGTAGACGAACGCGTACGTCGCGGTGGCCTCGCCCTGCGTGCTCTTCGCCTCGACGGCGTAGCGCGACAGCCGCTTGTCCCGCTCGGCGAGGAAGCGCCTCGCCTCAGAGGCCAGGTTCTCGGGGCTCGCCGACTCCTTCGGGCACCCGAGCAAGGCGACGGCCATCACCACCACGAGACGCTGCAGACCCATGCGTGCTCCCCAATGAAGAAGGGCCCGGCGCTCCGTGAACGGAGCCGCCGAGCCCTTCAGACACAGACTTGAAACGACCGACTTACTTGACCGCGATGCCGAACGCGCCCGAGTTCGTCACGCCGATGATGTTGCCGGCGAGCGCGAAGATGCCGTGACGCGGCGTGGTGCCCGCGCCCTTGAGGTCGACCTTCGACGCGCCCATCGCCTTCGCCTCGGCGACCAGCAGCTTGTTGACGACCTGGTCGAGGTCCGACGTCACGATGTCGATGAGGTGGAAGATGAGGGTGATGCCGATGCTGTTCGCCTGGATCACGCCGACGGCCTCGCCACCGCTGGCGACGATCTCATTGCCCGCCACCGTAGCGGACTCGACCGACGTGCAACCAACGGCAGCAGCGAGCGACAGGGCCAGAAACGCCTTCTTCATGTGTGTACTCCTCGTAACCGACAGGTGGGTTCTGCTTCACATGCCTGCGTGGGAAGTCCCCTCCCCGCGAGCGGCGCGAACCGTACAAAACGACCCCCCCCTGTCAACGACAGACTGGGCCGCGGCCCCATGACGTCCGTCGAGCAGCGTCAACCGCTCGTCGCCCGAGCCTGGGACCGCTGCGGCGACTTTGGGGTCGAAGGCCCGTGGTGCCGTCAGCGCTCGGCCACCGTGGCCCGGCCGGCCTCGAGCAGCCGCACCTGACGGACCAGCTGCAGCTGCCCGCTTCCCTCGAGCGCCGGCGTCGCCTCGCGCTCCGGCGAAGTCACATGGACGGGCCCCTCGAGCGCCAGCGACAACGGAAGGGCGCCCGATCGAGCGACGGTGAGGGTCCCGGTGAGCTCCGACGTCGTCACCAGCTCGCCGCGCACCGAGCGCATCGCCACGGCGGCGTCGAACACGGCCACCGCATCCGTCGCGACCGTCAGCTCGAGCGACGCATGCGCCACGGTCGCGCCCGGGCCCAGCGCGCGGCCCACCCGCTGCGCTCTCGCACCCGAATGGGCGTCGTCCACAGCGCGCGCTGCAGCGCATCGGGCTCGAGCGCTCGGGCCCAGCCCGAAAGCCCCGCCTCCTGCTCGGGCGTCAGGGACCTGGTCGGGTCGGTCGACGTGACGCCCGCCGCCGTCACTCGCGCCGAGAGCCCTTCGAGCCCCGAGGGCGCGACGACTGCGCCGTCGTGATGGAGCGCCTCGAGGCACCGCACCACCGCCCCGTCGCCGGTGCGCTCGAGGCGAACGCGCTCGCTGCTCCGTTGGTCCCACCGCTGCGGCTCCAGCGCTCCGTCGAAGCCGATGCCGAGTTCGAGCGAGAGGCGATGGCGTCGCTCGACCTCGACCACGTCGGGCAGAGGCTCGACGGTGAAGCCGACCGGCGCGGTGCGATGACAGGCAGTGCAGCTGATCAGCAGCCAGAAGGCCGTGCGCATGCCGACGGTGTCTCACGGCTCTGCCGACACCTCAGGAATTCTGCCGGCCTGCGACGAGCCTGTAGCGCCCAGCGGCCGGAAATTCGACGCACCTGTAGCGACCAGTAGAAGCCTGATCAGCCGCCCGCCACCGTGGGCGCCTTCCCAGGAGGCCGTATGCACCGACTCACCGTCGTCGCCGTTCTGCTGATCACCGGCTGTGCACACCGCGCCGTGCCCCCCGCCGCCGCCGTCAGCAGGCCAGCCCTGCCCCTCGCCGCGCCCGCCGAAGCGCCCGCGACGGCCGATGCCATCGCCGAGGTCGAGGCGGCGCTCCGCGACGTGTCCGTACGCTTCGCGTTCGATCGCGACCTGCTCGACGAGGGCGGCATGAAGGCGCTCCAGAAGCTCGCGCGGGCGCTGCGCAAGCACCCCGCCGTTCGCGTCACCATCGCAGGCAACGCCGACGAGCGCGGCACCGAGGAATACAACTTCCTCCTCGCGCAGCGCCGCGCCGAGGCGGCGAAGACGTACCTGACGGTGCTGGGCGTTCGCGACGAGCAGCTCTCGACCATGAGCTACGGCGCCGAGAAGCCGCTCACCGAAGAGCAGTCGGAAGACGGCTATGCCCTCAACCGCCGTGACGACGTCACCATCGACCGCGGCACGTCGGTCGCCTCGGCCGAGTGACGTTCCAGACGCGTCGTTCGTTTTCTCCCGCGCGTGGTTGACGGTGTAGTCGTTCTGGTTGACACCGAACACCCATGGACCTGACGCCCTACCCGAACCTCACCAACCCCGAGTGCCCGTGGCATGCGGTGCGCGAGTGGGGCGGGCTGCCGAACGTGAAGTGGTGCGAAGAGACGCTCTGCAGCTGGGTGGCCGAGCCGACGAACACCTGGTCGAACCTCGCCTTCCTCGTGACGGCGGCGGCGATCTTCGTGGTGACGCGCCGCGAGACGTCCCGCACCGAGCGGTTCTGGCCCGTCGCCGCGTTCTGGGTGGGCGTGACCTCGCTCGTGTACCACGCGTCGGTGACCTTCGTGCTGCAGGTGTTCGACTTCTTCGGCATGTACTTCTTCTTCTCGCTGGTGCTGCTGCTGAACCTGGTGCGCCTCGAGCTCCTGTCGAAGGAGCGCCTTTTCCCCGTGCTGTGGGCCAGCATCATCGGGCTCACCGTCTTCACGGTGGTGGTGGCCAAAGCGTCGCTGCCGGTGCAGGGCATCGTGGGGGTGATGCTGGTAGCTGGCATCGTCACCGAGGCCTGGGCCACCGTGAAGCGCAAGTCGCAGGTGCGCTGGTTCCTCGGCGCGCTGGCGTTCATCGCGGTGGCCGGGGCCTTCTCGGCGTCGGACGTCTCGCGGCGCTGGTGCGACCCGACCGACCACGTGTTCCAGGGCCACGCCATCTGGCACGTGCTCAACGCCGTCGGCATCGGCCTCGCCTACGTGCACTACCGGCAGTTCAAGGCGCTGTTTCCTTGAGTCGGCTCACGGGGCTTCGTCGCCGAAGTCGCAGCTGTCGAGCCCGCCTCGCACACAGCCCGGCGGCACGACGACGCGTGGCGCACCCTTCCACGCCGAGTCGATGAAGGCCCGAATCTGCTCGCGGGCCGCGACGCCCGCGCTCGTGTCCCGGCCTCCGAAGC
>JALOQF010000650.1 GCA_025459425.1 Myxococcaceae bacterium | reverse complement strand
CAGCTCGCCGGAGCCGCGCTGCTGGTTCGCTGGGAGGACCCAGTTGAAGCAGCGGTCGGTGTTGTTGGCCGATTGCTGCTGGGGCACCAGGAGCGCGAACTGCCGCGCGGTCGCCTGCGCCTCGAAGCCCGAGCCGCGCGAGAAGTTCTCGGCCGTGTCGCCGCACCCGTGGAGCAGCACCACCAGCGGCCGATTGCGCGGCAGGCCAGCAGGGACGAAGCGGTACATGAGCAGGTTGCCGGGGTTCGTGCCGAAGCCCAGCACCACGTCGAGCGCTTGACGCTGCTGCGCGACGTCCGACGGCTCGCGCTCGGGGACCCCGCACGACACCAGCACCACCGCCACCATCAACGAGAGCCGCCGCATACGCGCGCCGTAGGTGAGCGCGTCACCGCCGTCAATCGAGCCCCTCGGTCTGCGAGGAACTCGACGACGTGCGTCCTGTGCCTCGCTCATCAGCGTCCGCCTCGTCGAGGGCGGACGTTTTCCCTGAACCGTGAACCGGTCATTTTCGATGAGCCACGACATCGAGCCCTGTCCCGGCGCGCCGACGGCTGCTGAGCAGCGAGCTGGCCCCCAGACGGTTCGTCGGGTGTTCCATGACGATTCGCGCATCGTCGAGGCGACTCGGCGGCCTGCTCCATGACGAGTCGTCCGCCGGAGAACACCAGGCCATGGCTTCGCCGGGCCCGAGGAACTACCGGTGCCGTCGGTGATGTGGGGGCCGGCCGCCGTGCGGGCGCTCGCCCGGGTGGTTGCTGCGCTGCGCTCCCGGGCCGTCGGTTCGATTCTGGCGTGAAGCATCGGCCCCCGGAGGCCCCTGGGTGGCTCGTGGTGGCCCTTGCGAGGCGCCCCGGTAGCTCACCTCGGGCCCCCGCTTCTGTCCGCCGCCACCACCCCGTGGGCCGCCGCCGGGCCTCGAATCGCGGGGGCCGCCGGGGCCGCCTCTCGGTGCATCGCGCGAGGGCCCTCCGTTCCCCGGGCGGGACATCGCCTGCGAGCCCGGTTGGCCGGTGCGCCCTTCGGGAGCGCCTGGTCGCCGGTCCCGAGGGCCTGCCTCTCGAGCCTGCCCCTGCGCGCTGGAGTTCCCTCGCCCGCCAGGTGGACGTCCGTCGCGCCCGGGGCCTCCACGGGGCCGCTCGAACGGCCCGCGCTCCTGCTTCGGCTGCTGGAACGTGCGGCCCGTGGGCACGAAGTCTGGCGTCAGCTCTCGTCGCACGTAGGCGCGCCAGATTTCGTCGATGTCGCTCTGGCGCTTCTGCACGGCCGGGTCGAGCCCCGAGAAGAAGCGCACGAGGTTGCCCAGGTCGCGCCGGAAGAAGGGCTCGCTGCGCGAGTTGCGCGCGGCGGCCACCGTCTGCGGGAAGTCGATGATGACCGGCCCATTCACCCCGAGGAGGATGTTGAACTCGGACAGGTCGCCGTGAATGTAGTCGGCGGCGAGCATCTTGATGACCTCACCGCGGAGCTGCTCGTACAGCGGCAGCGCGTGCTCCTGCGAGAGCCCCGCGTCGACGAGGCGCGGCGCCACCCGCCCTTCGTGGTCGCCGATGACCTCCATCAGGAGCACGCCCTCGTAGAACAGCACCGGCCTGGGCACCCGTACGCCGGCCGCGTGGAGCGCGTACAGCGCGTCGGCCTCCGGTCCATCGCGCGCTGCGTGCGGGTGTTCCGAACCTGGCGGCCCTCGAGGTAGCCCGCGTCGTTCTTGAAGCTGCGGAACTCGCGCGCCTTGTACAGCTTCGCCGCGACGGGCTCACCGCGGTGGCTCACCAGCCAGACCTCGGCCTCCTTGCCCGTCTTCAGCTGCTGGTACACCTCGTCGATGATGCCTTCGTCGAGGAGCTGCTGCAGGTCCATTGGGCGGCAGGTAGCACAGCGACGGCAGGCAGAAAGGGCCTACTGGCAGGCCACCACCTCGACGGCGTACGTGATGGGGCTCGAGAGCCCCGGAGCGCTGACGGTCACCTGGTAGGTGCGGCCGGCCTCGGTGCGCCAGCCCATCGGGTTGAACCGGATGGCGTAGCGGCTGCCGTAGTTGTCGCCGAGGCGGGTGACGGTGACGGGCCGGCTCTGGCCGCCCTCCATGACGGTGACGGTGGCGCCCGTGAGGTTGAAGCTGTTGCCGTAGCTCTGCACCGTCCACCCGGTGGAGTCGACCGACGGCAGCCCCGGAATGTGAATCGCCTCGAGTGGCACCGGGCCGGGGGGCGGGTAGGCGAGCCAGGGCTTCGTCGCGGTGCCCGTGCCTCCGATGACGTGGTGACAGCTGCCGCCGGTGGTGCCGCCGATGCCGACGGGCCCCAGCTGATTCGAGAGGAACCAGCGGCGGTGCCCGATGGTCGTCTCGTTGCCGAAGTCGGACATGTACAGGTCGATGCAGCGCACGGCGCGGCCGGTGCAGATGTTCGCGCGGCCGGCGGCGGTCGCTCCGCTCATCGAGTAGCAGGCCCAGCTCGCTGGCGGCGAATGCGACAGCTGGTTGTTCGCGTCCATCATGAGCGCGCACTCCTGCGACGACTGGTCCTTCGCCGGGTCGCGCGTCACGGGCGGCAGGTCGGCGAGGAAGCGGTAGAGGTTGATGAGCTTGAGCGAGTTGTCGCGCGCCGAATCACTGAGCGCGCCGGCCGTGCAGGACGCCACCGCGCCATTCCACGTGCCCTCGGAGAGGTCCATTCGGTCGCAGCGCCAGCGCCGGCACACCTGCTCGGCGCGCGTGCCACCCGTCATCGCGCAGGGACCCGACATCACGGCGCCGCCAGCGAAGCCACCAGCCGTGGCGCCTCCCGCGCTGCCGCCCGCAGCCATCGCGCCGCCACCCGCTGCGCCACCGGCCGCGGCCGACGAACCGCTGGCGCTCCCGCCACCCGGGGCGTCGCCGCCAGCGCTTCCTCCCGCGCCGCCCGCATCGACGGCCTCACCGCCGCCTG
>JALOQF010000367.1 GCA_025459425.1 Myxococcaceae bacterium | reverse complement strand
GGACAAAGAGGTCGAGAAGCAGATCAAGTCGGTCAAGACCGACTCGACGCCGCCGGATCAACCGAAGCCCATCGAGAACCAGCCGCTGTACCAACTGCTCAAGGTGGTGCTGCCACCTGACGCCTTTGCCGCGGCCGATGCCGCGTGGAGGACCGGCGGAGACCCGAAGACGAACGGCTACGGGTACTTCAAGGGCCTGCTCCTCGAGGGCTACCAGCAGGAGTTCGGCGCAGCCCGAAAGCGGTACCAGGAGCTCGTCAACGACCCCGCCGAGGTGGAGCGGATTCTGAAGGCCGGGGCCGAGCGCGCGAGAGGCTATGCTGCACCGGTCATCAAGCGCGTTCGCGAGGCAGTGGGGCTGTAAGGGGGGGGCGCAGTGAGATTGGATTCCCCGACGCGGGGATGACCGTGCTGACTCCACGCACCGTCGACCTTCCCTGAAAATCGTCGGTCGCCCAGTCGCCTTTCCCGGCCAGTGCGCTATACGCCTCCGAGGCCGATTTCCCGGCCTCTGGAGCGATTCTTGGCCGACGTGAAGGACGTGAGTCCTGCACCTGAGGACGGGCTGGGCGACGTGATGGCGCCGCGTGACGCCTTTCGCATCGCGCTGCCCAACTTCGAAGGCCCGCTCGACCTGCTGCTCCACCTCATCCGCGAGCACAAGGTCGACATCCTCGACATCCCCATCGCGCTCATCACCGAGAAGTACCTCGGGCACCTCGAGCAGATGCGGCAGATCGACCTCGACATCGCCGGCGAGTTCCTGGTGATGGCGTCGACGCTGTTGCACCTCAAGTCGCGCATGCTGCTCCCCCGTGAGGAGCGCGCCAGCGGCCCCGACGCCGTCGAAGCGGGCGCCGACCCGCTCGATCCCCGGGCCGAGCTCGTGCGTCGCCTGCTCGAGTACCAGAAGTACAAGCACGCCGCCGAGCAGCTCGCGCTGAACGATCTGCTCGACCGAGACGTGTTCCCCCGGCGGGTGCCCACCACCGAGATCCCCATCGACGCCGAAGAGGTCGGGCTCCAGGAAGTGAGCGTCTACAAGCTCATCGAGGCCCTCGACCGCGTGCTCGAGAAGCTCATTCCCCAGAAGCAGCACGAGGTGGTGCGCGAGGTGATGTCTCTGTCGGCTGCCATGCGCCGCGTCGCCGACCAGGTGCGCGCCGCGGGGAAGGGCGCCCAGGTCGGCTTCTTCTCGCTCTTCGAGGGCATGCGCCGCCGCTCCGAGGTGATCATCACGTTCCTGGCGATGCTCGAGATGTGCAAGCACCGCTTCCTGCGCGTGTTCCAGGCCGAGCCGGGCGGCGACATTCTGATCAGCGAGCAGGGTGACGCGCTGGCCTCCGAGGCCGCGCAGCACCTGGGTTCGGAGGAGATGGATCGTGAGTACCACTAAGTCCGGCGGGCCCTCGCCGTTCTCGGAAGAAGAGGTCGCCGCCGCCACGGCCGGCCCGTCGACCGACCCCGAGCTCGACGATCTCGAGGCCGCCACCATCGACGCGCCGGATCTCGAGACGCCCTTCGAGAAGGTCGTCGCCCGCGCCCGTAAGCTCTCGGAGCAGCAGGTGAAGAACGTCATCGAAAGCGTGCTCTTCGTCGCGCCCGAGCCGCAGTCCCTCGACCAGCTCTTCGACGCCACCGGCATCGATCGCGAGCGGCTGCAGAAGGGCCTCGAGGCGCTCCAGGGCGAGCGGCGCGAAGGCCTCGCCGGCATCGTGCTGCACGAGGTGGCCGGCGGTTGGCAGCTGCGCACGGCGCCCGAGTCGGGTGACTTCGTGAAGCGCTTCCTCAAGGTGAAGCCGCAGCGCCTCACCCGCGCCGCCCTCGAGACGCTCGCCATCTGCGCCTACCGCCAGCCCGTCACGCGCCCCGAGATCGAAGACATTCGCGGCGTCGACTCGGGCGCGGTGCTCAAGGCGCTGCTCGACCGGCGCCTCATCAAGATCGTCGGCAAGAAGGAAGAGGTGGGGCGCCCGATTCTCTACGGCACCACGCGCGAGTTCCTCGAGTTCTTCGCCCTGAAGGACCTCAACGCCCTGCCGACGTTGCGCGAGTTCCACGAGCTCACCGAAGAGCATCAGGAGATCGTCGAGAAGGAAGCGCCGCGGCCCACCGCCGCCGGCACCGTCGAGGCCCTCGCCGACCCCGAGTTCCAGCAACGGCTCGCCGAGCAGGAGAAGGCCTCGGAGGCCGCGCTCGAGGCCCTCGAGCAGGCCATCGACACCGCCGACACCACCACGAAGGCCGTGTCGAAGGTGCTCGACCCGCCCAAGCCGCCCGAACCGCCGCCGGGCACACCGCCCGACGGTGGCAGCGCGCCACCCGCACCGACGACGGCAGGGAGCTGAACATGCAGGAGCGGTTGCAGAAATACCTCGCGCGCGCCGGCATCGCTTCGCGCCGCGCCGCCGAGACCCTCATCACCGCCGGCCGAGTGAAGGTGAACGGCGCCGTCGTCAAGGAGCTGGGCACCAAGGTCGATGGCGCGAAGGATCTCGTCGTCGTCGACGGCAAGCCCGCGGTGGCACCCGACGAGAAGTCCTGGTTCCTGCTCTACAAGCCGCCCGGCGTCGTCACGACGCTGAAGGATCCCCAGGGCCGGCCGACGATCGGCGACTACCTCGGCAGCGTGAAGACGCGCGTCTTCCCGGTCGGCCGCCTCGACTACGACGCCGAGGGCGCGCTCCTGCTCACCGACGACGGCGAGGCCGCCAACCGCCTCATGCACCCGCGGCACCAGGTCAAGCGCGTGTACCTCGCCAAGGTGAAGGGCGACCCGACCGACGCCAGCCTCGACAAGCTCCGCGGCGGCGTGCGCCTCGAAGACGGCTTCGCGCAGCCCAACGACGTGACTCGCTTCGACCGCGCCGACAAGAACACCTGGCTGCGCATCGTCGTCTCCGAGGGCCGGCCGCACCTCATCAAGCGGCTCTGCGCCGCCATCGGGCACCCGGTCGTGCGCCTCTATCGGCCGAGCCACGCCGGCATTCCCGTCGACGGCCTGCGCCCGGGCCAGCTGCGCGCGCTGACGAACGACGAGGTGCGCCGCGTCAACGCCGTCGCCGAAGGGAAGGGCAGCGCCGAACCCGCGCTCAAGCTGCCGCCCCGGCGTCACGGCCATGGGGTCGGCAAGGACGAACCAGACGACGAGGCGAAGGCGCCACCGCCGCAGCGAGGGTCGGAGAATGCGCGCTCGAAGGGGGCCCGCCGCTGATATGACGAACGCCATGTCTGCGCGCGCCGCTTGTTGCTGCGTCTGCCTCGCGCTCCTGGCGTGCTCGGGCGATCGCGACAAGTACCTCGCGCAGCTCCAGAGCCCCCGGCCCGACGACCGGGCCATCGCCGTGAAGAAGCTCGCCGAGAAGTACGACTCCGACGACCTGCCGCTCTTCACGCAGGCCGCACGCGACCCCGTCGGCATGGTGCGCGCCGAGGCCATGGGCGCGCTGGGCAAGAGCAACGACGGGCGGGTGGTCGATCTGCTCGGTGAAGCGCTCGGCGATCCCGACGAGGTCGTCCAGGTCGCCGCGGCGCGGGCGCTCGCGAACGTGAAGAACGACAAGGCGCGCACCTACCTCACGCTCCAGTACTCACGGCGGGGCCGCAGCACCCGGCAGGTGATCGTCGAGGGCCTCAAGAGCGCGAACGTGCCCGGCGCGATGGCCAGCTGCGTCGTCGCCGAGGCCAACGCGCTGTGGGAGAAGAACCTCAAGGCCCTCGAAGACGGCGCCTTGCCCGAGCGCGTCGGCGCCGCCGAAGAGCTCGGTCGCGCGGGCCGCCCCGAGGCCGTCAACCGGCTCGTTCCGCTGCTGAAGGACAAGAACGTGGTGCTGGCCGCGGCCGCCGCGCGGGGGCTCGGGTTCGCCCGCGATGCCCGGGCCGTTCCGGCGCTCACTGCGCTGCTCGACGAGAACTTTCCCGAGCTGCGCGAGGCGGCGTGCGAAGCGCTCGGCAAGCTGAAGGATCCCGCGGCGCTCCCCAAGCTGAGCGCCGTCTCGCTCGAGCAGAGCCCGGCCAGCGTGCTGGCCACCCAGGCGATCATCGCGTTGCCCGCGTCCGACGAGACGAACAAGGCGCTGTGTGACGTGCTCATCGGCGGCGGTGGCGCCGAGGTCGACGCGGCGGGGCGCGAGCTGCGCCGGCGCGGTGGGTGCCCCGTCGAGCCGCTCCTCGAGAAGCTCAAGGGCGGTTCTCCCAACGCCGCGCTCCGGGCCATCGTCGCCCTGGGCCCGACGCTCAAGGAGCACTCGGCGAAGGTGACGCCGCTGCTCACGGCCAGCGACTCGACGACCCGACGCCTCGCCGTCGACGCGATCGCCGAGCTGTCCGATCCCGCCAGCGCTGCGGCCCTGCTCAAGGCCTTCGACGCCGAGCTCAAGGCCATCGAGCCCCTGCGCGCCGACTGGATTCCCGCGGATCTCGCGCTCAAGTTCACGCCGGGCTTCAACCCCGACGAGGCGCCGCCCGCCGATGGGCGCGACATCTTCCGCGTCAACCGCGCGCGCACCTCGGAGATGTTCAAGCGCGTCGCGGCCCTCGACGGCCAGAAGCTCAAGGAGCGCGGCAAGGTGCCGCTCCAGGCCCGCGCGCCCCGTGAGCTCGTCGACGATGGTACCGACGAGCAGTACCAGCTGCTCGCGTCGCTCCTGCGCGCGCTGGGGCGGCTCAAGGTCGACGGCGCCCGCGCCCGGCTCGAGCCCTTCACCGAAGAGCAGAGCGCCACGCTGCGCAGCGCCGCGTTCGCGGGTCTCGGCCTGTTGGGGCCCGAGACGGTGCCCCAGGTGAAGGCCGCGCTCTTCGACGCAGAGCGGTCGGTGCAGGCCGCCGCGGCCCAGGCGCTCGCGGAGTCACCCGAGGGGCGCGTGGCGATCATCGAGGCGCTCGAGAAGCTCGTGGGCGATCGCTCGCGGCTTGTGGAGCCGCTGCGCGGCGTCGCGCTGCCCGCCAACGCGGCGCCGGCCCTGCTCGGGCTCGTCAAGGAAGGCGGCGCCGATGGCTCGCTCGCGGCGTCGCTCCTCGCCGAGATGCAGGCCCCCGAGTCCGTGCCGGCCATCGTCGAGCTGCTCGGCCAGGACACGGTGGTGGGCCGGCGCGAGCTCATCGGCACCCTCGGTCGCACCCGCGCCCCGCAGGCGGTCGCCGCGCTGGGGCGCGAGCTGTTCAGCGACAGCCCGCCGGTGCGCGCCGCCGCCGTCGAGGCCCTGGCCGCGCTCGGAGAGCCAGCCCGGCCGATGCTCGAGGCCCTCGACGCGCTCAAGGGTGACTACTCGCTGCGCGTTCGCGACGCCGCCACGAAGGCCGTGCAGGCCCTCACGCCGCCGGAGGCCCAGCGCTGATGGACCCGCGCGAGATCAAGGACAAGGCCACCCAGCTCTTCTCGAAGGGCAAGTTCGCCAAGGCGGCCGAGGCCTACGAGCAGTACTGCAAGGCCGATCCGAAGGATCTCCAGGCCCGCCTGCGCATGGGTGATGCGTGGGCCAAGGCCGGCCAGAAGGACCGTGCGATCGGCGCCTACCAGGCTGCGGCCGAGGGGTTCGCGAAGGACGGCTTTCTGCCGCGCGCCATCGCCGCGTCGAAGCTCGTGCTCGAGCTCGACCCGGGCCACAAGGGCGTCTCGAAGATGCTGGCCGATCTCTATGCGCGGAAGAGCGGCGCGACGCGGCCGTCGACGGCGCGGACGATCGGCGCGAAGGCCGAGCCAGCGCCTGCCGAGAAGCCCACCGCGCCCATCGAGATCACCGTCGAGGAGCCCGTCGCCGAGGCCCCTGCGCCGATCGTCGCCCCGCCACCACCGCCAGCCGAGAGCATCGAGATCGAGCTGGCCGCCGGCCCCGTGACGGGAGAGGTCGAGATTCCCATCGAGGGGATCGACCCGGCGCCGGCTGCAGCCGTCCCGGTGCCGGTCGCGCCGCCACTCGCGCTCGAGCTGGACCCACCCGCGCAGAGCTTCGAGCTCGAGGTCGAAGTGCCCGCCGAGGCCGCGCCCGTGGCCTTCGCCGAAGCGCCGCCCCAGCCGCAGGTCCCGTCGCCAGCCCCGGAGATGGTCCTCGCGGCCTCGCAGGCCCTCGCGCAGCCCGAGGCGCTCGATCCTCCGCCAGCCCCCGAGATCGTCCTCGAGACATCGCAGGGCCCCGCGCGGCCCGAGGCGCTCGATCCTCCGCCAGCCCCCGAGATCGTCCTCGAGGCCTCGCAGGGCCTCGCGCGGCCCGAGGCGCTCGATCCTCCGCCAGCCCCCGAGCTCGTCCTCGAGGCCTCGCAGGGCCGCGCGCAGCCCGAGGCGCTCGATCCGCCGCCAGCGGCCCAGGCCGACCCGCCCGACGTCGTCGTGCTCACGCGCAAGCGGCCCGCGACGCCCCCCATCGCGAGCAGCCCGTCGCAAGCCGCACCGCCGGGCCTCAAGCCGAAGCAGCCAGCCGCCGAGCCGAAGCCAGACGTGCCGCAGAGCTCGCCGAGCGGCGCCCGCATCTGGCTGCCACCAACCTTCCAGCCTCCCACTTCCGCCACGGCTGCGCCCACGGCGACCGGCCCGCAAGCGCCGCCTCCCGCGGTGGAGCCCCAGACCGAGCTCGAGAAGAGCCTCGAGGCCTTCGCGCGCTTCGATGTCGACGCGCCGGCGGCTCCAGCCCCCGTGGCGAAGCCCGCCGTCCGCTCGGTCGCCAGCTTCACCGAACTCGAGCTCGAAGGTGACTCGCTCCTGCAGGCCGTCGAGGCCGCCGCCTCGCTCGGAGCGCCACCGGTGCAGTCGTCGGCCTCGGTGCAGATCACCGCCGAAGAGGCCATGGACGCGCCCGAAGAGGCCCGCCCGGAGCCGGGGGCGCTGCCGAAGATCCCGCTCTTCTCCGATCTCCCCGAAGACGCGTTCATCGCGCTCTTCGAGCGCTGCCCCCTTCGTCGCGCCGAGCCGGGCGATCGCATCATCGACCAGGGCAGCATCGGGACGAGCTTCTTCGTCATCTGCTCCGGCAAGGCGCGTGTGCTGCGCACCGAAGGCGACGCCACCCGAGAGCTCGCGATGCTCGACGAAGGCGCGTTCTTCGGTGAGATGGCGTTGCTCTCGGACGCGCCCCGGAGCGCCAGTGTCGAGGCCGCTGCCGAAGACACGCAGCTGCTCGAGATTCCCGCGCTGGTGCTGACGGAGCTGTCGACGAAGTACCCGACGGTGGCGA
>JALOQF010000366.1 GCA_025459425.1 Myxococcaceae bacterium | reverse complement strand
CACTTCCTGGGCCTGAGCCGCCGGGTGTTGCGCCTCGAGGAAGACGAGGAAGCCGGCGAAGAGATGGACGCGCGGGCCCTGGGCGAGCTGCTGCACGCCACGCTGCGCCGGCTGATTCCCATTCTCCAGCAGGCCAACCGCTGGCAGCCGCCGAAGACCGCGTTGCCCTTCGTCGAGGCCCAGCTCGACGCCTGCCTCTCCGAGAGCGCCGACGAGGTCCGACGCCGGTTGCCGGTCGGGCACGCGCTCCTCTTCGGGCTCACCGTCGAGCGCGCTCGCCGCGAGCTGCTCCGCCTGCTGTTCGAGAACGCCATCGCCCCCATCACCGGCGCGGTCCCGAAGAGCTTCGAGCAGCCCTTCGGCCGAAAGGACGCGCCCGAGGCCGTGCAGCAGGTGTCGCTGCCACCCGCGCTCCCGCACGAAGCGCCGATCTTCTTCACCGGCGCGATCGATCGCCTCGACGTCTCACCGACGCAGGTGGCCGTCGTCGACTACAAGCTCTCGCGCACCGGGAACCCGAAGGCGCGCCTCGACGCGCTGCTGCTGAAGGACTTTCAGCTCCCGCTCTACCTCTACGTCGCGCGCCAGCAGTACCCGCAGCGGGCCGTCGACGCGGCGTGGGTCGGGCTTCGGAAGAGCGAGTCGCTGGTGCTCTCGCGCGTGCTTCGCGACGAAGACTATTCCCTCGACGATCTGCTCGCGGTCGACCTCGAGACCCGTGAGCGCCTGGCGCAGGCGGGCGTGCCGAACCTCGCGAACTCGGTGCACGCGCTCGCCGCGGCGCTGCGCGGCGGTGACTTCGGCGCGAGGCCGCTCGACTGCAAGCACTGTCACCTGCGCAGCGTGTGCCGCATCTCGGCCCGGCGGCTCCTCGACGAGCGGGAGGTGGAGTGATGGCCGCCCGTCGCAAGGCCCCCGTCGACCAGCTCGGCTTCGACTTCGGCGCGCTGCCGGTGCCGCGCAACTCGCCGCCGCCCCCACCGGCGCGCCCGCCCGATCCCGCGAGCCCCATCGAGCAGGCGCTGCGGCTCGAGTCGAACCTGGCCCTCTTCGCGGGCGCCGGCGCCGGCAAGACGTGGAGCCTCATCACGCTCTGTCTGCACGTGCTCGGCGGCGCGCGCAGCGGCCACGCCCCGGTGCCGCCCGCGAACCTGTGCCTGCTCACCTTCACCGACAAGGCGGCCGCCGAGATGCGCCAGCGTCTGCGCGAGCGGCTCGACGGGCTGGCGCGCGGTGACGTGCGGGAGGTCGAGCTCGAGGCCAGCTTCGCGGCGCTGGGCAAGCCGATGCCGCCGAAGCGCTTCTGGCGCGGGGTGCGCGACGATCTCGGCATGGCCAGCATCGGCACGTTCCACTCGGTGATGACGCAGGTGCTGCGCCGGGCGCCCAGCGGGAGCGGCGTCAACCCGGCGTTCGAGCTGCTCGAGGAGCGCGAGGCGAAGGCGCTCTTCTCGGAGTGCGTCGAGCGGGTGGTGCTCGCGCGCCTCGAGGCCGGTGACGCCCATGCCCGCGCGCTGGTGAGAGACTTCGGCTTCGGCGCCGACTCGCCGTGGGGCCTCGTGTCGTCGCTGGTGCGGGTGGCGGGCGCCATTCGTGAAGAGGGCGTCGAGGTCGAGCTGGTGCCCGTGCAGGACGAGACCGAGGCGAAGGAGGCCTTCCTCGCGAGCATTCGTGGGTTGCGCCTCCTCGCGCTGACAGCCCAGCGCGGGCTCGACGTGCGCGACGCCCAGCGCCCCCGGCTCGACGAGGTGTGCCGGCGCCTCGCGCAGGTGACGCTCGAAAACTGGCCCGAGCACCGCGACGCCCTCGCCGAGGCCTCGAAGGGCTGGCGCAAGGACGAGCTCAAGCCGATTCGAGAGGCGCTCAAGGGCACCGGCGAGGGCCCCAACGCCCCCGGCGCGCTGTGGACGGCGTGGCGCATGGCGCCCTACGACGCGGCGGTGCGCGCGATGGTGAAGGAGGCGCTCGTGGCCTACGAGGCGGCGCTCGACGAGCGTGGCGCGCTCGACTTCACCGGCTTGCTGGTGCGCGCGCGCAACCTCTTGCGCGAGTCGCCCGACGCCCGCCGTGAGGCGCACCGGCGCTTCCAGGTGGTGCTCGTCGACGAGTTCCAGGACACCAACCGCGTGCAGCTCGAGCTGGTGCTGCTGCTGGCCGAGCAGCGAGCGGGCGCGCCACGGCCGCTGTCGCGAGAGCTGGGTCGTGGCCCCTCGAACGAGACGTTGGAGGTGCCGCTCGAGCCAGCCGCCCTCGCCGTCGTGGGAGACCGCAAGCAGGCCATCTACGACTTCCGCGGCGCCGACGTCGCCGTGTTCGAGCTGATGGCGAAGTGCATCGAGCGCAGCGGCGGGCAGCGCCAGTTCCTCCAGCAGTCGCGGCGGTCGACGCCCGCGGTGGTGGCCCTGTGCAACCAGACGAGCGCGTCCTTCCTCCAGCGCGGTGACGGCGAGGGTGGGGCGCTGCCCTTCGAGGTCGAGTTCGATCCCGCCACCGATGCACTCACTGCGGTGCGCCAGGCTGCGCCGCCCGGCCCGGCGCTCGTCCGGCTCTCGTTGCCGGCGGCCTTGCTGGAGGGCGCCGAGGCGCCCACGACCGAGGCGCTGCGTGCCGCCGAAGCCGAGGCGCTGGCGCGGCTCCTGGCGTCGATGCTCGCCGATCCGTCGAGCCAGATCGTTCCCCGCGGAGGGCGCGACGGGCGACCGAGGCCGGTGCAGGGCGGCGACGTGGCGGTGCTCTTCCAGCGCTTCACCCAGCTCGAGAGCTACCGCCAGGCCCTCGTGCGGCACGGCGTGCGCCACCGCATCGTGCGGGGCCGCGGCTTCTACGCGGCGCAAGAGGTCGTCGATCTCGCCTCGTTGCTCCAGCTCGTGGCCGACCCGGCGCAGCCCATCGCCTTCGCCGCCGTCGTGCGCAGCCCGCTCGTCGGGCTCACCGAGTCGGCGCTGGTGTCACTCGCGCTCGACGGCGCGCAGGTGAAGGGGCTCGAGCCGCGGCGGCTGCTGCTCGAGGGCCTCGGAGACTTCTCGGCGTTCTCGCCAGGCGAGCGCGAGCGGTGGGCCCGCTTCCACCGGACGTGGCAGACGCTCTTCCGCGAGCGCGACCGGCTGGGCCTGCGCAACCTGCTGCGGGTGGCGCTCGACGCGCTCGACTACCGCGTCGCCGTCGCGGCGGGGCCCTTCGGAGAGCAGGGCCTCGCCAACCTCGACAAGCTGCTCGACCTCGCCGCCGCGCGCGACGCGCGGGGCATGCCGGTGGCGCAGTTCGCCGGGGAGCTGCTCGAGCTCGCCGACACCGAGCCGGCCGAGGCCCAGGGTGACGTGCTCGACGACGCAGACGCCGACGCCGTCACGCTGCTCACCGTGCACCAGGCCAAGGGCCTCGAGTGGCCCGTCGTCGTGGTGCCAGAGCTCTTCGCGGTCTCGCCCCCCGGCGGTGAGCGCGTGCGCTTCGACCGGTCCGTCGGCCTCGCGGTGGCGCCACTGGCAGAAGAACCAACCGGCAGCGCGCGCTACCTCCAGTGCAGGAGCCTCAAGAGCCGGCGCGAGGAGGCCCAGCGGCGCCGGCTGCTCTACGTGGCGCTCACCCGCGCGCGCGACCGCGTGGTGCTGGGGTTCCAGCCGCCGAAGGCCCAGCGAAACACCTGGGCGGCGTGGCTGCGGTTCTCCGACTTCTGGTTCAACGACTTCCATGGGCGTGGGCTGGCGGTCGAGATCGACGTCGATTCGTTGCCGCCGGGCCGCGGGGCGTCCCCGCCTCGAGACGAGCCCGCCACCCTCGAACGAACGGCCGCGCAGTTGGTGGCGAAGGCCCGACGGCCAACCTCCGTTCGACCGCGTGACGTGATGCTGCCGGTGACGCAGCTGCAGGACTTCGTGAGCTGTCCGCGTCGGTTCCACCTCGCCCACCAGGTCGGCCTCGCCGAGCGCCCCGCGAGCTTCGAGTGGGCCGAGGAGCCGACCGACGAGCCCGCCGCGGGTGACGTGCGCCGCGTGGGCACCGCGGTTCACCGGCTGCTCGAGCTGGTGCCGTTGTCGGCGGTGGGCACGCCCGCGCTCGAGCAGGTGCTCGCCGAGCTGCATCGCACCAGCGGCGAGCCGACTGGCCGTGACGACGACGTGGTGCGCTGGGCGAAGCGCTTCCTCGACAGCGACTACGGGCGTCGCCTGCCTTCGTCGAGGCGAGTGCTGCGCGAGCTGCCCTTCGTGCTCCGCCTGGGTGACGACACGTTCTCGCTCCACCTGCGCGGGCAGATCGATCTGCTCGTCATCGACGAGTCGGTCGACGTGGTGGACTACAAGACGTCGGTGCCGTCGCCGTCCGGGCTCGAGCCGTACCGGTTTCAGCTCGGGTGCTACGTGCTCGCGGCGCGCCGGCTGCTCGGCCAGGCGTCCCTGCCGGTGCGCGCGGGGGTGTCGTTCTTGCGCAGCGACGACGCCGCGCCCCGGTTCCTCGGAGACGTCGATGAAGCGGCGCTCGAGGCCAGCCTCGTGGGCGAGGCGAAGGCGCTCGTCGGCGCGCAGACGTCGGGGCGCTGGGCGCTCCGGCCACGCGAGCGGTGCGAGGCGCTCGGGTGTGGGTACGTCGGGCGTTGTCACGGCTGACCCGCCCGTCACGTGACCAACGGACCTGCTGGTCCCCACCGCGCCATGGGCTATGAGTCGCCCCATGCCGAACGTCGTCGTCGTGGGTGCGCAGTGGGGTGACGAAGGGAAGGGCAAGGTCGTCGACCTGCTCACCGAGCACGCGCAGGTCGTCGTGCGCTTCCAGGGCGGCAACAACGCCGGCCACACGCTCGTGGTGGGCGGGCAGAAGACGGTGCTGCACCTCATCCCCTCGGGCATCCTTCACGCAGGGAAGACGTGCGTCATCGGCAACGGGTGCGTCGTCGACCCGACAGTGTTGATGAAGGAAGTCGACGGCCTCACCAGCCGCGGCCTGCTGGCCGACCCCACCCAGCTCCTCATCAGCGAGCACGCCCACGTCATCTTTCCCTGGCACAAGCACCTCGACACGCTGCGCGAGAAGGCCCGCGGTGGCTCGGCCATCGGCACCACGGGCCGCGGCATCGGCCCGGCCTACGAAGACAAGGTGGTGCGCCGGGGCATTCGTATGCGCGATCTGCTCGACGTCGAGCGCCTGCGCCGCCGCGTGAAGGACCGCCTGCAGACCGCCCTCGAGGAGATCGCCCAGCTCGCGAAGAAGGCGAAGGCCGACGAGCCGCTCCTCGACACCGAGGCCATCGTGTCGGAATACGCGGTGCTCGGCAGCCGGCTGGCGCCCCACATCAAGGACGCCTCGCTCTACCTCTCGGAGCACGTGCGCAAGGGCTCGCGCATGCTCTTCGAGGGCGCCCAGGGCACGCTGCTCGACGTCGATCACGGCACGTACCCCTACGTCACCAGCAGCAACACGGTGGCCGGCAACGCGGCGGTGGGCTCGGGCCTCGGCCCTACGGCCATCGACCGCGTGATGGGCATCTCGAAGGCCTACACCACGCGCGTCGGAGGAGGGCCCTTTCCGACCGAGCTCGGCGACGAGACGGGCGAGCGGCTGCGCAAGGTGGGCGCCGAGTTCGGCGCCACCACGGGCCGGCCGCGTCGGTGCGGGTGGCTCGACACCGTGGTGCTCCGCTACGCGGCGCGCGTCAACGGCCTCTGGGGCCTCGCCGTGACGAAGATGGACGTGCTGTCGGGGCTTTCGACGCTGAAGATCTGCACGGCCTACGAGCTCGACGGCCAGCGGCTCACCGAGCTGCCCGGCGAGCTGGAAGACCTTTCGCGGGTGACGCCCATCTACGAAGAGCTCCCGGGCTGGGAGCAGTCGCTGGCTGGCGCGCGCACCATCGAAGATCTGCCTCCCGCCGCGCAGCGCTACCTGCGCCGCATCGAAGAGATCGTCGGCGTGCCCGTGGTGTGCGTGTCGGTCGGCGCCGAGCGGGGCGAGACGATCATCCTCCAGAACCCATTCCGCGCCTGAGCGAGGGTGGCGTCGCTCGACGGGAGGCACGGCTGGGGCCTCGAACGAATCCGAGGGAACGCCGTTTGACGAGGTGGAAACGGCTCGGCTAGGGAGCCGCGCGCCATGCGGCTCGCTCACGCCCTCATCGTCGTCAGTGTCGTCTCCGCCTGCGCATCGTCCCGCGTCATTCGCTCGTCGCCGCCTGCAGCGCCGCCAACGCCGCGCTGCAACGTCGTGATGCCGGCGACGAAGGTCACCGACGTCACCTGCCAGGGGCCCTTCTCGCGCGAGCAGCTCTGGAGCGCGGCCCTGAAGCAGGCCGCCGAGACGGGGCCCGAGCACGGCGCGTTGTCGTTCGCGGTCGTCGAGACCAACGAGAGCCAGGGGTGGCGTGCGCTGCGCGCGAAGTTCCCTGCGGCCGGCGAGGCCGAGGGCCCCTACTCGGTCGAGCTGCTCGTTCCTCCGGCTCAGCTCGAGACGCTCCGGCTGCGGGCCACGACGCGCAGCTGCCAGCGCGCGGTGATCACCGACGGCACCGACCCGCAGGTCAAGGCGACCTGTCTGCAGTTCCTGTCGACGCAGCAGCAGCTGGTGCAGTCGGAGCGCCACCACGCGGAGCAGCTCGCCGTGCAGCGCGCCCAGGCCCAGGCGCAGCGCGAGCAGGCCGCCGCGATGCAGCGCGCGGTCGAGTCCAGAAAGCCCGAGTGCCGAATGGGCACCGACGGCGTCAACGAGTGTGGCTACAACTGCCGCATGGGCACCAACGGGCGCATGTACTGCGCCTCGGTGCCGAACGGCGAATGCGCGTTCAATTCCAACGGCACCTACACCTGCCCGTGACCGCCTTCGGGGCGTGACGTCAACGGCGGATCCGCTCGACGTGTTTGTCGCCGATGGTCTCGACGGCGCGCTTCACGTCGGCCGAGCGGCCGATGACGAACTGCACCAGCGGCTTTCCGTTTCCCTCGATGGCCGTCTCTCCGAGGCGGATGAGCGGCGTCACCTCGATGAGGGTGTCGAGCTCGCCCTCGCGCACCACGGCTTTCCGCCAGGTGTCGTCGGCGCGGCGTGAGACGAGGGTGAGCGTTCGTCTGCCGCTGGTCCCGGCGAGGGTGAGCTGCACCTCGGCCCGCTCGGCCTCGGTGAACTGGCTCTCGTAGAAGGCGCGCACCCGCTCGAACCGCAACGGCACGCGGAACGACGTCTGCTTCG
>JALOQF010000365.1 GCA_025459425.1 Myxococcaceae bacterium | reverse complement strand
GCGCCCGAGGAGTTCCCCTCCGAGGAGTTCCCGTCGGACGAGTTCCCCAGCGACGAGGTGGCCGACGCGGGCGCGAAGAGCGAAGCCGCGGCGAAGGCCCTCGCGCAGCGCCTCGCCGACAACGCGCGGGTCTACGCGTTCCCCGTCGAGGTGAAGGGCGGCGTCGAGCTCGAGAAGCTCCCGGAGCAACCCGAGACCGACGACACCGGCGTCAAGACCGGCCGCATGCTCCCGGCGCACCCGGTGCCCACCATCGACGCCGTGCGCGACGCCGTGTCCGGGTATGGCCTCGTCATCGAAGAGAAGGACGAAGACGGCAAGATGCGGCGCACGCGCTTCGCGTACACCGACGGCACCAACACCTACGTCACATTCCCCGTCGCGGCGATGGCCGACGCGCTCGGCGCCGACTCCATCACCATCGAGCCGGGCAAGCTGACCATCGGCCCCCGCAGCTGGGCCATCGACCGCGATGGCGCCGCGTGGATCGACTACCGCGGCACGCTCGACGAGCGCTTCCGCAGCATCAGCCTCGTCGACGTGCTCAAGCTGAAGGAGCGCCAGCAGGGGCAGGAGCTCTTCAAGGACAAGTACGTCTTCCTCGCGGGCTTCGCGCTGGGCACCGGTGACGGCGCGCAGGCCACGCCGCTCGAGGCCTCGACGCCGGGCGTGGTGAAGCACGCGGCCACCTTCGACAACCTGCTGCACGGCGGCTTCATCACCGACGCGCCGCTGTGGGCCTCGGTGCTCTTCACCTTCTTCATGTGCTTCTTCTCGTGCGCGCTGGTGCTGGTGGTGCGCAACGTCTTCGTCGACGTCGGCTGGCCCGCGCTCATCTACGTGGGCTTCTTCCTCCTCACCGGAAGCTTCCTGGTGCTGACGAAGGTGCACGTGCTGTCGGCGATGCCGAGCTTCGCGGGCACCATCGCGTCGGTGCTGGCCGTCGCCTGGGAGCGCCTCTTCGCCGGCCGCGAGCGCGAGCGCATCAAGGAGCTCTTCCGCGCCTACATGGAGGAAGACCTCGTCGACCTGATGGTCGAGGGCAAGGTGCTGCCCAGGCTCGACGGCGAGGCCAAACGCGTCACGGCCTTCTTCTCGGACATCAAGGGCTTCTCGACCGTCTCCGAGGCCTTCCGGGAAGACCCCAAGGGGCTCATGCGCTTCTTGAACCGGTACTTGAGCGCGGTGACGCCCGCGTTGAGAAAGCACGGCGCCTGCATCGACAAGTACATCGGTGACGCGGTGGTGGCCCTCTTCGGCGCGCCGATTCAGACGCCCACGCACCCGCTCCAGGCCTGCAAGGGCGCGCTCGAGGTGCAGCGGGCGCTGGCGGCGCTGCGCACCGAGTTCTCTGCCGAGGGGTTGCCCGACGTCTACACGCGCATCGGCATCAACACCGACACGCTGCTGGTGGGCAACATCGGCTCGGACGATTTGCTCGACTACACGGCCATCGGCGACGGCATGAACCTGGCTGCGCGGCTCGAGGCGGCGAACAAGAACTACGACACGCTCATTCTCATCGGGCACAACACGTACGAGGCGGTGAAGGGCGAGGTGGTGGCGCGCGAGGTCGACACCGTGAAGGTGGCGGGCAAGTCGATTTCGACGCGCATCTACGAGCTCGTCGGCCTGGCTGGTGAGGTGGACACAGACACGCTCGCCGTGCACGACGCCTACGCGCAGGCGCTGGCGCTCTACCGGAGCCGCCGCTTCACCGAGGCGCAGAATGCGTTCGACCGGGTGCTGTCGCTTCGCCCTTCCGATGGGCCCGCAAAGACGCTGAAGTCACGCTGCTTTCAGTTCTCCCTCAATCCGCCACCACCCGACTGGGACGGCTCGGTGGCGCTCGAGAAGTGAACTCCCACCCAACGAGGACCTTCATGACACGACGACTCACCCACTTCGCGCTCGGCGGCGTGCTGCTCGCTGCGCCTGCGCTCGCCGTGAAGCCCGGCGGCACGCTGTACATCAAGTCGAAGGACACCAAGGTGCTCGACAAGGCCGACGCCAAGGCGAAGGCCGTCACCACGCTGCAGCCCGGCGCCGAGGTCGTCTGGAACGGCGCTGACGAGACGAACAAGCAGTTCCACAAGGTCGAGAGCGGCAAGTTCAAGGGCTACACGCTGCAGGCGAACCTGTCTCCGTCGAAGCCGGCCGCCGAGAACCTCGCGAAGGACAACGGGGCGCCCATCGACGCCAAGGCCTTCGCCTCGTCGGGCGCGGCCACCAAGGCGCTCTCGGGCGGTGCGCTCAAGACGGCGTCGGGCAACCCCTCGCAGGAAGAGCTGGCCCGTGCGCTCATCAGCGTCGAGGCCACGGCGAAGGCCGTCGACCCGAAGGACGCCACGGCGTTCGTCCAGAAGCGCACGCAGGGAGGTGGCAAGTGAAGAAGCTCCTCGTGGCCTCGGTGGCCCTCGTCACCTCGTGTGCGTCGGTCAATGCGTTTCTCCAGGGCGCAAAGGGGGGCAACATTGCCGAGGGTGCTCGCCGGGCGGAGGCGGCGGAACAATCTTCGCGACGGCGCGAGGCCGAGTGCGACAAGTTGAGGACCCAGCAAGTCACGTGGGAGGAAGAGCGGGAGATTGGTGGCGCCGTGGCCGTCGTCCTCGGCTCGAAGACGAAGGGACCGTATACCGAGCTGTCGCCCGACGTCACCGGCAAGGCGCTCGACTCCCTCGCGAACAAAGACGTTGCGCCACCGACTGGCGAGCGGGCGAGCCTCAACGAGTACGTCAACAAGGTGGGCAAGGCGCTGGCGGCGAACTCGGAGCGCCCTGACATTCGCTGGACGTTCATGGTGCTCGAGGACCCGTCGGTGAATGCCTTCTCAGCGCCCGGCGGATACGTCTTCGTCACCACCGGACTCCTCAGGGTCGTCGACAACGAGGCGCAGCTCGCCGGTGTACTGGGACATGAGATTGGTCACGTCACGGGCAGGCACGCCCTCGAGGCCTACAAACTGCAGAAGAAGCAGCTGTGTAGCCTGTCCCTCAAGGCGCAGGATGCCCAAGAGTTCGCGAAACAGCAGGGGCTGACGTCGGGAATCGACCAGGCCCAGCGAGACGTGGCCCGATTCGGGACGCTGTTTGGCGGCGCGGTCAACAGCCCGGTCTTTGACGTGAGCAACCTCGGGGCCGAGGCCATCAAGAAGCTGACCGAACTCATCGTCCAGGCGCTCGTGAGCGTCGGCAACGGCGCCGACAAGGAGAGCGCGCGCAAGAACGAGTTCGCCGCCGATGAGTCCGCCGCGAAATACATGTCCTTCGCCGGCTATGACCCGGCCGAGTACGAGAAGCTCATCGCCAAGCTCGCCGACGGCGGAGGCATCTTCCAGCCGCACCCGTCGAACAAGGACCGCATCGCCGCGCTCGCGAAGTACCGCGACGACGAACAGTTCAAGGGCGCGCTCGCGGCGCCGGCCTTCACCACCGAGCTGCAGGCGGTGAAGAAGTAGGTCCTTCGAGGAACGGGCCGGGCCGATTTGACAGCCCCGCCCGGCCTCTGCGAGGTGCCTCACCGTCGTCATGCGCAACCTCCCTGGCCTCACCCTCGACGAGCTGACCCGCGAGCTGTCGTCCCGCCAGCGGGCGCTCGAGCTGCTCAAGTGGCTGGGGGCCCAGCGGTCGCTCCCGACGGCGCTGCCCGAGGTGGTGCCGGGCGTCAGCCACCGCGTGTGGGGCCCGTTCCGCGAGAAGCACGGGCTGACGACGCCGACGGTGGTGGAGCGCTCCGTCTCGGAGGACGGCACCACCAAGTACGCGCTCGACCTCTCGGGCTCGCAGGTCGAGACGGTGCGCATCCCCGCGAAGGGGCGCAGCACCATCTGCATCTCGAGCCAGGCCGGCTGCACGCGCAAGTGCGTCTTCTGCGCCACCAAGGAGCTCGGCTTCATTCGCCAGCTCAAGGCCGAAGAGATGGTAGCCCAGTACCTGCTCGCGCGCAGCGAAGCGCCGGCCGACGCGCCCGCGCGCAACGTCGTCTTCATGGGCATGGGCGAGCCGATGGACAACCTCGACGAGGTCTTGCGCGCCGTCGAGGTGCTGACGCAGGGGCCGTTCCCGCAGCTGAAGTACCAGTCGGTCACGGTGAGCACCTCGGGGGTGCTGCCGGGCATGGTGCGCTTCCTGAAAGAGTCGAAGGCCTCGCTCGCGCTCTCGCTCAACGCCACCACCGACGAGGTGCGCACGCGCGTGATGCCGCAGAACAAGACGTGGCCCATCGCCGCGCTGATGGAGGCCCTGCGCGAGGCCGCCGAGCGCGACCCCGACCGCGACACCTTCGTCGAGTACGTGCTCTTCAAGGACGTCAACGACACCGACGCCGACGCCGACCGCCTCGTGGCGTTGCTTCGAGGCCTGCCAGCGCGGGTCAACCTCATTCCGTACAACCCGTACCCGGGCACCGGCCTCGAGACGCCGACGCACGAGCGGGTGCTGGCCTTTCACCAGCGGGTCGTCGCGCAGGGGCAGCTGTGCCTGGTGCGCTGGCCGCGCGGCCGGGAAATCGCCGCGGCCTGCGGCCAGCTCGTGCTCGCGCAAGACGGCGCGGGCTTCGTGCCAGCCGCGGTCTGAAGCGCCCGGAGCGACCTGCCGTCGGTCGAGCCGCCACCACGCCGTGACTCGTTCCCCGCGACGATTCGACGTATGTCGGTGACGTGCGCCACCTCGTCTTCGTCGCTCCGAAGTTCCTCGAGAACACCAACCGCTACGTCGCCGGCTTCGCGAAGCTCGACGGCCTCACCGTCTCGGTCATCAGTGAAGACCCGGCCGAGGCGATTCCCGGCGCGCTGAAGCCCCACCTGCACGGTGGCCACTACCGCGTGCAGAACCCGCTCGACGGAGTGCAGCTCGCCGAGGCGTGCAAATTCCTCGCGAAGTCCGTCGGCCCCATCGACCGGCTCACCGGCGCGCTCGAGCAGCTGCAGCTCCCGCTCGCCCAGGCCCGCGAGCTGGCCGGCATTCCCGGCATGGGCCTCGCCCACGCCCGGCGCTTTCGCGACAAGGACGAGATGAAGCGCGTGTTGCGCGAGGCGGGCGTACCGGTGGCGAAGAGCGACCTGGCGAGCTCGCTCGACGACGTGCGCGCGGTGGCGCGGCGGCTGGGCTACCCGCTCATCGCCAAGCCGCCCGCGGGCCTGGGCAGCCGCTCGACGTACCGGCTCGAGTCGGCCGACGACATCGACGCGCTGCCGCGCATGGGGCTGTCTCCGTCGCTCAACGCGCCGGTGCAGGTCGAGCAGTTCGTGCGCGGGCGCGAGCACACGTGCGAGACGGTCTCCATCGCGGGCAAGGCCGTGTGGCGCTCGGGCACCCGCTACTTCCCCACACCGCTCGAGGTGCTCGAGAACGCGTGGATGCAGTACTGCGTGCTGCTCCCGCGCGAGCAGGACGGCGAGCCGTGGAAGGCGTTTCACCCGGTGAACGAGGCCGCGCTCGCGGCGCTGTTTTCGGGCGGGTCGAAGGAGGCGTCGACGGCGCTCACGCACATGGAGTGGTTCCTCACCGAGTCGAACCAGATGGTGGTGGGCGAGGTGGGCGCGCGGCCGCCGGGCGTACACATCATGCCGATGATGGGCCTGGCCCACGAGACGAACTTCGTCGACGACTGGTGTGAATTGATTGCCTTTGACCGCTTCACGCCAAAGCCTCGCAAGTGGGCGTGCGGCGCGGCGTTCTTCCGGGGCCAGGGCCGCGGCGACCGCGTGGTGGATGTGAATGGATTGCCGCAGGCCATCGAGGCGGCCGGAGACGCGCTCGTCGAGATGCGCACCCCGAAGGTGGGCATGCCGCGCGCCACCGGGTACGAGGGCGAGGGCTGGGCGCTGGTGAAGGCGCCGACGACCGAGGCGGTGAAGCAGGCGCTGCTGGGGCTCGTGCAGCGGGTGCAGGTCCGGTACGGGTGACGCGCGTCGGGCAGGGGTGGCTGTTTCGCGCCGAAGAATCGTGCTCGACTGACACGCATGGGGGTCCTTCGAGCGTCGGTCTTCGTTGGGTGTGTTGCCTTCGTCGCGTGTCCGGCGACGGAGCCCGCTTCGGCACCAGCCCCTTCGCCGCCCATCACCTCAGCGCCGTTCGACGTGTCGGCCATCGTTCGGCAGGTGGAGCGCGCGTTTGAGCGGGACGGTGAGCGCTGGGCGACGCACGGCACCGGGTTCTCGGTGCGTCACTCGTCGGCGGGGCTCGAGCTCACGGCGCGCCATCGGCCTGACGTGCCCCTCCCGCGCGCGCTGGCAGGCCCGCAGCGAATCGTCGAGAGCGCTCCGGTGAGGCTCGGCCCCGCGAGGCTCGAGCGTGGTGCGTGGACGGCGAGCACGGACGGCCTCGTGGCGACCCAGGCCGATGATGGGACGCTGTGGCTGCGTGGCGAAGGGTGGGCGGAGCATCTGCAGAATGAAGACGTGGGGGTCGAACAGTCGTGGCGCTTCGAGCGGCTCCCGGGCGAGGCGGGAGACCTCGTCGTCACGGTGCCCGTGCAGGGCGCCGCGCATCGGAGCGCGACGGCGTCAGGCGAACACCTGGTGGACGTGACGACAGGCCTCGGGTTTCGCGTCGGCCATGGAACTTTCGTCGACGCGGACCATCGTGAGACGACGGTGCCGGTGGTGTTCGAGGCGGGGGCGTTGGTGCTGCGCGTGCCGGAGGCGGTGCTGCAGGCGAGCCGGTTTCCGGTGGTGCTCGACCCGCTCATCTCGCCGGAGTTCGACGTCGATGAGCCGGTGTTGCAGGGCAGCGAGTCGCTTGCAGGCTTCGGAGGCATCTCCGTCGCCAGCAACGGGTCGGGGTACCTCGCCGCCTGGACCGGGACCAGCTTCGACGACAATAGGGACGTGTTGGCGGCTCGACTCGACGGGAACGGTGTTCTTCTCGACCGAGTACCGCTGGTGCTCCCTGTGATCCCGAACCGTGCCCCCCACCACGAGGCTCAAATCAACCCGGTCGTCGCCAGCAACGGCAGGGACTATCTCGTGCTGTGGCTCGAGAGCTCGTCACTTCGGGCGGTCAGAATCTCTGCGTCAGGAACGGTCCTTGACCCAGCGCCTCTGCTCATCTCCAACGACGCCAACAAGCCATACCAGTTCGAGGGTAACCGTTCAGGGGTGGGGTTGAGGGCCCAGTCGGTGCATGCGACTTCTGGGGGATGATTAAGAGACGGCCCGAGGCCGAGACACTGGAAGCGAAG
>JALOQF010000064.1 GCA_025459425.1 Myxococcaceae bacterium | reverse complement strand
GTAGGCGCCCCGCGCGACGGCCTCGTCGGTCGCGGCCTTGAGGCGCTCCTTCAACGCGGGGCTCGAGGCCGCCGCCAGCACTCGCGCTGCGTCGAGGCCCGCTGCCGTGAGGACCTCGGCGATGACGCCCTCGTCGCTGCCGTCGCGCCCATCACGCCAGATGGCCTCGAACATCGGCCGGACGAAGGCGTTTCCCTGCCCCTCGTCGATGGCCACCAACGCGGCGCGGTTCGCCTGCGTGGTGAGGAACGGAAACGTCGCCGGCACCTGAAGGGGTGGAAGGCCGAGCGCCTCGGTCCAGTCCGAGAGGTCCTTGAACGTGTGGGCCAGCTTCGCGGGGATCTCGGCCGGCCCCCGGTTGCCGGTCGCGCGCAGCACGCCGGGGAGGAAGCACGGGCGGTAGCGCACGCTCGCCCCGGCTGGCGCCACCACGGCCTCGACGCGGGTCGCCGCGAGGTACGAGTACGGGCTCATGAAATCGAAGAAGAACTCCACCACCCTGCTCATCTGGTCGGCCTTTCGGGTGCGCTTTGGCTTTGCGTGAGGCCCCGCGCACGGCCATGGTCATTCCACGATGGGCGCGATGACGAAAGCGATGACCGACGAGCTGAGGGCGGCGCTGGAGCGGGGCGCGAAGGACTTCGGGCCCACCCTGGCGAAGCTGGCCGCCGAGCGGGGCCTGGCCGTGACGAAGAAGGACGACGGCGCCGTGGTGCCCATTCCCATCACGGCCACCCCCGTCATCGTGGAGGCTGCCGAGAACCAGCGCCGACAGCGGCTCGCGGCGCGCCTGGCCTCGGCCGGCCTCAAGATGTCGCGCGCGGTGCTCGGCGGGCTGCGCCGCGAGCTCGTGTTCGATGGGCTGTCTCCGCTCGAGCAGCACCTCGCCGAGCTGACGTTCCGGCAGCTCGACACCCTCGTCACCACCCGCGTCGACTTCTTCGTGAGCGACGCCGTGCACGCGCTCGAGCTCAACGCCACCATCCCCGCGATGCAGGCGTACAGCGACATCGCCGCGCACACGTTCCTCGAGGTGGTGGGCCGCCACGCCGGCGCGAGCGACGAGCAGGTGGCCGCGTGGAAGCGCGCCAACGGCAGCAACGCCCGCGCCCTCTTCGACGCGCTGATGGCCGGGTACACGAAGGTGCGGCCCGGGCCGCTGCCGCGGCGAATGGTGCTGCTGTGCCGGCGCCGTGACGCCCAGCTGACCGAGCAGCAGGCCCTCTGCGAGCGCTTCAACGCGTTCGGCGTCGAGGCCGAGGTGGTGCACCCCGATCAGCTCGCCTTCTCGGGCGACGACGTGCTGCTCGCGAACGGCAAACCCGTCGATCTCGTCTACCGGCACCTCTTCGTCCGGCGCCTCGAAGAGGCCGACCTCGCTGGCGCCGAGACGGTGAAGGCGCTGCTCGCCGAGAAGAACGGCACGCGCGCGGTGGTGCTCAACCCGCCGGCCTCGCAGGTCGAGGTGAAGGCGGTCTTCGGGCTGCTCTCCGAGGCGCTCGAGGACGGCGCGCTGGCGAACGCGGCCTCTCTCACCGGTGAGGAGCTCGAGGCGATCGCGCAGAGCGTACCGTGGACGCGGCCCTTCCGCGGCCAGGCGCTGCTGAAGGAAGTCCAGGCAAACCCGGACCGCTACGTGCTCAAGCGCTCCTGGGACTACGGCGGGCGCGCGGTCTTCGTGGGCCGCACCCGGCACGAGGCCTCGTTCGGCGATCGCGTGAAGGCGGCTTACGGCGAGGCGCTCGATTGGCAGGACACCTGTACCCGGGCCGAGGCCGATCGCACCGGCGGCGGCTTCGTCGTGCAACAGCTCATCGACATCACGCCCGAGCGCCACCTGCTCTGCCGCGCCGAAACGCAGGTCTGGACTGACCTCTTCGTCGATTTTTCCTCATACGCGTCGGTGGGGCTGGCCGATCAGCCAGCCTGGGGCGGCGTGTGTCGCGGGTCGGTGTCACACATCGTCAACATCGTTGGCGGAGGCGGGGTGCTGCCCTTACTCACCGCCGAGGTCGCCGCCGGGTTGCACTCGGCACTGGCTGCTCGGGTGAGGTAGACCCGGCATCTGGAAGCAGTCGATCGCGTCGTTCGTTCGTCTCGTCGTCACAAGGAGCACATCGCATGGCCTGGGAACCGCAGCAGACCGAGCACCAGCGTGAGTACGGACTTCCGTCCGCCGCGTCGGTCCTCGCGCAGGAGTCCGCCAACGCCTTCATGGCGAAGGTCTACCGGTGGATGGTGGGCGGCATCGCCATCACCGCTGGCACCGCCTGGTTCGTCGCGCAGAGCCAGTCGGCCTTCTCGATGGTGGTGAGCTGGTACCTGCCGCTGGTCATCCTCCAGCTGGTGGCCGTGTTTGCCTTGTCGTTCCTCGCGCCGCGCCTGCCGGCGGCCGCCGCAGGAGGCCTGTTCCTGGGCTACTCGTTCCTCACCGGCCTGACGATGTCGGCGATCTTCTTCGCCTACCGGCTGGGGAGCATCAGCACGGCCTTCGGCATCACCGCCGCGATGTTCGGCGCCATGAGCGTGTACGCCACGGTGACGAAGAAGGACCTGTCGGGCTGGGGCACGTTCCTCTTCATGGGCCTCGTGGGCGTGCTGCTCGCCGGCATCATCAACATCTTCGTGCAGAGCGACCTGCTGGGCTTCGTGAAGAGCTGCGCCGCCGTCGTCGTGTTCGCCGGGCTGACGGCCTACGACACCCAGAAGCTGCGCCAGATGCACGCCTCGAGCGGGTACGCGAGCGCGGGCAGCCTCGCCGTCAACGGCGCGCTCATGCTGTACCTCGACTTCATCAACCTGTTCCTCAACATCCTGCGGCTGTTCGGCAGCCGCCGGTAACACGACCGCAACCGGTTGGACCCGACGGGCCGGGTCGTCCTCCACCAGACAGGAGGGCGGCGCCGGCCCGAGGTGTTTTCAGTCCTTCTTGCGCTCGATGGGCAGCGCCATGCGCAGGCGCTCCACCACCTGGCCGCCCTTGAGGTGCGAGGCGACGATCTCTTTCACGTCGGCGGCCGTCACCGGGCCGTACCAGACCTGCTCCGGGTAGACGACCATCGCCATGCCGCGCTCGCAGGCGTCGAGGCAGCCCGCGGTGTTGACGCGCGTGCCCTTCACGCCCTGGGCGTCGACCTCTTTCTTCAGCGCCAGACGCAGCTCTTCGCCACCCTTCGAGGCGCAGCAGCCCCGGGGCGAGCCGTCTGGGCGGCGGTTGGTGCAGACGAAGACCTGGCGTTCGTACGGAGGCGGCATGCGATGAGCTGATATTCGCGTGCGCGCGACCACGCCAGCGTTGGCCTGTCGCCAGCGACCATTTCGCGGAGGTCGCTGGGGCTCCATCGCTGATGGTGCGGGGGCGCAAAACCGGCTCGCCTCCTCGAAAACCAGGGCAATTCCCAGCGGAGTTTGATCAGCTTTCAGCACGGACTTTCAGCAAACCCCACGATCGCTCCCATGGGGGTCGATGAAAAGTGATGTAGGGCCATGACCATACCCAGAAGGGGCTCTCATGCGGGAAAGGTCGCACCTTTCCATCCCCGCGCGATCCCGGGCCGATTTACCGGCCTGCGACGCGCTTGACTTTTCCGTGGCGGACCAAAAACCCCCTAAGTGTTGGGTATCGGACGAAAATTTGACACAACATGTTGGGGCTCTAGGCTTGACACCATGCTGTGGCGAGCGCATAACGCGCCTCCCAATTCGGAGGCGAAGCACCCTGTAGCACCCGGTCCGGGAGGGATCCCGGGTGCGAAATCTCCCACCTTTCAGTCTTTGCAGCCCTCTTGGCCGTCCGCCTGAGGGTTGATCAGTCGTCACCCGTTACCCAGACCCGCAGTCAACCCACGTAGACACTGCCGCACCAGAGAGGGGAAATCAGATGGAGAAGGAGCTGGCTTCGATGAACGTGATGTCGCCGACCGCTGTGGCCGCCGCTGACAGCCGCGCTGTTCCGCGCAACGGGAAGCGCCAGGGCCTCACGGTGAAGCGCTACTTCACGACGCCCGGCGTCGATCCGGCCGACGAGATCGCCTGGGAGTACCGCACGGCGTCGATCGCCGGTGAAGACGGCAAGGTGGTGTTCGAGCAGAAGAACGTCGAGGTTCCCAAGTCGTGGTCGATGCTGGCGACCAACGTCGTCGCGTCGAAGTACTTCCGCGGCACGCCGGGCACGCCGGAGCGCGAGACCTCGGTTCGCCGCCTCGTCGGCCGCGTGGCCGACACCATCACGGGCTGGGGTGAGGCCGGTGGGTACTTCGCGTCGGCCGAAGACAAGGCCGCCTTCCACGCAGAGCTGACGCACCTCTTGCTGCGCCAGAAGGTCGCCTTCAACTCGCCCGTCTGGTTCAACGTCGGCGTCGAGGAGCACCCGCAGTGCTCGGCGTGCTTCATCAACTCGGTCGAGGACTCGATGGAGTCGATCCTCACGCTCGCGAAGACCGAGGGCATGCTCTTCAAGTACGGCTCGGGCACCGGCTCGAACCTCTCGCCCATTCGCTCGTCGAAGGAGATGCTCAAGGGCGGCGGCACCGCCTCGGGCCCGGTCAGCTTCATGAAGGGCTTCGACGCCTTCGCCGGCGTCATCAAGTCGGGCGGCAAGACGCGCCGCGCGGCGAAGATGGTGATCCTCAACGTCGATCACCCCGACGTGCTCGAGTTCATCCGCTGCAAGGTGAACGAAGAGAAGAAGGCGTGGACGCTCATCGACGGCGGCTACGACAGCTCGTTCAACGGCGAGGCGTACTCGTCGATCTTCTTCCAGAACTCGAACAACTCGGTGCGCGTCACCGACGAGTTCATGAAGGCCGTCGTCGACGATCGCGCCTTCCAGACGCGCGCGGTGCGTGACGGCGCCCCGATGGACACCTACCGGGCGCGCGACGTGTTCCGTGAGATCTCCGAGGCCGCGTGGCACTGCGGCGACCCGGGCCTGCAGTTCGACACCACCATCAACGCCTGGCACACCTCGTCGAACACGGCGCGCATCAACGCGTCGAACCCGTGCTCCGAGTACATGTTCCTCGACGACACGGCCTGCAACCTGGCGTCGCTCAACCTCATGCACTTCCGGTCGATCGACGGCGACTTCGACGTCGAGGCCTTCCAGCACGCGTGCGACGTCACCCTGCTGGGCATGGAGATCATCGTCGGCTTCTCGAAGTACCCGACCGAGCGCATCACCAAGAACTCGTACGACTTCCGCCCGCTGGGCCTGGGCTACGCCAACCTGGGCGCGCTCCTGATGGCCGGCGGCCTGCCGTACGACTCGGACGAGGGCCGGGCCTATGCCGGCGCCATCACCTCGCTCATGGCGGGCCGGGCGTACCTGCAGTCGGCGAAGATCGCCGAGCACCTGGGCGCCTTCGCGGGCTACGCCGTCAACAAGGAGCCGATGCTCGGCGTCATCCGCAAGCACCGCAAGGCGGCCTACCAGTTGCCCGTGCAGAAGACCGAGGGCCGGCTCCACGCCGCGCAGAAGAAGGTGTGGGACGAGGCGCTCGCGCTGGGTGAGCAGGTCGGCTACCGCAACTCGCAGGTCACCGTGCTCGCGCCGACTGGCACCATCGGCTTCATGATGGACTGCGACACCACCGGCATCGAGCCCGACATCGCGCTCATCAAGTACAAGAAGCTCGTCGGCGGCGGCATGCTGAAGATCGTCAACACCACGGTGCCGCTGGCGCTCCAGAAGCTCGGCTACAGCACCACCGAGATCGAGTCGATCATCAGCTACCTCGACAAGCACGAGACCATCGAGGGCTCGCCGCTCAAGGCCGAGCACCTGCCGGTGTTCGACTGCGCCTTCAAGCCGGCCAAGGGCAGCCGCTCCATTCACTACATGGGGCACATCAAGATGATGGGCGCGGCGCAGCCGTTCCTCTCGGGGGCCATCTCGAAGACGGTCAACCTGCCGAACGAGGCCACCGTCGAAGACATCGAGCAGGCGTACCTCGAGTCGTGGCGCGCGGGCCTCAAGGCCGTCGCCGTCTACCGCGACGGGTGCAAGCGCAGCCAGCCGCTCAACACCTCGAAGGACACCAAGAAGAAGGAAGAGGCCGTCGCCGCGCCCGCGCCGCAGGTGCAGCGTGACGCTCGCCGCCGCCTCTCCGACGAGCGCCGCGCCATCACCCACAAGTTCTCGATCGCCGGCCACGAGGGCTACCTCACCGTCGGCATGTACGAGGACGGCCAGCCGGGTGAGCTCTTCATCACCATGGCGAAGGAAGGCAGCACCGTCTCGGGCCTGATGGACTCGTTCGCCACGGCCATCTCGCTCGCGCTGCAGTACGGCGTGCCGCTCCAGGTGCTGGCCGACAAGTTCAGCCACACCCGCTTCGAGCCGGCCGGGTTCACCAACAACCCCGACCTGCCCATCGCGAAGTCGATCACCGACTACATCTTCCGCTGGCTGTCGCTGAAGTTCCTGCCGCAGGAAGGCGCGACCGAGAGCCTGATGGAGGCCGAGGCGAAGAAGGTGGCCGCCGCGCAGAGCCTGCCGAAGGCGCCGGTTCCGTCCGCGCCCGTGGCGGCCGAGGCGAAGGGTACGTCGTTCTCGTTCCTGAACCAGGCCGACGCCCCGCCCTGCCCCGTCTGCGGCACCATCACCGTGCGCAACGGCGCTTGCTACAAGTGCCACAACTGCGGCGCCACCACCGGCTGCAGCTGAGTGATTCGCGAGCGAGCTCCCGGGGCGACCGGGGAGCTTCGGCTCCACCCGAACAGGGCTGCGTGAGACGGGGCTCCTTCGGTGAGCCCAGACGGGGGATGCTTCGGGCGATCCCTGTCACGACCGCGCAGCGGAGGGGGGAACGGCTCCGGGCGACCGGGGCCGTTCTTTTTTTCCGCTTCACCGTGAAGGGCGCGTCGATCAGAGCCCGGTGAGCGGTGTCACGAGGTAGCGGCGCCCGTTCGCCTGCGCGGCCGGCAGGTGCCCGCCATTGATGTTCACCTGCACCGACGGGAACAGCAGCCGCGGCGGAGCCAACGTGCGATCGCGCGCCGTGCGCCTGTCGACGAAGGTGGCTTTGGCCATCACCGCGGTGAGCTGCGCGTTCGACCGCTTCGCGCTCCCCACCGTCGTCATCGCGCGCCAGCTGCGCCCGGCCGGCGGGTAGTCGTGGCCAACGAAGAGCCTCGTCTCGTCTGGCAGGGAGAAGAGCTTCGTCGTCACCGAGTCGTACAGCGCCGCTGCGTCGCCCTTCGGGAAGTCACAGCGACCGACGCCCACGTCGTCCAGGAAGAGCACGTCGCCGGTGAAGACCGCGTCACCCAGCTCGAAGCTCATGCACGCCGGCGTGTGCCCGGGGGTCGCGAGCGCCTTCAGAGAAAGGCTGCCCGCCTGCAGCACCTGCCCGTCGTCGAGGAGCACGTCGAACTGCCGGCCATCGGTGGGCAGCTCGTGGAGCGCGAAAACGTCCTTGAAGACGCCCTGCACCTCGGTGATGCGTCGGCTGATGCCCACCTTCGAGCCGTAGCGCTTCTTGAGCCACTGGCTCCCCGAGAGGTGATCGGCGTGGGCGTGCGTCTCGAGCACGAAGTGCACCGTGAGCGCCTTGCCATCGACGAACGCCGCAACCTTCTCGAGCGACTCGGTCCACAGCTTGCCGCCCGACGGCTCGTAGTCGAGCACCGGGTCGATGATGACCGCGTCGCGCGTGGCCTCGTCGAAGACGACGTACGTCAGGGTGAAGGTGCGCTCGTCGAAGAAGGGCTCGATCTGCATGGGCGGCTCCCGGGCTCGAAGTGGTGATGACTGGAGCCCAGGACCGGGTGGAACGATTCAGCCCCGTCAGGGGCTCACCGCCCGCACCAGCATGCCCACCGCGACGACGGTGGCGAGCGTCGCGAACCCCAGCTTCAGGGGCCGCTCGGGCAGCTTCCCGGCGAGCGGGGCACCGGCAAAGGCCCCCAGCGCCGCGCCAGCCCCCATCGGCAGCACCAGCTCGAAGGGCACGTGGCCTTCGACCAGGTGAATGACAGCGCCAGAGAGGCTGGCCAACGCGATGATGGCCATCGACGTACCGATCGCCCGGGGCAGGGGTAGCCCGGCGAAGAGCGTCAACGCTGGGACGATGAGGAAGCCGCCTCCCACTCCGAGGAAGCCCGTCAGCGCGCCCGTCGCGAGCCCCGCGAGCACCATGAGCGCCACCTTTGGGCCCGCGCCCGCGACCGCCCGCCGGGGCTGGAAGAGCGCCACCAGCGCCAGCAGCAGCACCACCGAGAAGGCGACCATCGTCACCCGCTCCGGGACGAGCGCGTGCACCTTCGCGCCCAGCGCGGCCCCGACGATCGACGGCACCCCGAAGCTGGCGGCGACCCTCGCGTCGACCCGCCCGCCGCGGGCGTGCGACACCGCGCCGCTGACCGCCGCTGCCCAGACCACCGCCAGGCCCGCGCCCGTCGCCGTTTGCAGCGAGGTGCCGAACACCACCAGCAACACCGGCACGGCCAGAATGCCACCGCCGGCGCCCAGCACCGCGAAGACGACGCCCAACACTGCGCCGATGACGAAGGCCATCATGGTCGTCACCGTGAGCCACCGCCGGGCTGGCGGGGTTCCCGGCTGAATCCTCACGGGTGAAGGAACCCACGCCGACCGGCCCGGGCTCGACTGGTGGAACACATCACCGATCGACACCACCCACCACCGCACGTTGGTCGCACAGGGGGCGCTGTTGCGCGACGTTCGTCGGCCCACCGAGGTCCGTGACGGCCACGTGCCAACGCCCGCGACGCTCCCGGGATGGAGCTGGGTCCAACCGACCGGCGGCCGCAGCGCCCAGGCCTCAGCCAGGCTCCGACCAGCCGGCTCGCAGGTGGCGGAGCTCGGCCCGATGACGGCGCGGTAACGCCACGGCCGTGGCCGCGGCTAGACTTCGTGCCGTGGCCCGCGCCCCCATTCTCGTCATCGACGACGATCCCAACCTCAGAGAGGTCGTCCGCGTCGCCCTGGAGCTGCAGCACTTCGAGGTGATCGAGGCCGGCGACGGCAGGGCGGGGCTCACGGCGTTCGAGGCCCATGCGCCCCAGGCGGTGGTGCTGGACCTCATGATGCCCGAGCTCGACGGCTTCGAGGTGTGTCGGCGGCTCCGTGCGAAGAGCCGCGTGCCGATCGTCTTCCTGTCGTCCCGCGACGACGAGCTCGACCGGGTCCTGGGCCTCGAGCTGGGCGGCGACGACTACGTCACCAAGCCCTTCTCGCCGCGGGAGCTGGTGGCGCGGGTCAAGGCCGTCCTCCGTCGCGCCGAGCCACTGGCTGCACCGCCCGCAACCCCCACCGCGCAGGTGCTCACCCGTGGCCCGCTCACGCTCGACCTCGACGCGTGGCGCGCAACGTGGGGTGGCCAGGAAGTGACGCTGACGGTGATGGAGTTTCAGCTGCTGGCGGCCCTGCTGCGGGCGCCGACCCGCGCCTTCTCGCGCGACGAGCTGATCGAGCGCGCCTACGACGGCGTGGTTGTGAGCGATCGCACCGTCGACAGCCACATTCGGCGAGTGCGGCAGAAGTTCGCCGCCGTCGGTGGAGCGGTCGTCGAGACGGTGCATGGCGTGGGGTACCGCCTGGGCCTGCCGTGACCGCTCGGTGGCTCCCCCGCTTGTGGATGGTGCTGGCCGCCGTGGCGGTGGTGGCGATGGTGTCGGCCATCGGTGGGTTGTCGCTCGTTCGCTTCTATGACGACCAGCTCGTGCGGCAGACCGAGGCCGAGCTGCTGTCGCAGGGTGCGGTGTTGTCCGAGGTGGTCGCGGCCGAGCTCGCCCGCCACCTCGACGCGCCCACGAGCTACGGCCTCGTCGCCACCGCAGCCCGCCCACGCGCCGCAGATCCACGCCTGACCCCACTGGTCCCGATGCTGCGCGCGAACGATCCCGTGCTCCCCGCGCCGCCGCCTGCGCCTCCGGCAGCCGGGCCGGCGGACCCGGCTGCGCTCGCCACCGGCCTTGCGCTGAGCCCGCTCCTCGATGAGGTGAGCCGCACGACGCTCGCCGGGCTGAGGTTGGTCGACGTGAACGGCGTGGTGGTGGCGTCGACCGAGAAAGATGCCGTGGGCCGATCGGTCGAGAGCCGCGTCGAGTTCCAGCGCGCGCTCACGGGAGAGGCCGTGAGCCTGCTGCGGGAGCGCCAGGCCGACCCGAGAGACTCGCCCCTCGAGGGGCTGTCACGCTCCAATGCGATTCGTGTCGTGGTGGCGCTGCCCGTGGTGCGCGAGGGGCGTGTGTGGGCGGTGTTGCTGCTCCTGCGCACGCCGATGACGCTCGCCAAGGCCGTCTACGGAGATCGCAAGAGCCTCGGCGCGACCACCCTCGTGCTCGTCGCCGTGGTGGCGCTGGTGGTGCTCGGGCTGTCGATCGTGATCGTCCGGCCCGTCCGCGCGCTCGTTCGGCAGACGCGGGCGATCGCGCGCGGTGACGCCGACGGTGCGCGCGCCATCGCGAGGCCCCGGGTCGCCGAGCTGGCCGAGCTGTCGACGAGCCTCGAGACGATGGCGGCGCTGCTCGATCAGCGAGCGCGCTACATCCAGGGGTTCACCTCGAGCGTGTCGCACGAGTTCAAGACACCGCTCGCGTCGATGCGTGGGGCCATCGAGCTGCTCGAGCATGACTTCGAGGCGCTGAGCGCCGAGCAGCGCCGGAAGTTCCTCGGCAATCTTGGCGCAGACGTCGACCGGCTCACGCGCCTCGTGGAGCGACTGCTGCTCCTCGCGCGCGCCGACATCGCGACCGCCTCGAACGCGACGACCGACGTGGATCAGGTCGTGAGCGCCCTGGCGGCGCCGCGCATCACGGTGGCCCCCTCGTCCGAGCGGCTCGTGGCTCGAATTCCCGCTGACGCGCTCGCCGCCGCGCTGGCGCACCTCGTCGAGAATGGACTGGCGCACGCGGGGGCACAGGCGACGGTGACCGTGTCATGCGCCCGCCTCGGAGGCACCGCCGCCGTCGACGTGAAGGACGACGGCCCGGGCATCTCGGAGGCCAACGCGCAGCGCATCTTCGAGCCCTTCTTCACCACCGCGCGCACGACCGGCGGCACCGGCCTCGGGTTGTCGATCGCCACGGCGCTGATCAAGGCGTTCGGTGGGTCGGTGACGCTCGTCTCGCGATCGCCTGGGGCCCACTTCCGGATCACGGTCCCGCTGGCTCCTGCGGAGAGGCGCTGAGAGAATCTTCGATCATGGCGAGATGGGTGGTGTTGGGCGCACTCGTGACGGTGGCCGGTTGTGCGACGCCGCCCGACGCGCTGTTCCGGTGTGATGCCCAGGGCCAGTGCCCGACCGGGCTCGTGTGCGTACCGATCGAGGGCTTCGGCTATTGCCGGATCGCGGACGCTGGCGTGGCCGGAGGAAGCGCTGGGGGAGTGGCGGGTGGTGTTTCGGGCGGGATGGCCGGTGGATCCTCGGGTGGTGCTGCTGGGGGAGCTTCGGGCGGTACAGCCGGTGGATCCGCAGGCGGTGCAGCCGGCGGAGCGGCGGGCGGTACAGCCGGTGGAGCGGCGGGCGGTGCAGCCGGTGGATCCGCGGGTGGTACAGCCGGTGGAGCGGCGGGCGGTACAGCCGGTGGATCCGCGGGTGGTACAGCCGGTGGAGCGGCGGGCGGTACAGCCGGTGGTGCGGCGGGCGGTACAGCCGGTGGTGCGGCGGGCGGTGCAGCCGGTGGGTCCGCGGGTGGTACAGCCGGTGGAGCGGCGGGTGGTACAGCGGGTGGAACCTCAGGCGGTGCCGCCGGTGGCATTCCTGGTGTCGTGGCGTCGCAGTCCTTCGTGGGCACGCCCTTCGTCGCCGTGACGCGCTTTGCCTCTGCGAACCAGCCGACCGACCTGACGGTCGCCACGATGCGGAAGAGCACCGACGGCGGGAGCACCTGGCTCGAAGCATGGACGCCAGACCTGACGAGTCGTGATGCCGGCTCACCCACCTTCAGCGGCTTCACCATGGTGCCTGAAGCACTGGCCAGCAATGCGCGCGGCACGACGGTCGTCGCGCTCGCGAACACCATCGTGGGAGGCGGTCCTCCGACGTGGAACATCGCTCCGGTCGACCCGCTCGCCGGCTTCAACACCGGGGCGCGCTCGACCATCGCCCTCGGCAACGTGGCCGACTTCCGCTTCGCGCGGCTCCGCGTCCTCGACGTCGCCCCTGACGCTGGCGCTCCCGTGATCGCACTGCTGGAACGGCGTACGGGCGGCCTCGGTGGTCAGCTCCATCGAGTCCCACTCAGCTCGACGGGTCAGACCCAGATCCTCGCTGGCTCCCTCTCCTTCGCAGCTGATGACGTCGTCGAGCTCCCGGGTGCCAACGCGCTCGCTGTCGGCTTCCGGTGCCACATGACCTGTGGCATCGGAACGACCTTCTCGAATGTCCCAGACCAGCGTCCGTGGACGGCGTTCGTTCCCGCCGACCCGCGGCTCAACACGCTCGGCAGTCCCACGCTCAATCCGACCTTCGGGAGCGTCTCAGGCACCTCACCCCATCGCCTCGTGGGCACGCAGACGGCGATCATGCTGGCCGGGCAGCGACCAACGAACGCGACCCAGCTGGTCGTCCAGAAGTTGAGCCTGACCGGCGCAGACCAGGGCGTGACGACCTCGAGCGGCCCTCTGCGTGTGGTCGACGCCATCAACGGCCCCGACCCGGACACCGTGCTGATCCTCGCTGCCTCGACCGGGCCTGGCACCTTCGGGACGCAGACCATTCCGCACGGGGCGAACGGCCTCACCGACGTCGTGGTGATCAACTTCACGGTGAGCTTGAACGCCTACCGCGTTCAGACCTGGCCGGTGCCAGGCAACCAGGTGCCGGTCGCGCTGGCGTGGACGAACGTTTCGGGCATCGTCGAGTCGTATCGCCTGATCATCGTCGGCAACGAGGGCAACGACGGCTTCATCTGGGCCGTGCCGCTCTGACCGACGTCACGGCATCCCGACGGTGAGCTCTGTCACCACGGCCAGCACCCCGACCGTCAAGACGCCGGACAGCGCGACGCGCACCACGTCGAGCTGAAACGAGAGCCCCTCGAGCGACGGCATGAACGCCACCAGCGCGATGATGGCGACGAACTGCCCCACGGCGATGACGATCGACAACCACTTCGTCAGCCGCGGCCACCACACCCGGCCCACGGCCAGCAAGAACGCGAAGGCGCCCCAGAGGACGCCGACGATGACCGACGGGAGCGCCTGCACGACGGAGCAAGTTGACCGCTCCCGGCCCGGTGCGCGCAAGCGATCAGCGGAAGTAGCTGCCAGTCAGGTCGACCGAGTACCCCAGTGACAGCGTCGGCGCGCTCGAGGTGATGAGGTGCTGGGTGAACTGGAGCGACCGCCCGGGCAACGCGCCCTCCGCGTCGGCCTCGCTGCCAAGCTGCTCCATCGAGCCGCCGAGCCGCACGTACCGAAACACCTTCGGCAGCACCGTCTGCGTCGTCCACTTCGACACGGCCCAGGACACCCGCGGCGACACGAGCTCGAGCTGGCCCGAGAGGTGAAACACGCCCAGCTCCTGGGCCCAGGCGATCTCGACCGTCCCCTCTGCGGCCCCGAGCGAGACGGGGCCCACCTCGAGTGACAACCGCGAGTCGTCCACCTGTGCCGGCACCGGAACGCCGTTCACCCGCGCCCGAAGCACGCGCTGGCCCGCGGGCGCCTCGACGACGAGCGTCCCAGGCCGGTCCACCTGCAGCGTCAGCTTGAGCTCGTGTGTGGCCCGCCCTTCGAGGGTGGTCACCCAGCGGCTGACCGCCTCGCGCACCAGCGGCTCCACCGGCGCGCGCTGCGTGGTAGCGGTGCGGGTCTCTCCCTGCTTCGACACCCAGGCCACGTCGTACCGCCCGCGCTCGGAGAAGCGCACGTAGCCGCCCCATTCCCGCACCACCTGCGCGCCCGGGAGCTCGAAGAGGCCGTCGTCGACGTCGAGCTTGAGCGGCGTCGGAGGGAGCCCCGCGGCCGCTGCGAACGTCGCCGTCGATCGCTTCCCGTCACGCCCGCCCCGCAGCAGCATCCGGGCCGTCACCGAGCAGCTCCCCGACGCGTGGCACCGCGCCACCAGCACCCCCGCCCGCAGCTCGGCCGTCGCCTTCTCGTCGTCCGACAGCGTCTCGGCCACGGCCAGCGGCCCCAGCTCGAGGAGTGGGACCTCGACCGGGCCGTCGCCCACCACACGAACCGTCGCCGACGCTTCGAGCCACAAGCCCGCCTCACCCGGCCGTCCCACCAGCGTCGCCGACGTCACCACCGCCGAGCCTCGCGTCGAGGGCGTCGTCGGCTGCAGCAGCTCCACCAGCTCACCGAGCGGAACCGTCGCCGTGCCCGACGGTGATGCCGCCAGCACCAGCATCAGCATCACCGTCATGACGACACCTCCGCCTGCCGCGCCGCACCATCGTCGAGCCACGCGCGCACCGAGGCCCGCGTCGACAACACCAGCGCGCCGATGAGGCCCACCAGCAGCTCGGCCGTGTAGATGACGCCGGTGTAGCCCTGCGCCACCACGGCCAGCGTCGGCAGGCCCATCGTCGCGAGCCACAGCCCTGCGAAGGTGCGCCAGCCCTCGTCGGGCATCAGCTTCGTCATCCACGCCGTGAAGGCCGCCCCGAGGCCCAGCACCGCGACCGGCCACGCCACCTCGAACGACACCAGCGCCGCCAGGTACGCCACCACCACGAAGGTGAAGCCGAACACCGCCGCCACCAGCAGCGTCTCGTACGAGGCGAGCGGCCGGCGGTGCTTCACGCCGAGCGCGAACAACAGCGCGAGCAACGCGATGAACGGGAACCAGGCGCGCCGGGCCATGGTGGCGATGACGCCGTCCCACGACTTGAGCGACGGCAGCACCACGCCGAGCGACACCCCCGACTCGAGCGTCGAGAAGCGCCAGTCGAGGCCCAGCCCGTCGCCCGAGCGCGTCACCGACGAGGCCGACAAGACCCCGGCCGGGTAGTCGAAGTTGTCGCCGCCAATGACGCCGACGTGCAGGCTGACGTCACGCGCGGGCAGCGAGGGATCGAGGCGGTAGGTGAACGAGTCGAGGCCCCGCGCCCGGTAACGAATGGTGAAGCGCCGCGTCTCTCTGGCGCCGATGCGGCCCGTCCACACGAGGCGGTTGCGCTCGGCGCCCAGCTCCATCGGGGCGGGCGCGCCGTCGACGAGGAACTGCAGATCGCTCATCAGCACCTGCGCCTTGTTCACCTCGATGGGGAAGACGAACGCGACGTCGATGTCCGAGCTCTTCGGGTTCTCGACGGCGTACTGGCCGGCGAAGGCGAAGTCGAAGCCCGAGAAGAAGCGCAGGCCCCGCTTGCGGTAGTTCATCACCGCGTCGACGGTGACGTGCTGCTGGCTGAGCGCCATCGGCTCGAGGGTGGTGAAGACGGTGCCGCTGGGCACGGCGCGCACCGACGGGGCGGGTTGATCGACCGGCGCCCCCCAGCGCTCCTCGACACCCGACGCGAGCTCCGAGGTGGCGAAGTCGTCGCGCGACTCCACCTGGCCGGCGATGACGAGCGTGGCGGTCCACACGATGACGAGGCCGCCGATGACGGGCAGCGCCCGCCAGCGTCGACGTCTGGGAGGGCGGGCCGGAGGCGGAGCAGGAGCGACGACGGTTGGAGCGCTGGGCTGTTCGTTCATGCCCACAGCAACGCCGGCGCCGATGCCCCGGCCGTGGCGTCACCATGAAGTCCGCGCGGAATCCCCGTGCAGATCTCGTGCAGACGCGCGCTAGCGGCCGGCGTCGAACGGCACGCCGCCATCGGCCGCCGCCAACAACTGGGCGCGGAGCCCCTTCGCCTCGGCGTTCGACGGATCGACCTCGAGCACCTCGTCGACGAAGCGCACCGCCGCGGCGGCCGCGCCCTGCTGAGCCCACAGTCGCGCGCGTGCCAGCGGCCCCACCACGAAGCGCTCATGAATGGGCTTCGTCAGGTTGCCCATCGTGCCCGGAGACAGCTTGCGGTCGAACTCGAGCACCTGCCGCGCTTCCTCGCGCGTGAGCGGCTCGTACTTGCCCATCAAGAACGCGTACTCGGCCAGGTGCTTGAGGAAGGGGCCGCACGGCTTCGGCTCCTTCTTGAGCCCACGCTGGCACCAGTCACGCGCCGTCGCGAGATCGCCCGCGAGGAAGTACAGCTTCGCCGCCTCGCTCGCCTTCATGTTCGGGCGCTTCTCGTCCACGCCCGGCAGGCCCTTCGGCAGGGGCGGCAGCTGCGCCAGCAACACCGCGAGGACGAGGGCACCCATGTCAGTACGCGTTCTTCGAGAGAAAGCCGCCGAACGCCGTGCGCAGGAGGATCTTCAGGTCGAACAGCAGCGACCAGTTCTCGATGTAGTAGAGGTCGTAGTCGATCCGCTCCTGGATCGACGTGTTGCCCCGCAGCCCGTTGATCTGCGCCCAGCCGGTGATGCCCGACTTCACCATGTGCCGCAGGTGGTAGCGGGGGATCTGCTTCTTGAAGGCTTCGATGAAGACCGGCCGCTCCGGCCGGGGACCGACGAGGCTCATGTCGCCCACGAGGACGTTGAAGAACTGGGGCAATTCATCGAGCGAGTACTTGCGCAGGAACGTGCCGATGGGCGTGCGCCTCGGGTCGTCGGCGGTCGCGAAGGCCGCCCCGGCTGCCTCGGCGTCGGTGCGCATGGTGCGGAACTTGAGCATCTGAAACAAGTGCCCATCCATGCCCATGCGCTCCTGCCGGTAGAACACGGGCCCCTTGCTCGTCACCTTCACCAGCACCGCGAGCACCAGCATCGCTGGCGCCGCCAGCACGATGGCGAGCACCGAGAACAACACGTCGAAGACCCGCTTCGCGATGAGGTTCCAGCCCTCGAGCGGCGCGCCCTGGAGGCTGATGATCGGGAGCCCACCGAACTCCTCGAGCCCACCCCGCAGCGTGACGTAGTTGAAGAGATCGGGCACGAGCTTCACGTCGACGGTGCGCAGCGCGAGCTGCTCCATGAGCTCCTTCAGCACCGGCTGGTCTTCGAGGGGCAGCGCGAGGATCACCTGGTCGACCGGCGCGCGATCGAGCACGGCGCCCAGCTCGGTCATCAGCCCGAGCACCGGCTTGCCCTTGATGGTGGTGCCCACCTTCTCGGCCTTGCGGGTGAGCAGCCCGGTGACGGTGAAGCCCAGCTCCCGGTGCGACTCGATCGTCTCGACGACCCGCTGGCCCAGCTCGCCCGCCCCCACCACGAGGATCTTCTTCTCGTTGAAGCCGCGCCGGCGGAGCGCGTTGAACGCAGCCCGGAACCCGAGCCGCACCAGGCTCACGCCCACGAAGGCGTAGACGGTGAAGAGCGCGATGGTGATGCGCGAGTAGCGCTCGTAGAAGAAGAAGGTGATGGCGACGAGCAGCGTCGTGGCGAGGATCGTCGACTTGAAGACCTCGAAGACCTCGCCCACGTGACTGCGCGCGCGGTTCGTCGTGTAGAGGTTCGCCTGCCGGAACGTCAGCGGGAACACCACCAGCACCACCGACAGGATGACGAGCGTGTCGGCGGTCGGCGGCACCGACTCGAACGCCATCAGCCCCGAGAAGCGCGTCAGCCACGCCAGCCCGAACGCCCCCGCGAGCGTCACCACGTCGGCGAAGAGCTTGATCGAGTTGTAGAACCGCTGGAGCCGGGTGAACACGTCGCCGGTGGCCTTAGCACAGCCCCGGCAGACCGCCTCAAGCCCCCGCCAGAACGAGGGAATCCACCTCGCGGCGGATGCCTTCCTGAAAGGCTTCCTTCGTGAAGCGGCTGGCCTGGGCACGGGCCCGGGCCGGGTCGAACTCGCGCTCGAAGGCCTCGAAGCGGCGCACCGCGGCCATGAGCGAATCCACCGTCTGCTCGGCGAAGAAGACGCCCGTCTCGGGCGTCACCGTCTCGAGCGCTCCACCCCCTCCGAACGCGATGACCGGCCGCCCGCACGCCTGGGCCTCGAGCGGGGTGATGCCGAAGTCCTCGAGGCCGGGAAACACGAGCGCCCGGGCGTCGCGGTACAGCCCGGGGAGCTCGGCGTCGGGCACCTGCCCCAGCACCTTGACCGTAGGTGGCAGGTTGCGCAGCCACCCCTCCGACTGCCCGGCGCCGCCAATCCACAACGGCAGGCCCAGCCGCCCGAAGGCCTCGATGGCGAGATCGATGCGCTTGTACGGCGCCAGCGCCCCCAGACAGAGGAAGTAGCCGCCCTGGCCCAGCCCCTCGAGCGAGCCGGTCGAGAAACGCTCCAGCTCGACCGGCGGGTGCAACACCGTCGCGAAGCGGCGGTACCGCTCTGCGATCTGCGAAGCGACGTGGGCGCTGTTGGCGACGAAGCGGTCGACCGACGCGGCCGTCGCCACGTCCCACGCACGGAAGGCCGGCCGCAACGCCCGGGCGGCCAACCGCACCGGCGCCGACGCGCGGCCGGGCCCGAAGTAGTCGTCGAAGCGATCCCACATGTAGCGCAGGGGCGCGTGCACGTACGAGAGGTGCCGCGCTCCCGGAGGCACTCGGACGCCCTTGGCCACGCAGTGGCTCGACGAGATGACGAGGTCCACCGTGCCGAGGTCGAGCGCGCGGATCGCCGCTGGCATCAACGGCAGGAACTGTCGATGCCGCGTGCGCGCCCCCGGGAGCCGATCGAGGAAGGACGAGACGACGGCGTGGCGCTCGATGGCGTCCGGCATCGCGCTGGCGTCATGGAAGAGCGTGTAGATGGGGGCGTCGGGGAACAGCTCCGCGAGGGCCGCGAGCACCTTCTCGCCTCCCCGCCACGTCACCAGCCAGTCGTGCACGAGCGCCACCCGCACGGGCGTCGAAATACCACCTCGGCGGCTTCGCCATGGTTGTTTCAGTCACCCGGGCTCTGCCGTCGGCGGTACGGTAGGCCCGTGGTCAAAGTCGTCATCGACCTGCGCATGGTGCGCGGTCCGCTGCATGGCATCGCTCGGTACGCCCTGGAGCTGGCCCGCCGCATTCCCCCCCTCGAGCCGGGGTGGCAGTTCATCGGCCTCACCGGCCCCGACGGTGTGCCCAACGATCTGGGCGAGCTCGCTCCGCGCATTCCATTGGTGAAGTGCCCCGCCGAGTTCCTCGCGGCGACCGAACAGCCGGCGCTGGCCGCGTCGCTCGCGCGACTGAAGCCCGAGCTCTTCCACGCCACCAGCTTCTCGGTGCCGGCGCTGTGGTGGGGCCCGCTCGTCGCCACGATTCACGACGCGAACCACCTCGCGCTCTCCGAGAGCCGGTCGCGCACGCGCACGGCGTACTACCGCCTCGTCGTGGGGCCACGGGTGAAGCGGGCGCGCGCCCTCATCACCGTGTCCGAGTTCTCCCGCGGCGAGATCGCCCGGCACCTGGCGCTCGCACCTCAGCGGCTCCAGGTGATCAGCAATGGCGTCGATGCGGCCTTTCGGGTTCCGCCGATGTCGGAGCTCGAGGACTTCCGGGCGCGTCGCGGGCTTCCCGCGCGGTACTTCGCGGCGATCGGCAGCATCAAGCCGCACAAGAACATGAAGGTGCTGCGCTCGATCGCCACGGCCCTGCCAGCGCCGCTCGCGCTCCTCGCCGGCCGCGGAGCCCGCCGCGCGCTGGGCTTCGACGAGTCCGTGCTCGAGCTGTCTCCGCTGCCCGACGTCGATCTCGTGCGCTTCTACGCAGCGGCCTGCGCCGTGCTGGTGCCGTCCTTCTACGAGGGCTTCGGGCTCCCGGCGCTCGAGGCGATGGCGTGCGGAGGGCCCGTCATCGCGGCCGACGCGGGCGCGCATCGGGAAGTCGTTGGGACGGCCGGGCTCCTGGTGCCAGCCCACGACGAGTCGGCGTGGAAAGAGGCCTGCCAGCGCGTGTTTCGTGACGAGGGGCTCCGTCGGCAGCTGAGTGAAGCCGGCGTCGCCCGCGCCGCGCGGTTCTCGTGGGACGAGTGCGCCCAGCGCACGCTGCAGGTCTACCGCCGGGCGCTTGGTCTGCACTGAGTCGGCGCCGCCAGCGACGTCTCGCCTCGGCGGCACCTCTCGACGCAAGGTGAAGGGCCGCACGGTTTTCCTGGACGAGCGCGCCCAGCGAACGCTGCACGTCCACCGCCGCACGCTTCGCCGCTTTTCGGCGAGCGCCGCCGTGATGCACGCTCTCGGGGCGGCTCGCGTCGACTGGAGCGCGGCCCAGGCTCGAGCGCTCGACGTCTCAGGACACCTGCTTGTCGCAGCGCGTGGCCTCGACGCGTCGAGCGAACGGGCCTGCGCAGCTTCGGCGATCGGTCCTGGTGCACCTCGACGCGCACAGGCGCGGGAGCCTCGACTGAACCGCGGCCGACGGCGGTCCACCTCGAGCGAACGGGCCAGCGCAGCTCCGGCGCTCGGTCCTGGCGCCCCTCGACGTGCACAGGCGCGGGAGCCTCGACTGAACCGCGTCCGACGGCGGCCCACCTCGAGCGAACGGGCCAGCGCACTACGGCGCTCGTGCGGCGATGTCCTGACGGTATTGGCGCCCTTCGAACTGCACACGAGCAGCCGCCTCGAGCGCCTCCGCCCGCGCTGCCGCCACCGACTCGGCCCGCGCACACACCGTCAGCACCCGCCCGCCGCTCGTCACCACCTGCCCATCGACACGGCGGGTCCCCGCGTGGAACACGAGGGTCCCCTCGGGGAACGGCCCGCCGAGGCCTGCGATGGGCTGTCCCGTTCGTGGAGCCTCAGGGTAGCCCGGCGCCGCGAGCACGATGCCCACCGACGCTCCCAAGCGACCCGTCAGCGGCCGGTCGACGAGCGCACCGTTCGCCGCCGCGAGCAGGAGCGGCAGCAGGTCGTCCGCCGTCTGCATCATCAGCACCTGCGTCTCGGGATCCCCGAGCCGGGCGTTGAATTCGAGCACCCGCGGGCCCTGGGGCGTCAACATCAACCCCGCATAGAGCGCCCCGCGGAACGGCGTGCCCCGGCGCGCCAACTCACGCAGCGTGGGGAGCATCACCTCTCGCCGAACCGCCTCGAGCGCGTCGTCGGACAGCAGCCGCGCCGGCGCGTAGGCCCCCATGCCACCGGTGTTCGGCCCCTGGTCGCCGTCGAGGAGCCGCTTGTGGTCCTGCGATGGCGGCAGCAACACCGCGCGCTCACCGTCGCACAGCGCCATCACCGACAGCTCCGGCCCCGAGAGCCGCTCCTCGAGGAGCAGGCGCTCGCCCGCCGGCAGACGCCCCAACGCGCGCACGGCCTCGGCGGCCTCGGCGCCGGAGTCGGCGACGACGACGCCCTTCCCTGCCGCCAGCCCGTCGGCCTTCACCACCACCGGCCCGCCCTTCGCCGCCGCGCTGGCCGCCGCCTCGACGTCGCGGAAGACCTGCGCGCGGGCCGTCGGCACGCCCGCGGCCTCCATGATCTCCTTGGCGAAGGCCTTCGACCCCTCGATGCGCGCGGCGGCGGCCTGCGGCCCGAACACCGGCACGCCCAGGGCCCGCACCGCGTCGGCCACGCCGGCCACCAGCGGCGCCTCGGGGCCGACGACGAGCAGGTCGATTCGCTCCGCGCGCACCAGGTCGACGACGGCGTCAGGCTTGGTCGGGTCGATGGCGCGGCACTGCGCGTGCGCCTCGATGCCCGGGTTCCCGGGCGCAGCGAACAGCGCCGTCAGGAGCGGGCTCTGCGCGAGCTTCCATGCGAGCGCGTGCTCGCGACCGCCACCTCCGAGGAGCAGCACCCGCATCGTGTGGTTCTCCTTCGTGGCGCTCGAGTCGAGGCCGTCACAGCGCGTGCTTGAAGAGCACCCGCTTGGCGTCCCGGTACCAGGGGTCGCTCAGCAGCACGGCCGAGAGCAGCTTCCGCGCCGCGTCCTTTCCGTTCTGCCGCGCTTCGGCGTCACCCATCACCACGCGCGGCCCCAGCAACGAGGGACCGAACTTGTTCGCGAGGGTGGCCGCCACCTTGGCGGCGTCGACCCGGTTCGCCGCCATCTGCGTGACGCTCAGGGCGAAGTGCGCGAGCGCGTGCTGTTTGTTCGCACCGACGGCGCGGTTGGCCTGCGTGAGCGCCGTGCCGAGATCCTTCTTCCGAAGGGCCAGCAGCGCCCGGTACGCGAAGCCGTCTGCGTTCTTCGGGTCGATGGCCGTCACCCGCGCGAACTGCCGCTCGGCGGCCCCGAAGTCCTCCGAGAACCACGCGACGAGGCCCTCGCACAGGTGTGGGTTGGGGTCTTCGTCGCCGCCCGACGAGAGCGCGGCCCACGCCCCCACGGCCGGCTTGAGCAGGTCGGCCTGACGCACGTACGTGCTCGTCAGCGGTGGCAGCGGGTTCGAGTACGGGTCGAGCTTGAGGCCCCGCTTGAGGCAGAGCTCCCAGGCCTTGCCGTCCTTCCGGGCCTTGGCGGCCGCCGCGCCCGCGAGCAGGAGCGCCCCGGCCTGCGAGCCGTCCTTGTCGACGAGCTGCATCAACGTCGTCTGCGCCTCGGCCAGCCGCCCCTCGGCCAGGAGCAGCCGCCCCTCGAGCTGCTGCTGGAGCCCCGCGGGCAGCTTCTCGGCGAGCGAGTCGAGCGTGAGCCGCGCCTGGGACAGCACCCCCGTGTCGATCAGCACGAGCAGCAACTGCACCCGGGCACCGACGTGGTCGGGCTGCAGCTCGAGAGCCTTGTTGGCCGCGTCCTTCGCGCGTTCGAGCTCGCCCTGGAGCCGGTACACCGTCGCGAGGTGCGACGAGGCCTCGGCGCGCTCCCGCCCCGAGGCGTTACCGGCGTTGAGCACCTGCGAGAGCCCCTCGATCGCGCCCGGGTAGTCGAGCTGGTGCTGGTACGCGAGCATCGCCACCGCCAGCTTCGCGCGGAGGTTCTTCGGCGCCGCCGTCACGGCCTCGTCGAGCACCTTGCGCGCCCTCGCCACGTCTCCGAACTCGATCTGCAGGCGGGCGAGCGTCTCGGACGCCTCCCACTGATCGGCGTCGAGCTGGAGCCGCTTCTCGAGCGCGTCGACCGCTTCCCGGTACTTGCCGAGCGAGGTCGCCAGCTGCGCCTGGAACAGGTACGCCCGCTTCTGCTTGGCGTCGAGCGCGAGCGCCTCCTTGAAGAGCTGCTCGGCGACGGTCGGGTTCTTCACCAGCTGCGTGTGCCCGATGGCCAGCAGCGCGAGCGCCTTCTCGCGGGGCTCCTTGCTGTTCTTCCCCAGGTTCGCCCGGTACTCGATGTCGTTGAGGTTCACCCCACGCGCGATGTCGAGGTGGGCGTGCGCGGCATAGAGGCCCGGCCCACCGCTGCGCTTCTCGGCCGCGGCCAGCATCGAGTCCGCCGCTTTCGACGTCAGTTCGTCGATCTCCCCGCGCCGGCCGAACGCCACCGCCAGCGCCCACCCGGCGATCGCGCGATCGCTCGAGGTGTCGAGCACCAGCGCCTTCTCGAACTCTTCTTCCGCTTCCCGGTACCCGCTGGTGGTGTCGCGATCGAGCGCTGCCTCTCCCGCCTCGACGTGGGCGCGCGCGTTGCCGCTGTCCTCGTCGGCGAGATCGACGTACTTGATCTTCCACTTCTTGACGATGTCCTCGATGGCCTGCGACGCCACCGGGTTCGTCGGCACGATCGACCGGGGTGGCCGGCGCACCCAGGGCCGCTTCCAGGCCAACAGCCCGCCGATGGCGCCCACCACCACCAGGCCCACCACCACCGCGACCAGCGTGCGCGACCGGTTCGACGCCGCGTTCGCCCGCATCGCGCTGCGCACCGAGTTCGACTGGGCGACCGACATCGGCGCCGGCTCGGTGGTGGTTTGAGGAATCGGAATCGGGACTGGCTGCAACCCGCGCTGCGCCGAGGCCGTCACGCTCTTGGCGATGGACGCGACGTCGACGCGCTCCGAGCGCCCGGCCTCGGAGTCGGGCGTGGGGGCCTCGACGCGCTCCTGCTGCTTGTTTCGGCAGTCGTCACAGGTGCCGAGCGCGATGTCGAAGGGATCCGAGATCGCCTTCCCGCAGCTCTTGCACTTCGCCGCCGCGCCACCCGTCAGGTCGTCGAGCGCCGCAGAGGTCGTCGATGGCGCACCCGGCGGTGGCGCGCCGAACTCGAAGCCTGGTGGCTCCGTGGCGGCGTCACCGAAGGCGGGGAAGCCGACCGGTGGCGGGGGCGGCATGGGCGGAAACGCAGGCATCGCCGGGGGCGGCGGGGGCGCAGGCGGCGCCATCGCGACCGGCGGCGCCATGGGCTTGGGAGCCGCTGGCGGAGGTGGCGCGACGAGATCGAAGTCGAACGGGCTGCGCGTCGTCGGCGCCGCCAGCGGCGCGGGAGCCGGGGCGGGCGCTGGCGCTGGGGGCGGCGGAGCCGCGAAGCTGAAGTCGAACGGCGAACCGGCCCCGGGCGGTGGGGCAGCGGCCGCTGGGGCCGGGGCAGGCGCAGGCGCGCCGGGGAGATCGAACAGGAACGGCGACGCCCCGGCTGCAGGCGGTGGCGGGGCCGCAGCGGGGGCGCTGGCGTCGTCACCCTTCTTGACCATCTGCAGGTGCCGGCACCGGGGGCACTGCGCGCGCACCCCCTTCTCCGTGACGAACTTGTCGTCGATGGCGTACGCGGCGGAGCACTTCTGGCAGA